>NZ_FNTX01000002.1:2227947-2546226 GCF_900105765.1 Ruania alba
AGGCCTACGCAGATGCCGTCATCGACGTCGAGCGTCGCACCCTGCACCTGAACGCGAGTGACGTGGCAGCCACCGTGGCTGACCGGTTCTCACCGGAGCACGTCACGAACGGCTATCTGGAGGCCTACGCACGTGCACGCCGCTGACCGGAGCGCAGCATCGCCGTCGGACGGGGACGAGGCGCAGGGCGAGGTACGCCCGGGCGTGGACGTGGTCATCGCGGTGCACTCCACCGAGCGCCCGATCGCCCGGGCCGTGCGCTCCGTGCTCGACCACAACGGCGAAGGTGTCCGGCTCACGGTGGTGTGCCACAACATCGCCGCCACACAGATCCGGCCACTACTGGATTCCGCCCACCGGGACCAGGTGGTCTGGCTGGAGCATCGGGACTCCCATCGCAGCGCCTCCGGGCCGTTCAACGCCGGGATGGCGGCCGCCGTCGGGGACTATGTGGCGATCATGGGCTCGGATGACACCCTCGCCCCCGGAGCCATCTCCTCCTGGTTCTGGCTCGCCCGCCGTACCGGCGCCGAAGCCGTGATCGCCCGCCTGGAACGTGGCGAGGACCGGGTGATCGTGCCGACCCCGCCCACCCGGCCGCTGCGCCGGCGGGACCTGGACGGCGTCGCGGACCGGCTCTGCTACCGCAGCGCTCCGCTCGGCCTCGTCTCCCGCGAGGCGATCGTGCGGCTCGGGCTGCGGCTGGAGGAGGGAGCCCAGGTCGGCGGCGACGTCGGCTTCGTCACCCGACTGTGGTTCCAGGGGACGATCGCCTACGACCGCTCCGGCCCGCCGTACGTGATCGGTGAGGACGCGACCGACCGGGTCACCTACGCCCCGCGTCCGATCGCCGTGGAGCTGAAGTTCCTGCGCACCATCCTCGCGGCATCCTGGTTCGAACGGCTCAGCCTCGAGCAGCGCCGTGCGGCGGTGGTGAAATACCTACGGATCCACCTGTTCGGCGCTGTCTGGAACCGGCAGGACCCCGAGTTCTGGACCGAGACCGAACGCAGCGAGCTCGCCGGGATCGCGCGCCGCCTGCTCCGCGCTGCACCCGGAGCCGAGGCGGTGCTCTCGCTCGCCGACCGCAGGCTCCTGGACGCCACCCTCGATCCACGAGTCAGCACATCAGCGCTGCTCGCGCGGGCAGTGGCACGCCGGAGGCACGGCCGCCCGCGGACGATCATCACCCGCGATCTCGCGCAACTGTTCGCGCGGGAGGCCCCGCTGCGGATGATGGTGGCCTCGGCGCTCACCCGCTGACCTGCGTCCGAGGCGGAGGGTCACCGAGCTGCAGGCGGTGTGTCGCCGAGCCCAAGCAGCAGGGCGCGGCCGACCAACTTCTGCGTCCATCGCACCCCGTGCTGCTCCTGCCAGAGTTCGACGATCCGACGTTCCCCCGCCCGGTCGGCATCGTCGAGCACGATGACGGCGTCCGGGGCGAGACGCTCCACCAGTACCGGAAGCGCCGGGTAGCGGGCGAGGTCGCCGGTCGCCTTGGGCGGGCCGTCCACGACGAGCATGTCGATCAGCGGGAGCGAGGCGGCGTCTACGTTGTACCAGTCGAGCGGTCCATGATCGGTCTCGGTGGGTACTAACGGTGCATGCCTCACCTCGGCCCAGGCGCCCAGGCCGTGCCGGGCGAGATGCGCACGAGTCGCTGCGGCGTAGTCGCCATCGTGATCCAAGGAGACGACGCGACCATGTCCGTTGCGACGCAGGGCCTGGGTGACCCACATGGTCGAGGTGCCGCTGCCGCACTCGACTACCGTGGTCGGACGCAGCCGGGTGATCAGGTCAACGATCTCCACCAACGTCGTCGGCTCCATCGCCCACCCTCCGACGGCCGGCAGCGGAGCGTCCGGGGTGAACCAGGACTGCAGCAGCGCCATCGACTGCTGCTGCGTGAGCGGCTCATGCTTGAGGTCCCGCAACGACCGGCGCAACTCGATCTGCCGTGCGCGGGCGCGGTCGGCATGCTCCTCCACCAACTGATGGGTCTGCGCTAGTTCGGTGGAGATCTGCCCCACCGAGGATTCGATCGTGCGGGTCAACGTGCGGCCCGGCTCCGTGCGCAACTGCTTTTCCAACCGCCGACGCAGGCGGCGAATCTCGTCCCGGGCCGCGCGCTGGTCGGCGCGCACTCGCGCGACCTGCTGCTGCATGCTCTCCAGCTGGCTGCGCAGCGCGTGCCGATGCCGCCCGTCCAGCTCCAGGAGCGCCGCCAGCACTGCGGACACCGCCAGCAGGGTCAGCGCCGCACCCAGGTCACCCTCCACGGCCATGACGACGACGGCTCCCACCACAGCGGCGGCGAGGACCCCACCTTCGAGCAGTCGACGTCGTCGCACTTCGCACCTCAGTTTCTGATCGCGGGTTCGCCAGCGTATCGAGGATCAGGTCGTGACGAGCTCATCTACGACATGAATTGGGGCGGTGTGGCGAACCGGGCGCCGATCGAGGAGGTGGCGACCGGTTCCGTCCCCGGAGCTCGCGCACACGACGAGGGCGCCGTCCTCGGTGCGTCGATCGGACCAGTACAGCGGGGGCCGGGACGTCACTTCGATCTGCGCGCCGCGCACGATCACGGCGGCGACAGCGCCATCCGGCAGGTCCTCCGGCCGCACGTCCTGGTCGTCGTCGATGCGATGCAGGACGGGCGCCAGTGCCACCCCAGGGTGTTCGCAGGGATCTCGGCTAATCAGGTAGACCGTGTCACACCGGCCGGCATCGGCGTCGGAACGCACCCGCTCCTGCTGGAGCACCAGTTCTGGCGCTCCGATGAGCACAGGGTCCCGCCAGGGGCGTCGAGCGTCGAAATGCAGCTCCAGCGCTACCTCGGCCGTGGCTTCCCGTTCGACGGCCCCGGCACTTCCTTCGTGCCGCGCACTGCCGGCCCGTTCGGTAGCGAGCTCGCGCAGGCGAGCAACGAACGAGGCGTGCGAGAAGCGTTCGTCCACGAGCGCCCGTGAGCGCTGCACCTGCTCGGCGTACAGTTCCGGGTCGGCCAGATACCGTCGTGTCAGTGCTACCGCCTCCTCCGGTTCGGCGTAGAGCACGGCGTCGCCGAAAGTGGGCTGATGCTTGGGCGACGCGATCGTCAGCACCCCACTCGCGGCCGCCTCCAGGATCACGCGCCCGAAGGCCTCGTTGGCATGGGCATTGTCCAGATACAGGAAGACGTCCAGATCGGCGAGGAACTCGCGCACATCGCGGGCCTTGTGCTGCAACAGCGTCCAGTTGCTCGGCGGGCGCTCGCTGCGCCCTCCGTCGCGCAGCAGCCGCCGCACAGTGTTGGCCGCCCCCATCATCCGCACCTCCACCTCGGGTCCGAACCCATAGGCGGTGAGCAAGTGCTCGGCGCTTTCCGGGAACTTGATACCGGTGTCCCGCGAGTACCGGCCGACCACCGGGGGGTCGCCGATTGGTCGCGGCGTGCGCACATGCCAGGTTTCGGCATCGACGAGGCCAGGGCTGTCCCAGGGAGTGAGGGAGATGCCCGGATCCATTTCGGTCAGCAACTCCCGCACCGTCGGCCCCTGCGGCACCCACCTCGGCGCCGTTTCGAACAGGGCCGTCGCATGCGCCGTCACGTCCTGGGGGACGTACCGCTGGTCGGACCCGTCCGGTTCGCACGGTGCCTGGTTCGCCACGATGAGCAGGTTGTCCGGCCGCACCGCGCCACTGACTGCCGGTGGATACTGCAGGATCGGGGGGTAGCGCAGCACGAGAGTCCGCACGGCCACGTCGTCGTCCACATGCACCCACTCCACGGCGCCGTCCCGGATGAGTTCGCGCAAGGGAGCACACAGGGGGTCATCCCGCCGGGTCATGAACCGCATGGCCTCCAAGTGCATGACACCTACCCGCATCCCGGCGGCGCGGCATGCGGCGATCTCCTCCAGCATCGAGTTCTGCGGTCCGCCATGCCGCCGCCAATCACCAGCGAAGACGACGTCCAGCACTGGTCGGGGCCCCACCTGATGGGCGCGACCAGTGGACCAGCGTCGTGGTGTGGGGAAGCGACGAGGCCCGTCCGGCTCGAGGAAGGGGTCGGCCTTTCCGGCGGCGATCCTGCGGTGCCAGTCCTCGTACGCGCCGCGGTAGGCGCGCCGCGAAGTGTGCCGCCACCCGGCGGAGAAGTCGCTGGCCGAGAGCGTGGTCTCACCACCGCGAAGGAAGGTGAGGGCGGCACGGGGCAGGCTCTTGATCCGCTTGCCGCACGCCGCCTCCAACCTGCGGGCGAACTCCGTGTCCGCCGCCTTGCGCACCGGGTCGAAGAACCCGATCCGGCCCACGACCTCGGCGAGGCGGAACATCAGGGACGGGGCCGCCGTCATCAGCGGACGGTATCCGGGTCGCGTCAACTCCAGCATCTCGCTGATCCGGACACCCCACCCGCGGGTCGCGAGCAGGCTTCGATCCTTCAACAGCGGACGAACGCCTGTCTCGAGATAGGTGGGGTGAACCCAGTCGTCGGAATCGACAGTGACGACGAAGTCGCCCGTCGCCTGCCGCAGTGCCGTGTTGCGTGCACGGTAGGTGCCGCCGTTGATCGACTTGCGGATCACCCGGATCCTCGGATCCAGGGCGGCGACCTCGGCCAGCACCTGCGTCGACGCCGCGCCGGAGGCATCATCGACGATCAGCATCTCCCAGTTCTGCCACGTCTGGGCGATGACGGACCGAACTGTGGTGAGCAGCTCGGGACCGGGGTTGAAACAACTCGTGATCACCGTGATGCGGTGCGGATCATGTGTCACGGTGTCCGTGACGGCCTGCAACCGGTCGAAGGGCGAACCGGGGGCGTCCTGCAGACTCAGGCTGGGCACGCCTGGCCGCAACACTGCCTCGGAGAGAGAGGCGGTCCAGGCCGCGATGTCGTCCGGACCGCCCCGCAGGAACGGGTTCAGTAGGTCGGTCAGTGCGGCGGCACGGTGCTGTGAGTCGATATCGAGGTCCGCGGCTCCGAGCAGTTCAGCGGCGGCCTCGCGTCGGTGCAGCCGCACCAGAAGCTGCAGGTAGAGGTCGAGGTGGGCGCCGAGTGCGGCGCGCCCCCATGTCCGCTCCACGGTGGCCATGAGCGCCACTGCCACCTCGTGGTCGGCGGGCGAGCCCTGCTGCAGCGCCCGCACTCGGGCATATTCGGTCGTCCACGTCGGGTCGAGCCGGTTCGAGACGGCATGACGAGCGGGTGTGCCCCCTGCGAACGCCTCCAACTCGACGCCGTTGAGGTGACCGAAGCTGGCCAGGTGCGCGAGGATCTCCCGACCGGCGAGCGACTTGGTGCGCAGCAACGTCGTGGGCAGGTCCCGCGGGTCCCGTTGCGCGAACACCGCGTGATCGGCGTGTACCCGGGCTGTGGTCAGCTCGCGACGGCGGCGTTCCGCGACCTGTCTCATGCGGTGTGCAGCGGGTCGCGACGGGGGGCCGTCGCGGCTTCCGGGTGGGGCGAACCCGGGGAATCGGCGGGTCGTTCCGCGGCCGCCAGCAGTGCGGCAGCCGCCTCCTCCAGGGCGGCCTGCGAGCGATCCAACCGGCCGACGTACTGTGCCTGCAACAGGCGGACCGTCCCCATCAGGTCGTCGGGGGAGACACCGGGAGTGGCGCGTGGCTCCGGCTTGGTGCGCGCGGCGAACCGGGAGCGGGTGCGGCGGTTCGTGTCGAGCGAGATGACGGCGATCATCAGCAGCAGAGCCGCCAGACCGACCTCAGGGATCCACGGGTGCCCCAGCAGAGCGAACACCGCGGTGAGGAGCGCCGGCGCCGTCAGGGCTGCCAGGGCAATCTGGTACTTCTTCGATCTCATCGGCCCACCTCGCCTGTTAGTCTCGTCGCGGAACTCATTCGTGGCCCTTCTGACGACGGGAACTTTGCGCGTTCTCGAAGGAGATAACCACGACCAGAGGGCGTCACAGTGTCGCTAGTACAACGACTGGGTGAACAGTCGGTAACAGTCCTTCGAGTCCCGGACTCGGAGGTGCTGCGCCGACCGTTCGGTTATGCCTACGCGGCGATCCGCACCGGCTCACGAGCGGTCCCGGACCTGCTCGCCCGCGTGGCGACCGCAGGTCGATGGGACGCGCGCACCCTGCTACGGGGTGCACTCGAGCGGGAGCTGCCCGACGAGGCCACGAGCGGACGGCGGCTCAAGGTCACGGCAGCTCTCGCTGCCGTCTGGGCGACCGGTAGCGCGACACAGGAGGCCGCGTTGGCGACTTACCTGACCTTGGCGGAAACAGTCGGTGCCGATCAGCTGGACCCGCCGAGTCAGCAGCTCCTCGCCCAGCTTGCGCTCCTCACCGGTCAGGACGCCGCTGTTCGGGACCTGGCCCTGACCCGGATCGCGCCCATCGTCCGGCACTACCTGACCGTCGACCGCACCAACCCGTGGCTCGGCTGTCTCGATGCGGACGCCCAGGTGCACGCAGGCGCCGAACTCCCCAGCGCCCGAGTTCGGACTGCGTGGGAGCGACTGCTCGGTGCCGAGTTCGCGAAGGCGGGTCTTACCGGACCGAGCGTCACACCCGATGCCCCGACCCTCTACGACGGCCTGACCTGTGAGCGACCACCCGCCGTCGACGGGCCGTTGGTGACGGTGGTCATGCCGTGCTACCGGCCGGATGCCGGGCTACTCACCTCGGTGCGCTCGATCCTCGCGCAGTCCCACGA
The DNA here is from genome assembly GCF_900105765.1 of Ruania alba. NCBI lineage: Bacteria > Bacillati > Actinomycetota > Actinomycetes > Micrococcales > Ruaniaceae > Ruania > Ruania alba. Next base: position 2,234,620 of record NZ_FNTX01000002.1, read on the forward strand.
GAACCTCGAGATCCTCATGGTCGACGACGCCTCCGGCCCCGGGAGCGCACACTGGTTCGACGCATGCCGCGAGCTGGACCCGCGGATCCGGGTGATCCAGGCCGAACGCAATGGCGGCACTTACGCGGCACGGAACCTCGCTCTGCACGCTGCCCGTGGCGAGTTGATCACGTTCCAGGACGCCGACGACTGGTCGCATCCGGCACGGATCGCGGCTCAGGTCGCTGCCGTGAGCAAAGACGAGGAGGCGGCCGGATCCGTCAGCGACGCGATTCGCGCCAAAGATGATCTGACCCATCAGTGGCTCGGGTATCCGGCTCGCCGGCGCAACGCCTCGTCGCTGATGGTACGCCGAGCCGTGGTGGAGGCCGTCGGCGGGTTCGACCCGGTACGCAAGAGTGCTGATTCCGAGTTCTACGAACGGATCCAGCATGCCTGGGGACCGGTGCTAGACGTTCCGGTGCCCCTGGCCATCACCCGGCTGCGGGCCGGCACGCTGTCCCGGTCGGACTTTCGCTACCAATGGACCGCGCCGGACCGGCTCATCTACCGGGACCAGTTCCGACACTGGCACGCCACGACCGATCATCTCGTGCAGCGCGACGACTCCGAGCGGCCCTTCCCCGCCCCGGCGTCCTTCCTCGGCGCACACGGAGCGCGCGCCCGCCTCCACCTGGACCTGCTCGTGCTGGCTGACCTGAGCACGGCGGACGGCGTGGCCGCGCTGCAGGCGGCGGTCGAGGACGCCGGCACGGCGGCGACGGTCGGTGTGCTGCACCGGGAGGATGCGCTCGCGGGTCATTCCCGGCGACCCGAGATTCACGCCGAGGCGCTCGACCTCGCCGCCTCGGGCCAGTGCCTTCTGGTCTCGTCCACTGATCCCCTTGAGGCAGATCTTGTCCTCGTCCCGCAGGTGAACGTCCTGCTCACCCAGCACCGACCGGTGCCCGACGTCCGCACATTCGAGGTGCTCTTGGTGCCGCAGGTGCCTCGCGATCCGGACGGTGTGATTGACCACGTGGCTCTGGCGGAGGAAGCGCGCGCCCTGTTCTGCACCCGGCCCCGATGGGCCGCGGCCAGCATCGAGGACTACCAGGCCCTCCTGGAGGACGGCTTTGAACGACTCGTCCTCCTCTCGGACGAGATGGCTACTATCGTCGGGGCCAACGAGCCCGGGGGCTCCGACTGACTCCCAGCGGGCCTCGGCCGCCATCCGGCTCGCGACCGCGCACGCACAAGGAGAGTCATGCAGATCACCGTCATCGGGCTAGGCAAGATCGGCCTGCCGCTGGCCGCCCAGTTCGCCCACGCGGGGCACGATGTGGTCGGTGTCGACGTCAACCCGCAGGTGGTCGATCTGGTGAACGCCGGCACCGAGCCGTTCCCCGGTGAGGCGTACCTGGCGGAGCGGCTGACCGCACTGGTGCCCACCGGTCGGCTGCGTGCCACCACCGACTATGGCGACGCCGTCCCGGGCAGCGATGCTGTGGTGATCGTGGTGCCGCTGTTCGTCGACGACGAGACCTGGGAGCCGGACTTCGGCTGGATGGACTCGGCTACCCGCTCTCTGGCCGAGCACCTGAGTCCCGGCACTCTCGTCTCCTACGAGACGACGCTCCCCGTGGGCACTACGCGAACCCGGTGGAAGCCAATGATCGAGGAGATCTCGGGCTTGCGCGAGGGGAGGACTACCACCTCGTCTTCTCCCCGGAGCGGGTACTCACCGGCCGGGTGTTCGCCGACCTGCGGCGCTACCCGAAGCTCGTCGGGGGCCTCTCGGCTGCCGGCGGTGAGCGAGCCCGGGAGTTCTACGAGGCCGTCCTCTCCTTCGACGAACGGCCCGATCTGGACCGTCCGAACGGGGTGTGGGACCTGGGGAGCGCCGAGGCAGCCGAGATGGCCAAACTGGCCGAGACCACTTACCGTGACGTGAACATCGCCTTGGCGAACCAGTTCGGCACCTTCGCGGCCGCGAACGGGATCGACGTGCACCAGGTGATCGATGCGTCGAACTCGCAGCCCTACTCGCACATCCACCGGCCCGGTATCGCCGTCGGCGGCCACTGCATCCCCGTCTATCCTCGCCTGTACCTGTGGACCGATCCCGAGGCCACCGTGGTGCGGACTGCCCGGCAGGCGAACATGCAGATGCCGGCCTACACCGTGGGTCTTGCCGACGGGGCGCTGGGCGGACTCGCCGGCCGGCGAGTGGTCGTGCTCGGTGCCGCATACCGCGGGGGAGTGAAGGAGACCGCGTTCTCCGGGGTGTTCGCTACTGTGGCTGCGCTGCGCGATGCCGGTGCCTATGTGCTCGTGCACGACCCGATGTTCTCCGACGACGAGCTCATCGCCTATGGCTTCACCCCGTACCACCTGGGGGAACCGGCGGCGGCGGCCATCGTGCAGGCCGACCATCCTGAGTACGCCGAGCTGAGCCCGTCCGACATTCCCGGGATCGAGGTGCTCGTGGACGGACGCCGGGTCACCACAGCCGAGCAGTGGCCGCACGTGCGGCATCTGACGGTCGGTGTTGGCACACTGGACGAATGACGAACCTCGCACCTGGAGTCCTTGCTGTCACTGGCGGCCACGTCGTCCCTGTCAACGCCCCGCCGATCGACAACGGCACGGTCGTGGTCACCGACGGGGTGATCTCCGCCGTCGGAGGCGCTGACGTCCCGGTGCCGGACGGCGCACAGGTGATCGATGCGACCGGCCGGTGGGTGCTGCCTGGGTTCGTCGAGGCCCATGCGCACCTCGGTGTGCACGAGGACGGCGAGGGCTGGTCCGGTAACGACACCAACGAGATGACCACCCCGAACGGTGCCCGGTTCCGGGCCCTGGACGGGATCGACATCGACGAGGTCGGTTTCCGAGACGCGCTCGCCGGTGGGGTGACCGCAGCGGTGATCAAGCCGGGCTCGGGAAATCCGATCGGTGGGCGCACCGTCGCGATCAAGACCTGGGGCGGACGGACGGTGGACGAGCAGGTGATCTCGGCCGACGTCTCGGTCAAGTCTGCGCTCGGGGAGAACCCGAAGCGCGTGTACGGGGAGAAGAAGGAGACGCCGTCCACGCGGCTCGGCGTGGCGGCGGTACTGCGCGACGCCTTCGTCGGCGCACGCAACTACGCCGAGGCACGCGCGCACGCGGTGAGCAAGGGGGAACCCTTCGCCCGCGACCTCACCCTGGAGACCCTCGCCGACGTGCTCGACGGCCAATTGGCCTGGGACCAGCACTGCCACCGGCACGACGACATCGCCACGGCCATCCGGCTCGCTGAGGAGTTCGGCTACCGGCTCGTGGTGAACCATGGCACGGAGGGCCACAAGATTGCCGACGTGCTCGCTGAGAAGGATGTTCCGGTGATCTTCGGCCCGATGTTCACCTCCCGGGTGAAGGTGGAGCTGCGCGATCGCGCGATCGGCAACCTCGCCCAGATCGCGGCGGCGGGGGTGCGGGTGGCGATCACCACAGACCACCCGGTGGTGCCGATCAACTTCCTCGTGCACCAGGCCACGCTGGCGGTGAAGGAGGGTCTGCCGCGGCAGACCGCCCTGGAGGCCCTCACGGTGAACCCGGCCGCCATCCTCGGCCTGGACGAACGCATCGGCGCACTGGAGGTGGGCCGTGACGGGGACCTGGTGGTCTGGTCAGGTGACCCGTTGGAGATCGGGTCCCGCGCGGAGCAGGTGGTGATCGGTGGTCGGCCGGTGCTCGCGCCGGGTGAGGACGGCTCACACATCGTTGAGCGGAGTGCGCGGTTCGGTCGCTGAGGCGGCCCGCGACCGGTGGCCGGATCAGACCCGGCGTTTAAGCGTCGAGCGCACCGTGACCTGTCCGAGCGCCCAGATCGAACGCGGGACGGAGAGCTTCTCGATTTCGCGATAGAGGCGCCAGTTGTACGCCACCAGGCCGAGCCGGCTGGTACCCGAGAGTGAGCCCGCGTGCTGCTCCCGGTACAGGGCGAGCGGTTCGTCCAGCCCCCGGGCGATCGAACCGTCTCGCAGGATCGACAGCCAGAGGCCGTAGTCCTGGCGTTTGCGCAGATCGGGCATGGTGCGCAGGCCGAGCTGATCGACGTCGTACATCGCGGTGAGGCAGCCGATGTGGTTCTGCTGCAGCATCAGCCGGTAGTCGAGTCGGTCGCGTGCTCGGACGATACGTTGCGTCGGGACGAAGTCGAGAGCCTGACCGCCGAAGTCGGCGGCGACCTTGTAGTAGGAGGTGAAGGTCAGCGGCGCGCCCGTGGTGCGAGCGAAGTCGAGCTGTCGCTCGAGCTTGTCCGGCAACCACTGGTCGTCGGCGTCCAGGAATGCCACCTGGGAGCCCCGGGCGCGCGTGATGGCCGCGTTCCGGGCGCGGGCCGCACCGCCGGAGGACGTCGTGCGCTGTGGGAGGATCCGCTCGTCCTCGGCGGCCAACCCGCGCACCACCTCCCACGATTCGTCGGTGGAGGCATCGTCGGTGATCAGTAGTTCCCAGTCCTGATGCCTCTGGTGCTGCACCGACCGGATGGCCGCGCTGACGGTGGTGGCAGCATCGTGGACCGGCATGATCACGGACACCAGGGCCATGCATCCTCGTTTCGGTGTTGCGCACTCTGAGCAGACTGTTGCCACGGTAGCGTGAAGCTTCCGCCGGCGGTGAGCAGAGGAGACGCAGTGCCCAACACGATCGAGCCTGGAACGCGGGTCTTGGTGATCGGCAGTTCCGGCTTCGTCGGGTCGCATCTGGACGCCGCCTTCGGCGACCTCGGGGTGGAACTGGTGCGGTTCGATCTGCATCCAGATCCGCACGGACAGCACGAGACCATCGTCGGAGATGTCCGCGACGTCGAGGCGCTGACCGAGGCGATGGCCGGGTGCACCGCAGTGCTGAACCTGGCGGCTGCACACCACGACTTCGGGATCTCCACCGAGACGTTCGAATCGGTCAACGTCGGTGGCGCTCGCGCCGTCTGCGCGGCGATGGAGCACCACGGCATCACCAATCTCTGCTTCTACTCTTCCGTAGCCGTCTACGGTGAGCACTCGGAACCGCCCGACGAGACCACCGTGCCGACTCCGGTGAACGACTACGGCCGCACCAAGCTGGCTGCCGAGGCTGTCTACCGGGAGTGGGAGTCCACAGCGACCGACGGCGCACCCCGGCGAGCGCTCATCGTGCGCCCGGCAGTGGTCTTCGGACCGCGCAACTTCGCCAACCTGTACAAGCTGATCCGGCAGATCCACACGCGCCGGTTCCTGCCGGTCGGCCCAGGAAGTAATCGCAAGAGCATGTGCTATGTCACCAATCTGGTGGAGGCGATCGCGTACCTGTGGAGCGCCCCGAGCAGACTCCCCAGCGGAGAGGTCGAGGTGTACAACTACGCCGACAAGCCGGACCAGACCTCCCGCGAAACCGTGACGGAGGTCTACCGCGCGCTCGGCCGGCGCGAGCCCGCCGTGCGGATTCCGCTCGCGCCGGCGCTGTTGGCTGCGAAGCCCTTCGACATGGTCGGCCGAGTCACCGGCCGGGACCTGCCCGTGACCTCCGCGCGAGTGCGCAAACTGTCCGAGTCGGAGACGGCGTTCGAGGCCGCCCGGATTCGCGAGGTCGGTTTCGTCCCGTCGGTCACGTTGCCGGAGGGTATCGCGCGGATGGTGCGCTGGTACCTCAGCGAAGGCTCCTCAGCGACGCCTGTGGTGCACATCCCACCGGCCGAGGTCAGCCGCTGACGTGAACATCCTCACGCCTGCATTCCAAGGCGCCCGGTGGGGCTCGACGACGCTGATCCCCGAGTTCCTCGGTACCCGCCCCTCCGGCAACCCGGTGGCCGAGGCATGGTTCGGTGCCCACCCCAGTGCGCCGTCGGGCACCGACGACGGAACTGACCTGGGCAGCCTGCTGGCACGCCAGCCGGAGCAGCGGCTGGGACGGGACGTCGTCACCCGGTTCGGCGAGCGGCTGCCGTATCTGCTGAAACTGATCGCTCCGGTGCGCCCACTCTCGCTACAGGTGCACCCGAACCTGGAACAGGCTGCGGCCGGACACCGTCGCGAGGAGGCGCTCGGCATCCAGGTGGCACAGCGCAACTATCCTGATGCGAACCACAAGCCCGAAATGGTCTACGCGCTCAGCACGTTCGAGGCTGTCTGCGGATTCCGTGCCCCACGCCGGGTCGCCGAGCTACTCGACGGGCTCGATGCTCAGCTCGCTCGTCAACTGGCGGCGATCCTGAGGCGGGACCCCAGCGCGGAGGGAGTGCGGTCGGCGTTCGCGCGACTGCTCGGCCACGCGGACGGTGACGAGGTGACCCAGGTGGCTCGTGGCTGCCGGGAGCGGCTCGCGGCCGGCGATTCCCCCTCGCCCCGGGCGGACGCCCTGGTGGTGATGCTCGCCGACGAGTACCCGGGGGACCCTGGCGCGGTCACCGCGTTGTTGCTCAACCCGGTCACGCTGCAGCCCGGGGAAGCGCTCTTCGTCCCACCAGGGTGCGTGCACAGCTACCTGAGCGGATTCGCTGTCGAACTGATGGCCAACTCGGACAATGTGCTGCGGGCCGGGCTGACGGTCAAGCACGTGGACGTGGCCGAGCTGCTCGCTACGGTGGACTGTGTGGCCGCACCACCGATTCGGATCGCGCCCGAGACGGTCGGTTGCACCGAGGTGTTCTATGCCCCCGTGGACGACTTCGAGCTTTCCGTTGCGACACGTGCCGGTGGCGAACCGGCACGGCTGCGCGGCCGCGGCCCGCGCATCTTGCTCGGACTGGACGGAGCGATCACGGTGGCAGCCGGCGGGATCGAGCGTGTGCTCGCTCGTGGCGAGAGTCTCTTCCTGGGAGCGGACGAGACCCCGGTGCTGCTGTCCGGCGCCGGCCGGCTGGTGCAAGCAGGGGTGCCCTGACGTTCAGCCGATCAGTCGCGCCGACTCCTGCGTGGCGATGCGGTCCACGTCGGCGTCCGGGTCTGCCACGAGGACCACGGAGCCGCCGTTCGCCCACGTGCCCACCATGCGACGGAGCAGGGCTGCCAATGCGTCGTTCGCCTCGTCGGTGGCATCGACCTGCACGAGCACCCGGTCCCCGGCGATGTCGGTGGCGAGAAGGTCGTCCTCCTGGTCGTCCCACCGGAGGGTGGCTCCAACTGAGGAGACAGGCTGGATCAGTGCATCCGGCTGACTCATCGCCTCAGCGGCACCGTCTACGGCGCCGGACGGGACGTCGTCGGCAGACATCGCCAGAGCCGGTAGGGCGATGACGATCACCACCGTGCTGCCTACGGGAGCGACGGACCGGTGCGTGACCAGGACGTCCGGTGCATCCTCGCCGAGGACGACCGTGGCGCCGCATGCCCACGTGGCCAATGCCCAGACGGCGGCCCGCCAGTGCGCCGGCAGGTCCAGTTGTACGTCGGTGCCGAGCTGGGCATCAGCCTCGTCGGCAAGCAGGTTCGCTGCCTTCGCTACCCAGGTGTGCAGGACGCGACCGGTGAGCTCGACGCGCTCGCCGGCGCGGCCGTACCAGGTGAGACGAGGCTGTCCGGGCTCGTTTGCCCAGCGGTCGAGGAGGGTCGCAAGAGGTGGCACGGCGGCAGGATACGCGCCTGAAGGCAATCCCGCTGCATATCACTGTCGGGCTTGACTTTAGCGGGACAACACGCGTGTAATTTAAGTCAAGCAGAGGGAGCGAGCACCGTCGCTCGCACGAGTACGGACGATTGGGGAAGCTGTGTGGAACATCCTAGGCGAGGGGCCACTGACCTCCGGTGTGCCGCAACCTGAGCCGCGTCCGGAGCGCCCCTGGAGCTTTGGCGGGGTCGTCGAGGACGACGCTGCGCTCTCCTGGCAGGAGCGTGCGTTGTGCGCCCAGACCGATCCGGAAGCTTTCTTCCCCGAGAAGGGCGGCTCCACGCGTGAGGCGAAGCGGGTCTGCGTCTCGTGTGATGTGCGTGCCGAGTGTCTCGAGTACGCGCTCGCACACGACGAACGGTTCGGCATCTGGGGTGGACTCTCGGAGCGTGAGCGGCGCAAGCTCAAGCGCCGTGCCCTCTGAGCACGCCTGAGCCCGACTATGACTTCATGACCGCGAGCGAGACTGGCGTGCGCGCCGTCGTCGTCGGCGCCGCAGCCTCCCGCTTCTTGCCGCACACCTTGGCCGCGCTGGCCTCGCAGACATCGCCACCGGACGAGATCATCCTGGCCGGCCTCGGGCAGGACCGCTCGGGTCAGGCCGAGACGTGGGAAGCGCTCGTGGTCGAGGCAGGTCTGGACCGTCGCCGGGTCCGGGTCGTTCCCGTCCCCGAAGCCGCCACCTTCGGTGCTGCCGTCCGGCGTGCGCTCGCGGTGGCGGAGCGAAATCGGCCAGGTGAGGACACGCCTGCGCAGGTGCATACGGATCCCGCGTGGCTGTGGCTGCTGCACGATGATTCAGCCCCGCGGGAAGAAGCGCTGGCCGAGTTGCTCGGTACCGTCGAAGCATCCAAGGCAATCGCCATCGTCGGGAGCAAGCAGGTCGACTGGAATCAACCGGACCGGTTGATCTCGGTCGGGGTGCGGGCTACCCGTGGTGGCCTGCGATTCACCGGCATCGAGGACAAGGAGATCGACCAGGGGCAGCACGACGGCCGGGACGACGTTCTCGCGGTCGGCACGGCCGGGATGCTGATCAGGGCGGACCTGTGGCGCGCGCTGAACGGCCCCGACCCGGCTCTGGGACCGTTCGAGGACGGACGTGATCTGTGCCAACGCGCACGGCTCGCCGGGCACCGCGTGGTCGTCGCCCCACACGCTGTGGTGCGGCACGCGCGCGCGTCCTACCGAGGTGTGCGGGACTCGGCGAGCGCTCGCCCGGACCCGCGCCGCTCGTTCCTTTCGCGCCGCACCGCAGCCCTGCACCTGCGGCTGACCGACGCCCCGGCCCTGCTGGTGCCCATCCTGGCAGTCGCTGCCGTGGTCACGGGCGTGGTCCGGGCGTTGTGGCGGGTCAGCACCAAGGAGCTCAGCCTCGTTGGCCACGAGATCCTTGCGCCGCTGTTGGTGCTTGCCCGTCCGAACGCTGTGTGGCGGTCCCGACGGCGGGCGCGTCGGACTCGACGGCTGCCTGCCCGGCGGTTGCGACCGCTGCAGGCCAGTTGGCGGGATGTGTGGCGGCTGCGCCGGGACCGCCGGATGCAAGCGGCAGCCGCTCGCCGTGCCGCCCGCGCCCCCAGTGAGTTGGAGATCGCCGAACGCGCCGCGATGGCGCGCAAGCGCCGTATCACCGCTGCAGCCGTACTCGTGTTGGCGGGTGCAGTGGCAGCGGTCGCCGTTGTTCCGTCATTGCTCGCCGGATCGCTCATCGGCGGGGCGTTGCTGCCCGCGGACCCGGGGTTCGCCGGTCTTTGGCACGCCGCGACCTCCCCGTGGCTCGCCACGGGAGATGGTCTCAGCGGACCGCCCGACCCCCTCCTGCTCGCGCTCGTGCCCTTCTCGTTGCTCACCGGGGGAGCGTGGGGCGTCCCACTGCAGGTGACGCTCGCGGTCCTGCTGGCTCTTGCCGTACCCGGCGCTGCGCTGGGGGCTTGGTTTGCGGCCGGAGCGGCGACCCGCTCGACGCTGCTGCGCGCGTGGGCAGCCCTGGCGTGGGCGCTCGGCCCGCCTCTGCTGCTCGGTCTCGGCGCCGGGCGCGTGGGTGCGGTGCTCGCCCATGTCGCAATGCCACTGGTCGTACTCGGTGTAGTCCGTTCGCTCGGGCTCGACCGGCGCGACGTGGTGGTCTCCGGGATGGTAGGCGCCCAGCACGTGACCAGGCGTAGTGCGCCGGCGCAGGTGTCGGCACAGGAAGCCAAGCGGGCTCGGTTGGCTGCGCTCGCCGAGGTGGGTTCGACCGATACCGCGGCCGATGAGATTCCCGCGCCGAAGCAACCGAAGCGTCCCGCCGGGGGGTCAGCGCCGGAGGCCCCACAGGCCACTGTGATCTCGAGGATCTCCAGGGCTGGGTCACTCGGTGCCGCGGCCGCGGCCGGTCTCGCGTTCGCCCTGGCAGCGGCGGGTGCGCCGGTTCTGCTGCCTGCAGGCGTTGTCGCAGTTGTGGTGCTCGCCCTGACCCTGGGGCGTCGCCGTCGGCTTCCGACCGGGCGCGGTCGACTGGTGATCGTCTTGCTGCCGGCTCTTGTCCTGCTGGCGCCACTGCTCCAGTACGCGATGGCGCAGCCCGAAGGTTGGCGACTCCTCGTCGCCAACCCGGGGGCAGGCCTGGAGGTGGATGCCGGTGCCGCCTGGCTGCGGGCGCTCGGATGGCCCCAGACACCGGCGCCGGCGCCGTTCTTGCCATCGATCAGCAGCGAGTTGCCATTGGCCGCGACGGCGGTGCTCCTGGCAGCCGCGGTGCTCGCCCTGGTGCGTGGCACTGCACGCGCGCGTGCGATTCGGATCGGGTGGCTTCTGGTCACCATCGGCATCCTCGCTGCCGAGGCGTCGCTGCGCACCGTGGTGGGTGCGGGGCGAGGCACTGATGGAGGTATGGAAGCCGTGCACGGCTGGGCGGGACCGGGAACGTCGCTCGTGCTGGCTGGGCTGCTGGTCGCCGTCCTCTGCGGCGCGGACGGGTTGCGCGGCACGCTCAGCGGGACCAGTTTCGGTTGGCGCCAGCTGAGTGCAGCGGTGGGGACCGTTGCGGTCACCGTGGCACTGCTCGCCACCGGCACTGCACACGCGGCCCGCGTGCTCGCCGAGCGCTCGGGCGAGGCTGAGGTCGAGGTGGCACTGATCAGCGGTCGGGGTGCGGAACCTGTGCCTGCGTTGGGTCGCGAGCTCCAAGGGTCGGCACAGCAGGCACGCGTGTTGGCACTCACCCCCACCTCCACGGGGCTGGATGCGCAGATCTGGCGCGGGAACGGCCCTCAGCTCACCGAGAGCTCGACCGTGGCCGATCTGTCCGCGTGGACAGCCGATCCCGAGAGCGACGCCGCGTCGACCGACCTGGCCACCGTCGTTGCGGAACTCGCGAACGGAACCGCCAGCGATGCAGCGAGCACTCTCGCCGAACATGCCATCGCCGTCGTGGTGGTCCCCGCAACGTCGGACGCCACGCGTGCCCCAGTGGACGCAGCCGCCCGTGCGCGATTGATCCCGGTGCTGGACGCGGTGCTCGGCCTGGACCAGGTGACCGAGAACGACTCCGGGGTGATCTGGCGCGTCAGCGTGGCCGAGGGGGCCACCGACGCGGCGATCGCCCGTGCCCAGGTGTACGACGGCGATGGTGCTCTGGTGCAGAACATTCCCTCGAGCGCCGCGCGCCTGGGTGGTGCCGTCACCGCTGACGGCACCGAGCGCACTCTGGTGCTCGCTGAACGCGCGGACCCGGCCTGGCACGCCTGGCTCGGTGGGACACCGCTGCGCGCCATCGATACGGGGTGGCAACAGAGTTTCGCTATTCCCGACGGCGCCCGCGGTGAGCTCGAGATCCGCTACCACCCTGTATGGGTCACCCCGTGGCGGGTGGTCCTTGTCGTGGTGCTCGGCCTGACCGTGCTGCTCGCCCTGCCCACACGCAGACGACGAGGGGAGGACGCTCCATGAGTACCGACCGTCCGTGGCACCGCCGCGTACTGTCCGGTGTCGGACGCGCCGTCAGTGGCGTCGTCGTGCTTGCGCTCGCCGCCGCCGCGACGACTGCTGCCACCGTGCTGGAACGCGCGGACACCGATCCTGTCGCGCCCGTCCAGGTTGACGTCGGTGCCGCTCCACTGACGCTGGTGTGTCCCCCAGCCCCGGTACTGCCCACCGGAGACGGCGGCGACCTCGACTACGACGACGAGTTCGACAGTACGGCCGAGACCGACCTGCTCACCTCCGTGGTCGTTCCCGGCCGGGACGGGGCCGAACCGGACCCCGCGACTGCCGCACCTGTGGGAGGGGACGCCACCGAGATCGCTACCACGGGCGCGATCCGCCTGCTCGAGGTGACGGAGCCGCAGCCCACCGTGGTCGAGGCGCAGCCCTCCCAGGAGCGGACCGCACTCGCCGCCGGCGCCTCCGTGGCCAGGACCGATGCCGGTGACCTGCGCGGGCTGACGGCCGCTCCCTGTCAGCAGCCCACGTCGTCGGCGTGGCTGGTTGGCGGGCAGACCGAACTGGGCGCGAGCGCACGTCTGACGCTCACCAACCCGGGCAGTACCCCGGTGACGGCGACGGTGCAGCTGTGGGGAGCCACCGGCCCTGTCGAGGGCGAGGCAGTCGTGGCGATCCCGCCGGGCGAGACCCGCACCGCGCTGTTGGAATCGGTCACCCTGGAGCCACGGGTCGCCGTGCAGGTCCAGGCGGACGGCGGGCGCGTCACGGCCTCACTGCAGGAGACGGTGCTTGCTGGTCTCGTCCCCCAGGGCTCCGATGTGATCACGGCGGCGAGCGACCCCTCGACAGACCTGCTCGTTGGCCCGATCCCGATCTCGGCGGATCCCGGCACTGCAGCACTCCGGCTCGTCAACGCTGGGCAGGATCCTGCTCAGGTGTCGGTGGAGGTGCTCGGCGCCGAAGGCCCAGAGGATCTGCCCGGGGCACAGGAGCTCGTCGTCGAGCCGGGCACTGTGGCGGACATCGCGCTGGACGGGATCGACGGCACGGCCGCCTCGCTGCGGGTGACCAGCGACCAACCGGTCACCGGTGCAGCCTTGGTGACCCGGGGCGGCGAATCGACTGACCTGGATCCCGACCAGCCGGTCGCCGAGCGGGCTTGGATGCCTGCCACCGGCGCGGTGGAGCACGGTCTTGTCTCCCTTGCCGGACTGGGGACACTGGTGGACCGCGCCAGCGTGAGCGTGACCAGCGCTGCTGGGAGTGATCAGACCGTCTCGGTGCGTGCCATCCGCGCCGACGGAACGTCGGCCGAAGCCGTTGACGTGCCGGTGCCGACCGGGGCTACCGTGCGCATCGGAGACGACCTGGACCTCACGGATGCGGTCGCCGTCGAGATCGTTGGAGACGACGTGCTCGCGAGCGCGATCCTCGTCTCCACCTCAGACAGCGGGGCGCTGGTCGGTCTGCTCCCGATGACTCCTGATGCGCACTCGGATCAAAGCATCGAGGTCCGGGTGGGCACGTCCTGAACGGGCTGCCCGTCAGTGTCGCCACCGGGATCAGCCGCGGGCCTTAGCTTCCGTAGCCCGGGTCCACCTCATCCGGATCACGTCCGAGCATGTGCGCGATCTGCTCCACCAGGACGTCTCGGATCAAGACAACGATGTCCAATTCGTCCTCGCTGCGGGCAATCACGGGTTGGCGGTACACCACGATCCGGTGCCCCAGGCCAGCAGCAGGGTCCGCGGAGAAGTAACGGCCGAGCGGCACCGCACCGGTCTCCCACGGCGCGGGCGCACTGGGTGGCACCTCCTCCACGGCGACCTCCACGCCGTCCAGCTCCGGCCCGAGGTGCCGTTCCAGGTGCTCGAGCGTGCCGATCACCGCATCGTCGAACTTCTCGGCCCGGGTGCGCCACCCCGGCAGGGCCGGGGGCATCAGCGGACCGCGCACCCCGCGGCCGTGTCGGTCCCTGCGGCGCGGAGGACTGGCATAGGCGGAGCCGTGGGGGACCAGCGGACGAAAGGCCTCGGACATGGCACCAGCCTGCCAGAGGAGAGCGGGCGACTCGGCGTGGCCCGCGCCGCGCGACGGATGCTGCGAGGTAGCGTGGGCCCCGTGAGACCGACTCGAGGGTGCACCCGTTCCGCGTGCACGGCGCCTGCCGTGGCCACGCTCACCTACGTGTACTCGGACTCCACCGCCGTACTTGGCCCGCTCGCCACGCACGCCGAACCGCACACCTACGACCTCTGCTCCGAGCACGCCGAGCGTCTCACGGTCCCTCGCGGATGGGACGTGGTGCGTCTGGCCACCGAGTTCGAACCGGCGCCCCCGAGCTCAGACGACCTGTTGGCTCTGGCGGACGCCGTCCGGGAGGCGTCCCGTGCGACACCGGCGCCATCGGTCCCTGCCGCACGTGGCCCTGTTGTGCCCGCCCCGGTCACCCAATCTCGACTGTCGCCCGAGACCGGGCGACGCGGTCATCTGCGGGTGATCCGCGGCGAGGACGAGTAGTCAGCGACGCCGCTTTACTTCTGGAACGTATCCCGCGATGTGCCCCGGGACGGTAGTGTGTCGCGAACAGCGATGCGTTCTTCCGCGATCCCTGTCGGCAGAGTTGCTGGTACCAGTGGTGGGAGTGAACGATGTCAGGACGCAGGCCGGTCGTCGCGATCAGTGGCAGGCGCGAGAACGCATCCTGGGGGCTGTGGGACCGGCGGGACACGGCCTTGCTCTCGTGGGACTATGTCCATGCCGTGCAGCACGCAGGAGCGGACGTCGCGATCCTTCCTCCAGGCGGCCATAGCGGGCAACTGACCCGCTTCGACGGGCTCATCATTGCCGGTGGCGCTGACGTCGGCTCCCGTCGCTACGGTGAGCCCCCGCACCCAGAGGCTGATCCGGCGCCGAGCATCCAGGATGACCTTGAGTTCACCCTCCTGGCGGAAGCGCTGGCGCGGGGACTTCCTGTGCTGGGAATCTGCCGTGGAATGCAGATCCTCACGATCGCGAGTGGGGGCACCCTCATTCAGCACCTCCCGGACCAGCTCGATGCTGCGCAGCATCTCGAGGCGGACGGGGATTTTGGCTACCACCCAGTCTCCATCACCGCCGGCTCACGACTATCGAGCATCTACGGTAGCGGCCCTAGCATCGTGCGAACGATGCATCACCAAGCGGCGGCCACGACGGGTTCCCTGCTCGTCACCGCCCGTGCCGACGACGGCACCATCGAGGCCGTCGAGGACCCCGCCAGAGCGTTCGTTGTGGGTGTGCAGTGGCACCCTGAGGTGGACAACGACGAGGAACTGTTCAGACAGTTCGTGATCCATGCGGCTTCGACCCACTCGTCGGACAGTGTGGCGTTGAGTCCGCTGAATGAGCTCGCCTGAGGAACAGGTGATTCCGAACGCATGCCAGGTGGGCTTGTTCGCCTGCCACCTGAACGATTGTCAGTGCTCAGCGTCCACGCGGCACCACTCACTGCAGGGACGTACCGTACTCGGCCACGTGGCAGGGGCAAAGGCTGGCTGTCCGCCGAGCCCGACGTAGTAGTTGCTCGTGGGATGGTCTCCGTAGAGGGCACCGGCTGGTCGCCCCAGGATCAGATCGCGTTCGAGCCGGGTCTGGGCTCGAAGCCACATGTCGCCCATGAGACGGTCGTGCTCACTGCGGTACTTGTGCGCCCCACCCGGTGCGCGTGTCATCTCGCCGAGGGTGGGGCCGTCGCTCGTGTCGTAGAGGTCGACGCGTATGAACGCCGTTCCTATACACAGGGACAGGTGGCGGGCCACCTCCACCATTGCCTCGAGGTTCTGGGGGATCGGGACGCCCTTGTCGATCGGAGCGGTCGACTGCAATGACACATTGCCGAGGTCTTTGCCGTCAGACCAGAGAAATCGATATCGGACGGTGTCAGCCTGACCATGGCTGGTGACCGAACGCAACAGGATCTGACCGACTTCACCGTAGAACGCGAAGATCTTGACGTCTTGCGGGATGTCTCCCTCCTGCCCTCGCGCCGTGATGAATTCTTCGGCGAAGTATGGCGGCCTTGCCCTCCGGTCCAGCTCGTGCAGCCGTGCCCGGAGATCAGCGACGGACATCGTTGTCGATCCACCCGCGATCGCATAGCTTTCGTCGTCGATGCGGTGAAGCGGGAACACTCCCTGACCGCCGGCGCCACCATCGGACTTGAGGACCAGGTCGTCCGGCAGTTCGCTGAAGTCGATCGAGTCGATGTCCGGCCATCGGTGCAAGATCAGGGGTGTGGCTACGCCGTGCGACTGGGCGAGGGTGTAGTTCCTGAGCTTTCTCGGAATCTGGCGCAAGGCGGTGACGAAATCAGTGTCCTCATGGGCAGCGCTCTGCACCCGAGTTCTCAGGGACAAGATCTCACGGCGGAAGGACGGATTGCGGTCATTCTCGCGCTCTTGCCGCCGATTCGCCTTGTCGCGCCGGAGTTGTCGTTCCTCGCCTTGCTCGATTTCTCGCTCAAGTGAGGCGACTCTGACTTCCAGATCCTGCACAGTTCGCCGCAGCCGCATAACCTGCCGGTGTCGCCGGGAAATGTCCACCCGCAACTCACGTAATTTCTCGTCGCGCCATCGAATGGCAGGAATCATCGCGCGCAGCGATGCCTTGAGGGTCGTTACCACTTCCCTGTCCTCCTCTGGACTTGACCTGACGATCATCCCATGAATGCTCTGTTGGCGAAGTGAATCCGGGACATGAATCAACGACTCCACCTGCGGTGGAGCGTGAGGCGGCAGGGTAGGCTCAGTGGCTGTGTCTGACCTCCAAGCCATCGTCAAGGCCTACGACGTCCGAGGCGTCGCCGGCGACCAGCTCGACGAGGACGCGGCGCGCGCTCTCGGCGCCGCGTTCGCCGACGTCGCGGCTGTGCCCGCCGGGAACGCCAGTATCGTTGTGGGGCACGACATGCGCCCTTCCTCACCGTCACTGACCGCGGCGTTCGCCGATGGCGCTGCCTGGCGGGGGGTGGACGTGCTGCACATCGGGCTGTGCTCCACCGACGGGCTCTACTACGCCTCGGGGTCGCGCGGTGTGCCCGGTGCGATGTTCACCGCCAGCCACAACCCGGCTCAGTACAACGGGATCAAGATGTGCCACGCCGGGGCACGCCCGGTCGGCCGTGGCACGGGTCTGGACGACGTGCAGCACCTCGCGCAGCAGTACCTCGATGAGGGTATCCCCGCAGCGGAGCGGCAGGGGAGCATGACCGAGGCTGACCTGCTCGGTGCGTATGCCCACCACCTACGCGAATTAGTCGGACTGGACGGCATCCGCCCGTTGAAGGTGGTGGTCGATGCAGGCAACGGCATGGCTGGGCTCACGGCGGGCGCCGTGTTGGGCACCGAGGCAGGGCTACCTGACCTCGGTCTCGACCTGGTGCCGATGTATTTCGAGCTGGACGGCACCTTTCCCAACCATGAGGCAAACCCGCTCGACCCAGCGAACCTCATTGATCTGCAGACTGCGGTGATCGCGGAGCAGGCCGACATCGGTCTGGCTTTCGACGGAGACGCCGACCGGTGCTTCGTGATCGACGAGCGCGGCGTGGCTGTGAGTCCCTCGGCTGTCACCGCGCTGGTCGGACTGCGCGAGTTGGAGAAGGAGAGCGCCGCAGGTCGCACTGGCACGGTGATCCACAACCTCATCACCTCCCGGGCGGTGCCGGAGCTGGTCGAAGCGGCAGGCGGCCGGGCGGTACAGACTCGTGTGGGCCATTCCTTCATCAAGGCGCAGATGGCCGAGGAGAACGCGGTCTTCGGGGGTGAGCATTCCGCCCACTACTATTTCCGCGACTTCTGGTTCGCTGATACCGGGATGCTCGCCGCGCTGCACGTGCTGCATGCGCTGGGCTCGGGGACGGCCGCGCTGTCCGACCTGTCGGAGATCTACACCCCCTACTACGGCTCCGGGGAGATCAACTCCCGGGTGAGCGAGCCCGAGCAGGCGATCGCCAGGGTGCGGGACGCCTTCGCCGAGGACATTGCCTCCGGCGTCGTGCAGGTCGAGGAGTTCGACGGCGTCACGTTCAGCCACTGGGACGCGGCACCGCGGTGGTGGTTCAACCTGCGCTCCTCCAACACCGAGCCGCTGCTGCGCCTCAACGTGGAGGCGCACGACGAGGACATCCTCGCCAAGATCACCGACGGGGTGCTCGCCGTCGTCCGCGAGGGTCAGGACGAGGAGGAGACCGATGACTAACCCGGCCGCGATACAGCCCGTCGACGAGAGCCTGCTGGCCATCCTGAGGTGCCCGGTCACCGGTGCCCGGCTACGCCCTGGCGCCATGCCCGACGGCGGGCCTGCCCTGATCAGCGAGCACCCGGAGCGTCCGCTCGCCTATCCGGTGCGATCGGGCGTGCCGATCCTGCTGGCGCATGAGAGTGTCGCCCTGAACTGACATCGGGGCCACCAGTTCGGCTACGGCCGTGCCCGGTACGTGACTGCGTTCATCGTTCCATCATCCCGTTCGCCCTCGGCGGCTGTTTCGCCTTGCATGAGGGCGGCACCGACGCCGCCGCCGTGGCAGGAGCGATCGACCGGCTGAACTGGACGCCGTCAGGTCCTGCCACTCCCAGGGCGACACCACTGCTCACAGGGTGCGGTGCGCACTAACCACGACCGAGGGTCCGCCGCACGTGAGACGTGACCGGACGGGTACCTGTTCGGCGCGTGGTGCGGTCCGTGCAGCACTCCGTAGGGCCGGCCCCGGGCCAGGTCCTTGGCGAGGTCGTGGTCGCCCTGCAGCCAGGTCGTCCCCATCGCGCGGTCCAGCGCGGGATGGAACCGTTGCGGGCCACCCGGTGCCCGGGTGATTTCTCCCAGCACAGGTCCGCCAAGGGCGTCGTAGAGGTCGACGCGGGAGAAGCCCAACCCGACTGCGCGGGAAAGGTGCCGAGCGGCGTCGAGCATCTCCTCGAGCTGGGTGGGGACGGCGATGCTCTGGTCGACCGTGAACGCACCGCCCGGTTCGAGGATCTCGTCACCACCGGCGTCGAGGAACCGGTAGCGGCAAGTGTCGAGTGCCGTGGGGTGGTCGATGTGGCGCAGCATGACGAGCAGGATGCGACCGTAACTGGCATAGATCTTCACATCCTCGGGGATCCGGCCGGTCTGGCCGTGGACCTCGATCACACCTTCGGCGAAGAACGGGGGCCGGAATGAGCGGGTCGGTTTCTCGGACGCCATGGCGACGAACTCGGCCCTCGACATCGGCTCGGTGGCGCCGTCGATCAGGTATTGGTCGGAGCCGACCCGGGTCATGATGAACACCCCGTGCCCCCCGGCGCCACCGTCGGACTTGAACACGAACTCGTCCGGGAGATCGTCCAGGCGGACTTCCGCTAGTGTCTCCCACACCTGATAGACCGTCGGAGTGTCGATGCCGTGGGACGCGGCGAGCTGGTAATTGCGGAGTTTTCGCGGGATCTTCATCAGTGGTGTCCACGCCTTCGGGTCGCGCCGGACGGCCATGTCGCACTCCTGCCGGAGCAGGAGCAGGTGGCGACGGAACGAGGGCGCGTCCTCCGCGGAAGGGCCGGCAGCTCGGGGGCGCTGCTGAGCCTGCTGCTGCGCGCTGCCCTCGCGGCTATGGGGCTGGGCATGTTCAGCGAGCCTCGAGCGCAACTGAGCCGTCTCGGCCCGCAGCGCCCGGATCATGTTCTGTTGTGCTCGGAGCTTGTCGTCGCGCCAGGTCAACACTGGGATCGACGTCCGCGCCCATGCCTTCAGCCCTCGCATGGCTGGATCGTTGCATACTGCTCGTGACGGCAGAGGATCGTGCGACCCGAGGCGATGA
Organism: Ruania alba; assembly: GCF_900105765.1. Taxonomy (NCBI): domain Bacteria; kingdom Bacillati; phylum Actinomycetota; class Actinomycetes; order Micrococcales; family Ruaniaceae; genus Ruania; species Ruania alba. Next base: position 2,253,995 of record NZ_FNTX01000002.1, read on the forward strand.
ACGTTCGCCTCGCATTCACCTCCGTGCCACGTCCGCGATCGTCTTGGCGAACTCTGCACCGTCCCGGTGCCAGTTCACCTCGGCCGCCACGTACCGGTACCCGGAGATTGCCATGGCCCGCCGTCGCTCCGGATCACGGGCGAGTTCTCGGAGGGCGGCCGCCGTCGCGAGCACATCGCCGAACGGGACCACCACGCCGCCGCCAGACGTGCGGACGAGGGCGGCCGAACTCTCATTCGGTGTCGTGACCGCGGGTACCCCGTGCGCGAGGTACTCGGCGATCTTCGTGGGCAGCGAGCGCGAGTAGTTCGGCTGGTCGTGCAGCAGTGCCAGCCCTGCGAGCGCTCCATCGAGCAGCTGAACGGCGTCGTCATTGGGGACGAAGCCGAGCCAGGTCAGCTCTCCACGATGCTGTGCGGCCTCCAACTCGGGCTGTATGGTCGCGTCCGCCGTCCCGATCAGGACCAGCTCCAGCTCGGGGACGAGTCGGGCAAGGGTGATCATCTCGCGCCCACCACGAGCTATTGTGATGTTGCCGAGGTACACCACACGTTCGGTACCTGACGGTTGTGGAGGCGTAGCGGGCACCCAGTTCGAGTTGGGGACGACCGGGTGCGTGGTCCGGAACCGCTCGGCGTAGCTGTGCTCGGCCAGGAGTAGCGTGTACCGCCGCTCGGCGAGCTGTTCGGTGAGTCGCACCAGCGCCCGCAACGGTCGGCGCAGCAGGTCCGGGATCCACTCGCGCATCCCGATCGCCGCGCCAGTGTCCTCGTGCACGTCCCACACCACCCGACCGACCCGGGGGCCCAGCCCGGTCACCGAGAGCAGCAGGTCGGGGTCGTGCACCAGCACCACGTCCGCGCCCGCGCCGGCGCGGCGGATCACCTGGCGGGCACGGACTACCGCCCCGAGCCGGCGCCGTCCGCTCGCGCGCGGAACGTCGATGCCACGCACCCCTGATGGCGGCGTGCGCCCGAAGGCCTCGAACGGGGCCGCGTAGGTCACCTGCATCCCCGCGGCAAGCAGTGCAGGGATCTGCCGGTGCCGGATCCTGGCGTCCTCGGGGTCGTGCACCACGGTGACCACCAACACCCGCAGCGGTCTGGAGGAGGCAGCTGGGCTCGGTGCGGTCATCTCACGACTTCTTCTGCAGTGCTTTCCGGTACTCGGCGACGACCTCACGGGCAGGGCCGTCCGCAAGCATGCGGCCCTGGTCCAGCCAGATCGCGCGGTCACACATGCGCTCGATCGACTGCGTGGAGTGACTCACCAGGAAGACCGTGCCGGCATGCTCCCGGATCTCCTCGATTTTGGCTCGGCTTCGGTTCCGGAACGCGGCGTCACCGGTCGCGAGCGCCTCGTCGATCATCAGGATGTCCGGGATGGCGGCCGTGGAGATCGCGAACCGGAGCCGTGCAGCCATTCCCGAGCTGTAGGCCTTCATCGGCAGGTTGATGAAGTCCCCGATACCGGCGAACTCGACGATGTCATCGAAGCGCTCACGCACCTGGTCCGGCGTGAGCCCGAGCGCTAGGCCACCGATCATCACGTTCCGCGCTCCGGTCAGCGCGGGAACCAAGGCCGCGTTCACGCCCAACAGTGCCGTGGTGCCGTCGACGAAGACGCGTCCTTCGCTGATGGGCATCAGCCCGGCGACAGCCCGCAGCAGGGTACTTTTTCCTGCTCCGTTCATCCCGATCAGGCCCACCGACTCGCCGTGCCTGGCCACGAACGAGACGCCACGCACGGCGTGCACCTCGGTGACGGCCCCCACGTGCGCACGAGATCTGTTCACCAGGCGCCGCAGGCGGCCCATCTCGCCCGCGGTGCTCTGTCGCCCACCGAACACGCGGTACTTCACGTGCACGTCGTCGGCGATCACCGCGGGGGTGCCAGGCGCCGGGGGAGGCGCCTGTGGCGGGGCCGGCGCACCCGAGTCCTCGACATCGAGGTCGTCGGCCTCGTGGTCGATCTCGTCGAACTCGCGGTCATCAGTCGCGGCCATAGCGATCCTCCGCCTGCCAGAAGACGATGAAGCCGATGACTGCTGCGCCGACCGCCCATCCGGCGCCCATCAGCCACTGGTCGAGCTGTGGTGTGAACTCCGTGAGCACACTCGACCGGACCAGTGTGAGATAGAGAGCGACCGGCTGGTATTCCATGACGGCTTGGAGCGTGCCCGGAACCGGCGTGGCACCAATGAGGAAGAACACACCGGAGACGTAACGTAGCAGCCTGATGGCCACGGGGATTAGGTTGCGGAGATCCCGGGCTGCGACCACGAGGCGCGCGGCGATCATCGCGACCCCGGCTGAGAACAGGAAGAACATCAGTACCGCGACCGGGAGAAGGAGCCAGGACCAACTGATCGCTTGTTCGGTAATCAGCACGATCACCAGCATGACGCCCAAGGCGGGCATCAACGCTATGGCTTCGGCCAGTGCGACAGAGACCGGCAGGATCGCGCGGGGGAAGTGCAGCGCCCGAACAAGTTGCATGTTGCTGGTGATTGCCGTGGATCCGGACGTGATGGTGGCCGCCATGGCCGAGAAGATGAAGACTCCCACCGTCAGGAATCCAGGATAGTTCTCCACACCGTCGGTGGCGCGCGGGATCAAGTAGTTGAACACGACGAAGTAGACGACCGCGAGTGTGAGCGGGCTGAGCACCGCCCACACCTGACCGAGGTAGTTGTTCTGGTTCTTCCCGTAGGTGCGTGAACTCGCCATCGTCCACAGGAACGCCCGGCGTTCCCACAACTGGCGCATGTACTCGCCCAGCCGCGGCCGGCCACCGATCGGTCGCAGACCGTGCTCGGCGGCCAGGGCGGCCAGCTCCGAGAGCGGTGCCTGCCGTGCTGGCCTGCGCCGGCTCACAGCCGGTGCACCTCCGGCTGCGTGGTGACTCCCCGGGTGTCGAAGAACCGTTGGGCGGCGGAGGTGAGCGTGTCCAAGTCGTAGCTGGCGTGATTCTGCACCAGGATCACCAGGTCCGCTGCCTGGACTGCGTCGTCCAGGTCCGGCACTCGCTCCAGGGACTGGGAAGTGGCGGGGCCGTGCCCGAGATGCCAGGTGTGCACGTTCGGGTCGTGGAACGAGACCTCGGCCCCGCCGGAGATCAGGTGCTCGGCAAGTGGCACAGCAGGGGACTCACGCTGGTCGGCGATGTTCGCCTTGTACGTGACACCCAGCAGCAGCACGTTCGCACCTCGGAGGGCCTTGGCATCCTCGTTGAGCAGGTCCTGCGCGCGGCGGGTCACGTAGGCCGGCATCCCGGAGTTCACTTCCTGTGCGAGCTCGACGAACCGGAACGGATAGCCGAGGCGGGTGCGCACCGTGTAGCTGAGGTAGTTCGGGTCGATCGGAATGCAATGCCCACCCACACCCGGCCCCGGGTAGAAGGCTTGGAAGCCGAATGGTTTGGTCTTCGCCATGTCGATCACGTTCCACAGATCGATCCCGAGCTCGTGGCAGAACCTGGCCATCTCGTTCACCAGCGCGATGTTGATGTGCCGGTACGTGTTCTCCAGGAGCTTGGACGTCTCGGCCTCACGAGTTCCCTTGGCGGGAACGACTGTGTCGATGAAGCGTGAGTAGAAGGCGGTGGCCTTCTCCGTGCACGCAGGGGAGACGCCGCCGACCACCTTCGGCGTGTTCTTGATGCCATAGATGGCGTTGCCGGGGTCGATCCGCTCGGGGGAGAAGGCCAGGTGAACGTCCGTGCCGACCTGGAGACCGCCGTCTTCCAGCACTGGCTGCACGATCTCTTCGGTGGTGCCGGGCCAGGTGGTGGACTCCAGCACGACCAGCAGGCCCGGGTGCACGTGCCGCGCAATCGTCCCGACGGCCCCGGTGACGGCGCCCAGGTCCGGAGCGCCGTCCTGGGCAAGCGGGGTGGGAACACAGACGACGACGACGTCTGCCTCGTCGATCACGGCTTCGTCGGTGGTCGCCCGGAAGCCGGCAGACAGCATCTCCGTGATGTCCTCGTCGCTCAGATCATCGATGTGGGAACGGCCGAGGTTCAGGCCCTCCACCACCGGAGCGCTGATGTCGAACCCGACGACTGCCAGGCCTTGGCGTGCTGCCTCTTGAGCGAGGGGAAGGCCGACATAGCCGAGACCCAGAACGACGACATCTACTGACACTGAACTGCTCCCTCAGACGATGAGTGCGTCGATGACCGCACGCGGACAGCATACGGGGCACAGGTCAATGCAGAAGGACAACCACGTCCCACCCTGTCGCGGCGTTCGTTCACGGATCCGGTGAGTCGAGGACAGAAGCAGTGCCGAACGCTGGATGGTGGAGAAGCCCGATCCACTGCTCGCGCACGTTGCGCAGAAAATGCACCGTCTGCGCGGGCCAGGTGTGCGCGTTCGGATCGCTTCGACGAACGTAGATATAGCCGATGTCGTGCGGTTGATACACCGTGCCCTGGTGCTCGGCGACCGACCGCAGGAGAGCGGTGTCGACCGCTCGGGGTACCGGCGACCAGCCGCCAACTGCGCGCAGATCCGCGGCGGCTATGGTCATGGTGCTGCCAGCCACCCGGTGTGTGAAGGATTCGCGGGCACCGTAGACACGGCGCACCGTCGTGTCCAGTGCCTCGAGGTGGACGACCGTGGTCATCTTGCCCACCAAGGTCGCGCCGGAGTAGCAGTGGGCGGCCGCGAGGTCCCACAGGTGCTCGGGAGCAAAGTAGTCGTCGTCGTCGACCTTGCAGATCAGTTCGCCGGAGGCGGCGGCGCAGGCGTGGTTGAGCACCTCGCCGAAGATGGTGTCCGCATCGAACTCCAGCACGACGAGTGGGCGGCCGGCGGCGGCCTCGGTGAGCCCGGGCGGTGGTGGGCAGCCGTGCAGCGCCACCACGATCTCCAATTCGTCGTAGTGCATCGCCGCAACCTGAGCGACCATCTGTGCCACCAACTCTGGGCGGCGGCTCGGCAGGACGGCGCTCATCGACGGTAGGCGCCCGAGTAGTGGACGAATGGCCGCGCGTCGCTGCTCGACAGCGCGGATGTCCCAGGCCAACTCACCGACGGTCCCTTCGTCCCGCCCAGCCGGGATGTGCGCCGCCAGGGCCGGGTCGAGTGCTGCGCGTACGGCGTCGTCGCTGAGTCCATGCACGTACGTCCCTCGAGCAGCGGCCCGGTGCAGCAGTTGGGCGGCGGCGGCGCTGCTCTCGGCGGGGGGCGATCCGGTCACCTCGAGAGCGTGCAGCGAATCGAGTCCGCTCAAGGCGCGGTCCGACGCTCCGGCCCAGGCCAAGGAACGCCGTCCGATCCGACATCGCGCACCGAGTTCGACGGTTCCTCGACGCATCATTCCGGAGTCGGGAACCCGGCCGACCGGGTTGTCGCTCCGGATATCCATCTGGCTGAGTATAGGCATCGTCATCACGCCCTTCGCCTAGGATGCCCGGGTGAGTTCAGTGACCGTAGTTCTCGCGGACGTCCGTGGTCTGAGCCTCGGGGACGCTGCCTTGGTGCTGGAAACCTTGTGTGGCCAGGCCGACCGCGTCGCCGCACGCTGTGATGCAACCGTGCGAGGCCCCCTTGCCGAGAAGTTCCCCGAGGCCGTCGGCGTGGCGTGGGACGTGCCGATGGACGGCCACGTGCTGATGGTGACCGCCCCTGTGGCTTTCGGTCCGGGAGCAGTCGCGAGCCTCGTGCAGCGCGCAGCCGTGCCCGGGCGGATCGTGACCAGGGTGTTTCTCCCGGACAGCGGTGGGTCGAGCATGATCGCCCTGTGGTCGGCCGAGTGGTTGACCGAGCATGGAATCGACGGCGATCGTCTCCCGGAGCTTGGCCTCACCTTCGACAACGCACACCTTCCGCACGACCACCCACAGGCTCGTGCTTGGATTCCGGCGGATGAGGTAGGGGTGGTCCCGACGTCGGAAGTCGGCCCTGATCTTGAGGCGTGGGCTCGGGCGGAACGGAATCGTGTGCGCCGACAGTCTCGTTGGTCCGGTGTCCGCGCCAGATTGGGGACCGTGCGGCGCGAGCTACGACTGCTGCGCCAGCGTCGGGCGCACCGGCGCCGGACAGCCGCGGGGACCGGGGTGCGCGCCCCCTGATCGGGCTGCTCGCGATCAGCGCACGCGGTACAGCCACGGGGCGATGGACTCGCGGACGGCTCGGTACTGCGGTGAGGCGCCGCGCAGCAGATGCTCGACCGGGCGGTGGCCGCGCAAGGTGCCAGGATCGAGCTCGTCGGTGAAGAGCAGTTCGCTGGCCGAACCGGGCTGGGCACGGGTGCGCAGGTCTGGAAACGCCGGGCCGGGTTTAGCGTGATGGGGCGGCCCGGTCGGGGCCGCCCCATCAGCTGCCAAGGCGGTCACCCGCTCGGCGATCGCGCGACCACCGGTGGCGGGTTCCAACGCGCTCATCTGCCGCCGCAGGCGGTCGCGCGTCCGTTCATCGAGGAGGTCACGCACCGCCTCGGACAGCGTGGTGCGCACCTCTAGCGCCATCCCACGGGCAGCAGCGCCCGCGGCCCGAGCCTCCTGGTCGTCAGTGGCGTGAGAGGTGCTCGGCACCAGCAGCGTCGGCACCTCGGCAGTCAGTAGTTCGTGCACGCCGTTGTAGCCGGCAGCGCTGACCGCGCCGTCGAAGGCGGCGAGGTAGCGAGCCAACGGGTAGATGTCCTCCAGGGCGACCACACGGTCACCGTCTCCGGCCACGGTGTGCCGGGCGATCGACTGCCGGGTCACGGCGATCACCCAGTCGTCTCCGGCGGCCGCCACCGTCTCCAGCACGGCCGCGGCGGTGGCATCGACGGACCCGAGCGCCCCTGACCCGGGTGCGAGCAGGAGCACCGGCCGGTCCTGAGGCAGCCCGAGCACCTCCCGGGCCTCGTGCCGGGACAACGCGGGGAGCACGTCGGTGAGGCTGACCGCGCCCGGGATCCGGACGGCGTCGGAACGACCTCGGGTGGGGCCGCGGTCGGCGTGGGCGGCGACGTCGCCCGGTTCCAGGGTGAGGTCGAAATGCCGGGAGGCGTCCAGGCGCTCGGCGGGCGCGCTCGGACGCCACAAGCCGCGCCGGACCCATGCGAACTTCGTCCCCGGGAGCTCGGCGCGCGCCTGGACCAGCCCTGGGTACGGGGCCACACCGTCGAACACCAGAGCCTGAGCACCGGTCTCGGTCGCCAGCGCCACCAGCCGATCGCGCAGGTACGGGTCCCAGCGGTAGGACCGCCACCGTCGGCGGACCGGCGCCCGCCAGCCCGCCGGGAGCCAGCCGGACTCCCAGCTGGGCCCGTACTCGAACCGCAGATCCCGCTCTGCAGCCCCGGGGAGCCCGCCGTGCTCGGAGGCCCGCATCACCCTGGGGAGAGCTCGCGAGAGGGAGAACATGACGGTGTCGAAATGGTGCGGACCGCTCAGCGCGGTGGTCACCTGGCGGGAGAGGTGCCCCATCCCGACACCGTTGCTGGTCATCAGGATCACTACGGGACGTCCGCTCGCCATAGGCCCGAGGGTAGCCGTGTGCCGATCGGTAATGCGTCGCTGTACCTCCCGATCACCATAAGGTGGACCGCTATGCGGCTCCGTCCAGTGTGCGAGTTCATCGACCATTCCGCGGGTCGACTGCTCGTGCACGTCCACCTGCGTGGGAGCGACGAGTCGCCAGAGAGCAGCTTTCGGCTACGCCTGCGGTCGCGCACGGGGTACGTGGCGGCGACAGTGGAGGCCCCAGTTGCCGAGCGAGTGAACACGGTGGGACGGCGGTCGTTCGCTGCGCTCGCGTTCGCTGTTCCAATCGAGCGGGTCCCCGACGGCGGCTTCAGGCTCGAGGTGGCCCGCACCGGGAGCACGACATGGGTACCGGTGGGCACCAGCCCGGGGCTGCTGGCGAGTTCGCGCCTGATGACTGTGGGAGCCAGACGAATGCAGGTATTCCCGGCCGCCGGGCGTTCTGCTACCTGGGTGAGGTTCTCCTCCTGGACACGCTGGGCCCGGGTGGTCTGGGCGTTCCGCAACGTGCTGCGGGACCTCGCGTTCATCCTGTATCTGCGCCGTTTCTGGTGGGTGCGCCCGGTGCGTGCGCTCACTCGTCCGTTCGTGCCACGTGGGGAGATCTGGCTGATCGGTGAGCGCGCCGAGACTGCGCGGGACAATGGCCGCGCACTCTTCGCATACCTGCGCCAGAACAGACCTGCGGCTCCGATCTACTACACGATCGACAAGGACTCGCCGATGGTCGGGGCAGTCGCCTCACTGGGCCACGTGGTCTGGCGCTCCTCGCTGCGGCACCGGATCTTGATGTTGCATGCCTCCGTGCTGGCAAATGCCTACTCGATCAAGCACATGTTGCCGAGCCGATGGCGGCCCGGCGCCTACATGAACCAGTGCGCGTGGCGTGTCGGCGCAAAGCGGGTCTACCTCAAGCACGGCGTGCACCTGAGTCCGGACGCGCTCAAGCGCGCGAATGGTGGCTATGACCTTCTGCTGAGCGTGGGGCCGGCGGAAACTGCGGCGATGTCCGCGACCTCGGGGTATCGAGGCCGTCACCTGCGTGAGACGGGACTGGCGCGCTATGACAATCTCCGACCGGAGCGTCCGAGCCGAACCGTGCTGTTCATGCCCACTTGGCGGCGCTATCTGGTACCTACGCTCTTCGGCAGTGCCTCCGACGCACAGGTGGCATACCCGGGGTCCACGTACCAGGAGTTCGTCGACGGGTTTCTGGGGGATCCCCGACTTGCCCACGTACTGCAGGCGTACGACCTCCGCCTCGCCGTCGTGCCGCACTACAACCTGGCGTCCCTGCTGCGCCCCGAGCAACTCGCCAGCCAGCGGATCGAGATACTGGACGGTGCGAGCGCGGACATTCCTGGTCTGCTGCGCAGTTCCGCGATGTTGCTCACCGACTACTCGTCGGTGCAGTTCGACGTTGCCTACGTGGGCGCTCCGGTCGTCTACGCACAGTTCGACCGCGAGGAGTACGCGGCGGGGCACGGCGGCACTGGATGGTTCGACACGGTTCGGGACGGGTTCGGACCCCAGGTGACCACAGTGTTGGGGGCGATCGAGGCGATCGAACGCTACGCCGTCGCCGATTTCGAGCGTGAGGAGAAGTACGCGGAAAGGGTGGCCCGAATCTTCGCCTACCAGGACCGGGAGAATTGTGCACGGATCGCCGCGGCGATCGACGCGATCGACTGATCCTCCTACTGCTAGCGCTGCGGGAACTCGCAGGTTACTGAAGGTCCGCCTGGCGTGGCGGAACTGCAGATGGTGAGAGGGCGGGCAGTGTATTGTCGGGCTCTGCCTGCGAGGTGTGAACGATGTTGGCCGTACGGGTCACGCCGAGCAACGGAGCGCGAGGCACTGAGTCGACGAACCAGGACAGAGTGTGACGACTAACAACAGCCCCGGTGAATCCACCACGATCGAGCCGGAGGACGAGCACCTGGGGCAGACGCTCAAGGTAGCCTCGGAGCACCGCCGTTCCCTCCGGATCGGCCGGGCCCGCAGGGGCGGGTTGCAGGTGAGCGTGCTCGTGGTGTTCCTGGCCGCCTGGTGGGCCGTCGCGGCCATGCAAGTGGTCAACCCGCTCTACCTGCCGTCCCCGGGTGCGGTGTGGGACGCGTTCGTGCAATCCAACTCCTGCCGCGCCGTGAGCGAGACCCGCACCATCTGCGGTGAGCAGAACTACTACATGTGGGAGCACCTCCTCGCCTCCCTGCAGCGTATTGCGGTCGGGGTGGGAATCGCCGTCCTGCTCGGGCCGTTGGCTGGGTTCCTGATGGCGACGGTGAGGTGGCTGAACACCGCGCTGGAACCGTACCTGAACTTTTTGCGCTCGCTGCCGCCGCTCGGATACATCGGCCTGTTGATCGTCTGGTTCGGTATCGGGGACACCTCGAAGAACTGGCTGCTCTTCCTGGCCGCCTTCCCGCCGATCGTGATCGCCACGATCAATGGGGTGCGCGGGGTGCGCCAGGACAGCGTGCACGCCGCACTGTCCATGGGCGCCAACCGCTGGCAGGTGGGCACCTCAGTGATCCTGCCGTCCGCGCTGCCCGAGGTGATCGCGGGTATCAGGATCGCCACTGGCTTTGCCTGGACGTGTGTGGTCGCGGCGGAACTGAACGCAGGGATCCCCGGTATCGGCGGTCTCGCCTACACCTCCGGTCAGCAGCTGCAGACGGCACTGACCATCGCCTGCATCATCGTCATCGGTCTCGCGGCCGTTGCGCTCGATGCGTTGATCAAGTATCTCGGCAACCTGGCCGTGCCATGGCACGGGAAAGCCTGACCGAAGGAGTTCTCATGACCCAGTCCCGCGTCCGTATCCTGAGTCTTGCTGCCCTGGTTGGCGCCGCCGCTCTCGCACTCTCCGGGTGTGTGGACTCCGGCCGCACCGACAACCCGGACAGCGAGCAGGGTGGCGCCTCCGGCGAGTGCCCGGTGGAGGTGAACGAGGAGGTCACCACCTCGGCGCGGCTTGCCTACCAGCCGATCCCGAACGGTGACCTGGTGGTCCGGGACCTCGGGTGGCTGGAGGCCTGTATGCCGAACGCCGAGATCACCTGGGACCAGTTCAGCTCCGGCGGTGAGGTGGTGCGGGCGTTCGGCACCGACTCAGTCGACGTCGGGCTCGCTGGCTCCAGCCCCACCACGAAGTCCCTCTCTCCGCCGATCAGCAACGACCTTCAAGTCATCTGGATCCACGACGTCATCGGTGAGGCCGAGTCGCTCGTGGTGCAGCAGAACGTGGACGCGGGCAGCTTGCCCGAACTGGAAGGGATGCGAGTGGCCGTTCCGTTCGCCTCCACGGCGCATTACTCCTTGCTCGCGGCGCTCGACCGGGAGGGGATGACGCCGTCGGACGTCGAGCTGATCAACCTCTCCCCGGACGCGATGCTGGCAGCCTGGGAACGGGAGGAGATCGACGCCGCCTGGGTGTGGGCGCCGACGCTGCAGCAGCTGCTCGAGACCGGCGAGATCGTGCTGTCTGCCGCGGATACCGCTGAGGAGGCGCCGACCTTCGACCTCGCTGCCGCGACCACGGCGTTCGTGGAGGAGAACCCGGACTTCATGGAGGTCTGGACCGCCGTGCAGAACGAAGCGGTCACGATGATCAACGACGATCCGGACACCGCCGCCGCGTCGATCGCCGTGCAGCTCGGCATCACCCCCGAGGAGGTGCTCTCCCAGTTCGACGGCTACCTCTACCTCAGTGCCAGCGAGCAGTCTGGAGAACAGTACTTCGGTGGCACTCTCGGCCAGAACCTCATCGACACCGCCGACTTCCTCGTCACCCAGCAGGAGATCGACGAGGTGAACCCGCCCGAGGAATACGAGAACGCCATCTACACCGATGCGATCGACGCGGTGGCCGGTCAGTGAGCCTCATCCTCGACCAGGTCTCCCAGCGATACATCACCGACGGCGGGGAAGTGGTGCACGCCCTCGCGGACACCACCTTGACCGTGGACACCGGCTCCTTCGTGTGTGTCGTCGGCCCGTCCGGATGCGGCAAGACCACGCTTCTGAAGATCCTTGCCGGCTTCCTCAAGCCCACCGGGGGCCAGGCATCCGTCGACGACGAGCCGATTACTGCCCCGTCCTGGAAGCGTGGCGTGGTCTTCCAACATGCGAACCTCTACCCGTGGCTGACCGTCCGCAAGAACGTGGAGCTCGGGCTCCGGTTCCGAGGGATCGCCCCGGCGAAGCGCCGTGAGGTCGCCGAGGAGTGCTTGGCGCTTGTCGGGCTGGTCGGGTTCGAGGACAAGAAGACCTATGAGTTGTCCGGCGGGATGCAGCAGCGCACTCAGATCGCCCGGGTGCTGGCCAATGACCCGGAGATCATCCTGATGGACGAGCCCTTCGGGGCGCTTGACGCGCTCACCCGGGAGCGGCTTCAGATGGACTTGCTGCGGATCTCACGGGAGCGGCGCAAGACCGTGTTCTTCATCACGCATAGCGTGGAGGAGGCGGTCTTCCTTGGTGACCGGGTGCTGGTGATGAGTCCCCGACCTGGTCGGGTTGTTCTCGACGAAGAGGTGCGGATCTCGCAGACGTACGGCCGACTCCTGCCCGGGAAGGAACTGCGATCCACCCCCGAGTTCGTCGAGTTGCGGGACAGGATCGCCGATCAGATCTACGAGGGGCAGGAACTGTAACCGCGGTGGTGCCACGCGCCTGAAAGCACGTGGTGTGCGCTCGCACCTGGGTGGTACGACGCCCGGTCGCGCCAGGTTCAGCGAGCGTGACTATTCTGTGACCTTTGCGGACGTTCGAGGCTGCTGGCCTTGAACCGCGTCGGTGTCTGTCGAGTGAAGGATTGTGTGTGGTGTCGAAGTCTGCGGTTGCTGGTTCTGTGGGTGAGGGGGCTTCGAGTGGTGTGCGTGGGGGTGGGGGGTTTCGGCCTGATATTGAGGGGTTGAGGGCTGTTGCGATTGGTCTGGTGCTGCTGTATCACGCTGAGGTGGTGGAGTTGGTTCCGGGTGGGTTTGTGGGGGTTGATGTTTTCTTTGTGATCTCGGGGTTTTTGATCACGGGGTTGTTGATCCGGGAGCTGGAGCGGTCGGGTCGGGTGTCGTTGGGCCGGTTTTATGCGCGGCGGGCGAAGCGGTTGTTGCCGGCGACGGGTGTGGTGCTGGTGGTCACGGCGGTGTTGACGTGGCTGAGTGTGTCGGTGGTGCAGTGGCGTGTTTTCGGTGGGGACATCGTGGGTGCGGCGTTGTATGTGGTGAATTGGGTGTTGGCTGGTCGGTCGGTGGATTATCTGGCTGAGGATGTGGGGGTTTCGCCGGTTCAGCATTTCTGGTCGTTGGCGGTGGAGGAGCAGTTCTACATCGTGTGGCCGTTGTTGTTGGTGCTGGTGGGGTGGTGGGTGCGTCGGCGCACGCATGCGCGGTTGCGGCCGGTGATGGCGGTGGCGATCGGTGTGGTGATCGTGCCCTCGTTTGTGATCTCGTTGGTGTGGACGGCGTCGAATCCGGCGGTGGCGTTCTTTGTGACTCCGACGCGGTTGTGGGAGTTGGGGATTGGGGCGTTCGTGGCGATTGGTGCGCCGTTGTGGCCTCGGGTGCCGGCGCGGGTGGCCTGGGTGTTGGGGTGGTTTGGTCTGGTTGCGGTGGTGGTCAGTGCGGTGGTGCTGACTGAGCAGGTGGCGTGGCCGGGGTATGCGGCGTTGTGGCCGACGGTGGCCACGGCGTTGGTGATCGTGGCCGGGTTCACGAGTGGTCGGTGGGGTGCTGCGTCGTTGTTGGCGTGGAAGCCGGCGGTGTGGGTCGGTGGGTTGTCGTACTCGTTGTATTTGTGGCATTGGCCGTTGTTGGTGACGGCGACGAATCTGTGGGGTGAGCTTGGGGGGAAGAAGGGGTTGCTGGTGGCGGCGGCTTCGTTCGTGCCGGCGTATCTGAGTTATCGGTTGGTGGAGAATCCGTTGCGGTTCTCGAAGGGGTTGTCGGGCTCGAACAGGTTGTCGTTGTCGTTGGGTGGGAACTTCACGTTGGTGGGGGTGGTGGCTGGTCTGGTGTTGGTGCTTGCGGTGCCGACCTCGACGACGAACCCAGAGCAGGACCAGGCAGCCGGAGCGCAGGCCCTTGACGGTCAGGAGGCTCAGCGGGACGCCGGTGAGGGCGGAGCCGATGGTGGGGCTGATGGAGACGCGACTGAGGCGCCACCGCCAGGTTCAGTCGGATCGCTGGCCGACGTGGAGTGGTTCACCCCGCAGCCGGCGGAGGCCACCGCCTCGGTCCCGTCGGCCTACGACGACGACTGCCAGCAGAATCAAGAGTCGGCTGAGGTCGTCGTCTGCGAGTACGGGGACCTGGAGAGCGAGACCGTCGTCGTCGTGGTGGGCGATTCGAAGATCCTGCAATGGCAGTCCGCGATCGAGGCGATCGCCGAGGACGAAGGGTGGCACGTCATCTCGATGACCAAGTCCGCATGCGGCTTCCACGCCGGAATGCAGGTCGCGAACGGAGGGCCGTATACCAGTTGTGCCGAGTGGAACGAGAATGTCCTGGCACAGATCCTCGAGATCGACCCGGACGCCGTCCTCACCTCCCAGCGTGTGACGACGGCGTTGGAGGACGCGACCAATGATGAGACACGATCGACGCAGGCGATGGAGGATGCCATCACTGAACAGTGGTCCGCCGTGGCCGACGCCGACATTCCACTGATCGCGCTGCTGGACAACCCCAGTCCAGGAATGCAGGAATACGACGCCGTGTACGAGTGCGTGGCCGAGAACATGGACTCTCTCGAGGAGTGCACCTTCTCCCGCCAGGAGGGCTATGAGTCGTCATCCGCACCGTTGCAGCAGGCCGCGGCCGAGCGAGTCAGCGGTGTGCACATCGTGGACATGACCGAGCACATCTGCCCGGGCGAGACCTGTGTTCCGGTGATCGGCAACATCCTGGTCTATCGCCAGACATCACACCTGACGGATGCGTACGTACGGACGCTGCAGCGTCAGCTGGCCGAACAGCTCGTGCCCGCTGTTGCGTCGGCGAATTCTTGAGCTTGGTCTGCTGTCCGGCCAGGGATTTCATGAGATAGGGTGCTGATAAATCGCGGACCAACCCGAGAGATTGGCGACGAAATGATCATGAGAACGTGGCGGCAGCGCGCCATTCTTGCAGTCATGGTCACGAGCGGATTGTTGGGCGTGACTGCGAGCATATTCGACTGGCCGAGAACTACGCTGGCGGTGCTCGTCGTTTTGGCAACCGTGATAGCAGTCATCGGCTTTGAAAGCAGGATTCGTCAACGCCAGTTGCGCTCTCGCGCCGGTCGTCTGCAAGCATCTGTACGGCGGGTGGAGATCGCCCAGGACCGGCGACTGGAGGAAGCGGTCCGTGAACGCGTGCTCGCTGAGCAGGAACGCGACGCTGCGCGTGCTGAACTGAGCCGCTGGGACGATGTGAACCGAGTGTCGTATCGTCAGTCGATTCGGCAGTACCTCCGAGTTGTCCGGGCAGAGAACGACATGCAACCCGCGGTCCGGACGTCCGCTCGACTGCTGCGCTTTAAGTTGCGCAACCTCGAGTTCGCTGCCAGTCACGGCATTGGCGTACCCGATGTGTACCGAGTGTGGCCTGACCTCACCTCCATGGAGCTGAACGACCTCCCGGATCGATTCGTCCTGAAGGCAGACGGCGGCGACAGTGCGACGGCTGTGCTCCCGTTGCAGAGGATCGGTGCCGACTCGTATCAGCTGGTCGGTCAGGAGCGCGTGTTCACCACTGCTGAACTTCGGCTGCGCCTCGCCCAGCGCAGCGCGCGCGCCCAGCCTCCGTTCTTCGCCGAGGAATTGCTCGTCGGGACTGACGGGCGAGCCATTCCCAACGATCTCAAGTGCTATATGTTCTACGGGCACGTCGGGCATGTACTCGTTCGCCGGGTAGGAAGACATGGGGTCCCGTCGACGAACCGGTTGAAGTTCGTGGACGAGCACGGTCAGGAGTTCGGACGGGTCGCTGAGGGGCGGCGGCACAGTCGCATCCTCGAGCTCCCGCACGCCTGGTCGGACACGATCGAGGCTGCGCGGCATCTCTCGCGTGCGGTGGGTCTGCCGTTCTGCCGGGTGGATCTGTATGAGACGACCCGTGGGATCGTCCTCGGTGAGATCACGCGTGCCCCGAGCGGCGGGAACGAGCGCTTCGTCGAGCATCATGACGAGATGCTCGGGCGCAGGTGGGTTGGTGCGCAGGCACGGCTCGAGATCGATCTGGCCTCGGGGCGCCCGGCGGGCGCGCTCTTCGGTCCCCATGCCGACCTGCACTTGTATCCGGAGCTTGAAGGGGCGCATCCGGCAGGCTCGGCGACACGGGCGATGGTCGACTGCGCAACATGGTGCGGAGAGCACACGTCGCAATGAGCGTGCCTGCTGTGGAGTCTCGGACGAGTCGTGGTTCGGGTGGGGGGTTTCGGCCTGATATTGAGGGGTTGAGGGCTGTTGCGATTGGTCTGGTGCTGCTGTATCACGCTGAGGTGGTGGAGTTGGTTCCGGGTGGGTTTGTGGGGGTTGATGTTTTCTTTGTGATCTCGGGGTTTTTGATCACGGGGTTGTTGATCCGGGAGCTGGAGCGGTCGGGTCGGGTGTCGTTGGGCCGGTTTTATGCGCGGCGGGCGAAGCGGTTGTTGCCGGCGACGGGTGTGGTGCTGGTGGTCACGGCGGTGTTGACGTGGCTGAGTGTGTCGGTGGTGCAGTGGCGTGTTTTCGGTGGGGACATCGTGGGTGCGGCGTTGTATGTGGTGAATTGGGTGTTGGCTGGTCGGTCGGTGGATTATCTGGCTGAGGATGTGGGGGTTTCGCCGGTTCAGCATTTCTGGTCGTTGGCGGTGGAGGAGCAGTTCTACATCGTGTGGCCGTTGTTGTTGGTGCTGGTGGGGTGGTGGGTGCGTCGGCGCACGCATGCGCGGTTGCGGCCGGTGATGGCGGTGGCGATCGGTGTGGTGATCGTGCCCTCGTTTGTGATCTCGTTGGTGTGGACGGCGTCGAATCCGGCGGTGGCGTTCTTTGTGACTCCGACGCGGTTGTGGGAGTTGGGGATTGGGGCGTTCGTGGCGATTGGTGCGCCGTTGTGGCCTCGGGTGCCGGCGCGGGTGGCCTGGGTGTTGGGGTGGTTTGGTCTGGTTGCGGTGGTGGTCAGTGCGGTGGTGCTGACTGAGCAGGTGGCGTGGCCGGGGTATGCGGCGTTGTGGCCGACGGTGGCCACGGCGTTGGTGATCGTGGCCGGGTTCACGAGTGGTCGGTGGGGTGCTGCGTCGTTGTTGGCGTGGAAGCCGGCGGTGTGGGTCGGTGGGTTGTCGTACTCGTTGTATTTGTGGCATTGGCCGTTGTTGGTGACGGCGACGAATCTGTGGGGTGAGCTTGGGGGGAAGAAGGGGTTGCTGGTGGCGGCGGCTTCGTTCGTGCCGGCGTATCTGAGTTATCGGTTGGTGGAGAATCCGTTGCGGTTCTCGAAGGGGTTGTCGGGCTCGAACAGGTTGTCGTTGTCGTTGGGTGGGAACTTCACGTTGGTGGGGGTGGTGGCTGGTCTGGTGTTGGTGCTTGCGGTGCCGACCTCGACGACGAACCCAGAGCAGGGAGGTGGCCAGGGGCAGGCTGCGGGTGCGGCGGTGCTTGGTAGTGCTGCGACGGGCGGTGGGCCGACTCCGGGATCGGTGGCCTCGCTGGCCGAGGTCGAGTGGTACACGCCGGGGGCTACTGAGGCAGTGACTGATGTGCCGCCGTCGTACGCCCGTGGTTGTCAGCAGGATCAGGAGTCCACCGAGGTGCGGGTATGTGAGCTTGGTGACCCAGACGGTGCGGTGACGCTGGTCGTCGTCGGTGACTCGAAGATCTTGCAGTGGTGGTCCGCCATCGACCAGATCGCCCAAGATCAGGGGTGGCGGATCATCTCGATGACCAAGTCGGCCTGCGGCTTCCACGCCGGGATGCAGATCGCCCGTGGGGACCCGTACGCCAGTTGTGCCGAGTGGAACGAGAACGTCCTGGCGGAGATCCTCGAGATCGACCCGGACGCCGTGCTCACCTCCCAACGGCGGAGCATGGCACTTGCCGATCCCACCGATGTCTCGACGGAGTCGATGCCGGTGATGGTCGATGCCTTGACTCAGCACTGGCAGCGCCTGCGGGATGCCGGTATCCCGGTGATCGCCCTTCTGGACAACCCATCCCCGGGTGGGAACGTCTACGAGTGCGTCGCCGACAACCTGGGCGACCTGGAGTTGTGTGAGTTCGACCGAGCCGAGGGTGTCGCCGAGAGTGGCGCACCGGCGTTGGTAGCCGCTGCGGAGCGCGTGCCCGGCGTCCAGACCATCGATATGACGGAGCTGATCTGCCCGGGCGAGACCTGCGTTCCGGTGATCGGCAACGTCCTGCTCTATCGGCAGAGCTCACACCTGACCGACACCTACGTTCGCTCGCTCGCCAATCCCCTCGCGGACGAGCTGGTGCCAGCGGTCACGTCGGCTACTGGGTAGGGCCCCGCTGGTTCGTGAAGGTGCGTGCGGCGAGCTCATCGATCGCCTGGACGGTGCGTTCACTGTTCCGGCGGTCCCGATAGGTGAAGTCCGTGCGGGCGCGCTCAGCGTACACATCCGCAACCGTGCCACCACGCTCAAGGATCGCCTCAAGTTCGTCGAGCGTCTCGTCCACAGTGGTCGTTACGGGGCCGTATCCGTCTCGCCGGTAGTCGAACCAGGCCGTCGCGGCGTGGTGTGACTCGTAATCAGCTTCATCGAAGCGTGCGTACACGACAGGAGTCCCCAGGTAGGCCACATCGAAATGGACGGACGAGTAGTCCGTGATGAAGGCGTCGCAGGTGCGGAGGAGGTCTTGAACACCGGTGGTGTTCGTGTCCGCCACTGTGAGTCGGTCAGACGCACCGATCGTGGAGTCGAAGTAGGAGGCGAGGTTGTAATGCGGAAGGAAGGTCAGCGTGTAGTCGTGTTTCTCCAGCATGGCGTGCAGTCGAGGGCTGCCGAGGAGTCTGGAAATGAACTGCTGATAGCGCGATCCGACGAACTCGATCTGGCCGGGATTGGCCCGTCCGCTCAGTCGCGGGACGAGGTACTGGCGCCAGGTGGGCATGAACAGCACTGTCCGGCTCGCAGGTGTCGGCACCAGACCGTCGTAGCGGGGCATACCGATCTCGCGCACTTCGGCGTCGTATCCGGAGAACTCGCGGAGTGCCTGCGTCTCCCGCGGCATAGCCGTGAGCACGAGGTCGTAGCCTGACTGCCCCCTGGTGAAGGCCAGGGGATTCAGGTGGACACCGTGCTTCAGGTAGACGCGCAGGGCGCCGATGCGCCAGGCGAGATGTTGCGTGTAGTTGGCCATGCCCCATTTCCGCGGCACGAGGTAGCGAATGGAGTACGCGTTCACCAGCACCCGGGCATGGAGCATGAGGAGCTGGTGCCGCCAGGACGAATGCATGATCACATTGCCCAGACCTGAGACGCGGTCCCGCTGCGGACTGTCCTCGTCGATGATGTAGTAGACGCGGCGGTCCGGGTGCTCACGACGCAGATAACTGAACAAGTGAGCACCGTTGTCCTGCGCCGTGTCTGTTCGCTCGCCGATCAGCCAGATGTCCCGGCCGGCGAACCACGGTTTCGTGAGCAAGCGGAGCATTCGGAGGGCAGCGACCCGGTAGCTTCCACGGCGCTTCATCAGGAAGCCCACGTCTTTGCGCACCAGAGTGGTCGCCCAGCGCACCTGCGCCCTCGTGCTGCGACCGCGCTGCAGGGTGATCCGCAATCCGCTCCGCGGCCCGGCGGAGTGCACGAGGTAACGCACTGATGACTGCGCGGACGGCCCCGGAATGTCCACGGTCCGAGCATTCTGCAGGACGCCCCGAGCAGCGAGGACAGGTCGCCGCAGGCGCAATTGCTCCACATCGGTGACGACTTCGACCTCGAGTGTGAAATTGCCGGCGGGAGCCTTGCTCAGCGGAAGCTGAGTGCGGAGCGACTCCCAGACTCTGCGTCCGCGTTTGTCCAGGCGTGAGGCCAGGGCGGTCGGCTCCGAATGCACCACCGCGGCCCGGGAGCGGGTGAGCAGGAACCGGTATCGCCACGGCGGCTGTGGCATGTCGGGGGCGGTGCGGGCATTCAACGAAGCGACCAGGTCGACAGCCCCGTCCGCCGGATCAAGTCCGTCCAGGCGCATCGCGCCGGCTGCCAGAGTGAGGCCGCCGAGATAGTCTGCGAGAGGACCGCGCTCGATACCTGCACCGGTGAGCGACCGATGCAGGTATGCGGCCAGGACCTCCCGTGTGCAGTGCCGGGTCCACAGCAGCAGCGGCAGGGCCCTCGGGATGTCGAGACTGCTGTACCGAAGAATCTGCCGACGTACGCTCCGTCCCCATCGGCGGACCGCTCGTTCGGAGGACAGGTCGGCCACGGCGATGAACGGTGTGGACATGTCCTCCGCGGCCGCGATTGCGGCAGCGGCAAGGTCCGCCGCACTGCCCGAGCGTGCTGTGACCCGCCGTACCTCCGGGTGCTCGTGTCCGAGGCGGTCCGCGCGCACCTGCAGACTCGCCGGGTGTACCAGCACCACCGGAAGCCCCATCAGGGACTCATCCTCTTCCACGCGTTCCACGATGCTCGAGATCTTCGCCATGGTGGCTTCGGTCGCCAACAGCACCACGGTCGCGTCGCGATCGGTCGTGGACCGGCCGAGCTGAGAGCGGACCGGCCGATCCTTGTGTTCGTCCAGCAGTGGCTTGAGAGCTGGTGGCATGCCGGTGGGCGGATGGACGCCCCGCGCCGGACCGATCAGCTCCGACACCTGGGTCAGATAGGTGGATCGGCCGTGCCGTTCCTCGATCCTGCGCACGCCCTGCTCGGACTGGAGGGCGAACGCCTGCGGATCGGCGCACAGCTGGGCGCTGAGTTCGCGCAGTTCCTCCGGTCGTCCGTACCGGGCCGCATCACCGAAGGTGGCCTCGCGTTCGGGCGGGAGGAGTGCGATGCAGCCACGGGCGATCGCATGGGCGATTTCCGGGTCGAACTGATCCGCCTCAGCTCCGACCCCGACATCGACGTAGAAGTCGATCTCGTCCAGGAACTGCTCGGCAACTGTCTCGGCGGTGGACATCCAGATCCACTGGATGGGTGCGTGCGCGAGATCAGGAGGCTGCTCGGAATAGATGCGTACTTCGACGGAGTCGTCGTCGGGAAGGCAGGCCAGGAGCCGGTCCGTGGCTGCAGCCGATGGCGTCGCCGCCAGCCGTGCCCCGAGCACCGGGCGCGCCGAGCGGCACGACGTGCGGGCCCCGGACCCGCTGCCCAGATCGACGATGCCGGCTAGGGGCTCGGTGTGTACCCGCTCCGATGGGAGCTGCGCGCTCAGCACCGCTGCGACGGTGGCGCTCCGGGCGCACCAGGTGGGGGCTCTTCCGAAGACGCGGTGGATCTCGCCGTCCACCTGCTCGGGGCGATAGATCGACTCATCGCCCGCTCCCGGCGCGCGGTCAGCGACGACGAGCACGCGATCGATGTCCACTGTGCTCGGGTCCGCCGGGGCGAACTGCATCAGCTCCGGTGAACCGACGATCAGGAGGGAGGCGCTCGCGGACTGATCGAGTGCTACGAAGTCGACCGTTCCCGCATTGATCAGATCGAGTAGTTGACCGTCGAGCGGCTCCCGCCGTACTCGCATGCGGTCGAAGGATTCGCGGTGGGTGACACCGACGCGGTAACCGTGGGCGATCAGGGCCTCGATCTCGGTGAGGAGTGCCTGCTGGCTCGCCTCGATCTGACGCCAGTCGCTGAGCACGACGACGTCATACTCCGGGGGGCTATCCGCAATCGCAGCCTGGTCGATCTGGAAACGTTGCGGCAGCGCGAACTCGCGTTCCTCCTGGAACCGGGGCAAGTAGAAGTCGCCCGTAGCGGCCCGCCACCGGTGCCACCGGTCATAGGCGCCACGGTAGATGAAGCGCGAGACATGGTGCCAACCAGGCGTGAAGTCCGCGCGGGAGAGGGAGCCGCTTCCCATCCGGTACATCGAGAGCGGCGCGGTGAGATCGATCGTTCGCTGCCCCGTAGCGAGCTCGAGTCGCTTGCGGTACTCGGTGTCGGCGCCCTTGCGGGCCGTGTCGAAGTACCCGATCGTCGCCAGCGCGAGGTCTCGGCGGACCATGAGTGAGACGGCGTTCTCCTGGCTGGTCGGATAACCCGGCCGCTGGAAGCCCAGATCCTCCCGAACACGGAAGCAATAGCTTCGGGAGGCGGCTGCCTTGGGGTTGTCCAGGAGCGCCGTGACCTGCCGCTCGATCCGACGTGGATGCGACCAGTCGTCGGCATCCTGACAGGTGACGAACTCACCGTTCGCCATGTCGAACGCCGTGTTGCGCGCGATGTAGGTGCCACCATTGCGTTCCATCGTGCGCAGCCGGATCCGGGAATCCAGTGCGAGACACTGCTCAATGATGTCGGAGTGGTCGCCCGGGACGCATCGTCCATGAGGAGGATCTCGAGGTTGCGCCAGGTCTGGTTGCAGATCGAGCGCACCGACGTCAGAAGCTGAGGCCCGGGCTTGTATACCGACATGATCACTGTCACCAGCGGACCGTCGTCGATCTGGTCGGTCACCTGGCAGGACAGCCCGTCGAACGGTGTGCTGGCTCCTGATGCCACCCGGATCGGCTCAAGGCCGTGCGCAGTGAACATCGCATCGACCAGGCGCTGCCACTGGCGGTGCTGGGAGGTGTCCACGGGTGTGTGCCGGTCCGCCCGGTACGGATTGATGAGATCTGCCTTGAGGAAGCGTTTGGCCGCCGGCTTGATCCGACGCAGCTCCCCTTGCCAGGACCGCAGGAGGTCCTCGGCTCCTACCTGCCACAGCCTGTCCACGATCGCTTGATGGTCCGCTCCGGAGAACGCTGCGGACCCGTGCTGCCGGCGTAGCTCCTTCAACAACAGCACTGCAGTGTCGAGATCGCCCTCGTCGAGATTCTGCATTCCGACGACGTGCGACAGCGCCAAGGTCCAGGTGCGATCGAGAGTGAGGTCGAGGGGCGTGCCGTCCCGCAATCTCCTCACGAGGGCATCGCACGTGTACTGCCCGTCGGTCGCGCCTGCGGCGAAGAGGTCGCGGGCCGTCCGGGAACGAGTCCGGAGCGCAGTGCGTTCCGCCGCTCGTCGTCCACCATTGCGCTGCGTGAGGGCGAGATAGTGTGTGGCGACGTCGGTATCGAGAGTGATGGAACTCTCGTCAACAGTCATGGAATGGCACTCCCCTGTGATCGCCAGCAGCCGACACAGGATAGCCGACCGAACTGCCTGGGCTACGTCACCGGAGTTGCGCGGCACGTCGCGTCCCTGTAGCGGGATGGATGGAGGGGCGCAGGAGGATTCTGTGCGGCGCGTCCGGGATCATCTACTACCCTGACCTGCGTCGTGGAAAGGAGCGCTTGCCCAACCAGTGGGTGAGTCAGTGACCTCATGTTCGGAAGTTCTCTGCGCCAGCGGGCGCTCGGTGCGTTCATCCTGCTTGTCGGTGCAGCCTCAGCTGTGCTCGCGGCATTCGGCCAGTCGTCCGCTGCGCTGGTCGGCCTGGTGGTCATGGTGACACTGATTCTCGGGATGCAACTGGAAGCTCGTCCCCGCCAGGTGGAGACCCGCACCCGGGTGCGCTGGATCCAACGGGCGTGGCGGCGGCTGGATCGGCAACGCCACCAGCCGGCCGAGGTGGCTGTTGCCCACGACAATGACGCAGCCGCACAGATCCGGACTCTGGAGGGCGAGCTGGCCAGTGCTCGCGGTGAGACCTCACGCCTCGACGACCTGGCGCGCGCGTCCTATCGTCAGTCGATCCGGCAGTACATCCGGGTGGTGCGGGCCGAGCACCGGCTGCGCGAAGACGAGAAATCAGCAGCGCTGCTCCTGCCCTTCAAACTGCGCAACCTCGAGTTCGCTGCCAGTCACGGTATCGGCGTACCCGAGGTGTATCGCGCCTGGCCGGACCTCGCGTCGATGGATCTGCATGATCTGCCTGACTCGTTCGTCCTGAAGTCCGACGGCGGAGCTGGTTCGGTTGGAGTCTTTCCGCTGAAACGGACGGGCGGGAAGTACCGGCTGCTCGGCAAGGACGAGGTTCTGTCCGAGGCGGACCTGAAGGACAGGTTCGACGAACTGGGCTCGCGAGCACGTGCGCCGTACTTCGCCGAGGAGTTGCTGCACGCAGCCGACGGTGGTCCGATTCCGCTCGACATCAAGTGCTACATGTTCTACGGCGAGGTCGGACACGTCCTGGTGCGTCGCGTCGCAGAGCACGGGGACCCGTCCACGATCCGGTTGAAGTTCGTCGATGAGCGTGGTCAGGATTTCGGCCCGGTAGCTCTCGGGCGTCGGCACAACCACTCGATACCGCGCCCGGCGCAACTACCGCAGGTGGTCCAGGCTGCGCGGCATCTCTCGCGTGCGGTGGGTCTGCCGTTCTGCCGGGTGGATCTGTATGAGACGACCCGTGGGATCGTCCTCGGTGAGATCACGCGTGCCCCGAGCGGCGGCAATGAGCGCTTCGTCGAAGCCCATGACGAACTCCTCGGACGGCGCTGGATCCAGAGTGAAGCGCGTTTGCAGCACGACCTCACCGTCGGCCGACCGTACGGTGCGATCTTCGGTTCCCATGCCGACCTGCACCTCTATCCTGAGGCGGCACCCTCGCGCGCGGCGGCGGCACGCCGGACGATCCTCGACTGCTCACACTGGTGTGTCGATGCCGATCGGGCTTGAAGAACACCGGCGACTACCGGCGCACGAAGCGCGTCGCACGAACCTGGGAGGTTGTGCACATTGACCGCACAGAATGCTGTGGAGTCTCGGACGAGTCGTGGTTCGGGTGGGGGGTTTCGGCCTGATATTGAGGGGTTGAGGGCTGTTGCGATTGGTCTGGTGCTGCTGTATCACGCTGAGGTGGTGGAGTTGGTTCCGGGTGGGTTTGTGGGGGTTGATGTTTTCTTTGTGATCTCGGGGTTTTTGATCACGGGGTTGTTGATCCGGGAGCTGGAGCGGTCGGGTCGGGTGTCGTTGGGCCGGTTTTATGCGCGGCGGGCGAAGCGGTTGTTGCCGGCGACGGGTGTGGTGCTGGTGGTCACGGCGGTGTTGACGTGGCTGAGTGTGTCGGTGGTGCAGTGGCGTGTTTTCGGTGGGGACATCGTGGGTGCGGCGTTGTATGTGGTGAATTGGGTGTTGGCTGGTCGGTCGGTGGATTATCTGGCTGAGGATGTGGGGGTTTCGCCGGTTCAGCATTTCTGGTCGTTGGCGGTGGAGGAGCAGTTCTACATCGTGTGGCCGTTGTTGTTGGTGCTGGTGGGGTGGTGGGTGCGTCGGCGCACGCATGCGCGGTTGCGGCCGGTGATGGCGGTGGCGATCGGTGTGGTGATCGTGCCCTCGTTTGTGATCTCGTTGGTGTGGACGGCGTCGAATCCGGCGGTGGCGTTCTTTGTGACTCCGACGCGGTTGTGGGAGTTGGGGATTGGGGCGTTCGTGGCGATTGGTGCGCCGTTGTGGCCTCGGGTGCCGGCGCGGGTGGCCTGGGTGTTGGGGTGGTTTGGTCTGGTTGCGGTGGTGGTCAGTGCGGTGGTGCTGACTGAGCAGGTGGCGTGGCCGGGGTATGCGGCGTTGTGGCCGACGGTGGCCACGGCGTTGGTGATCGTGGCCGGGTTCACGAGTGGTCGGTGGGGTGCTGCGTCGTTGTTGGCGTGGAAGCCGGCGGTGTGGGTCGGTGGGTTGTCGTACTCGTTGTATTTGTGGCATTGGCCGTTGTTGGTGACGGCGACGAATCTGTGGGGTGAGCTTGGGGGGAAGAAGGGGTTGCTGGTGGCGGCGGCTTCGTTCGTGCCGGCGTATCTGAGTTATCGGTTGGTGGAGAATCCGTTGCGGTTCTCGAAGGGGTTGTCGGGCTCGAACAGGTTGTCGTTGTCGTTGGGTGGGAACTTCACGTTGGTGGGGGTGGTGGCTGGTCTGGTGTTGGTGCTTGCGGTGCCGACCTCGACGACGAACCCAGAGCAGGGAGGTGGCCAGGGGCAGGCTGCGGGTGCGGCGGTGCTTGGTAGTGCTGCGACGGGCGGTGGGCCGACTCCGGGATCGGTGGCCTCGCTGGCCGAGGTCGAGTGGTACACGCCGGGGGCTACTGAGGCAGTGACTGATGTGCCGCCGTCGTACGCCCGTGGTTGTCAGCAGGATCAGGAGTCCACCGAGGTGCGGGTATGTGAGCTTGGTGACCCAGACGGTGCGGTGACGCTGGTCGTCGTCGGTGACTCGAAGATCTTGCAGTGGTGGTCCGCCATCGACCAGATCGCCCAAGATCAGGGGTGGCGGATCATCTCGATGACCAAGTCGGCCTGCGGCTTCCACGCCGGGATGCAGAACCAGGGCGCGGAGCCGTACGAGTCGTGCGTGGGCTGGAACGAGAACGTCCGGGCGGAGATCCTCGAGATCGACCCGGACGCCGTGCTCACCTCCCAACGCAAGAAGTCAGCCCTGGAGGACCCCACGGACGGCTCGACACTCTCCACCGATGCGATGGTGGAGGCGTTGGAGGAGCACTGGACCGTTCTCGGTGATGCCGGGATTCCGGTGATCGCCCTTCTGGACAACCCATCCCCGGGTGGGAACGTCTACGAGTGCGTCGCCGAGAACCCGGACGACCTCTCCGCATGCGCCTTCGATCTAGACGAGGGTTTCGACGGCAGCGGCGCGCCGTCGATGCTGGACGCCGCAGAACGGGTGGACGGTGCCCAGACCATCGATATGAGCCCGTACCTGTGCCCGGACGGCACCTGCCCACCGGTGATCGGCAACGTGCTGATCTACCGGCAGGGGACGCACCTCACTGATACGTACGTGCGTTCCCTCACCGACGATCTCGCCTCCTTGCTGGTGCCGGCCGTCGACAGAGCGGTCGAGTGAACGTCACCAGACGTTGATCGTGTATAGGTAGGAGTTGCGGAACGGCACGGAGAAGTCGGAGTAGACATCGCCGGACCGCACGCGGTACCGAAACCGACGGGACGGTCGGATCTGCGTCCGTGCCCGCCCGTTGACCACCTCGACGTCACGGACATGCGTCCACCCGGTGGTGTCCTCCCGCTGGAATGAGACCACCCCGTCCACTCGACCGTGCGGGCTCATCCAACTGATGTACAGGTCGGTCTCGCGGCGCGACTCGGTCTCCTTCGGACCACTGAGGTCGAGGATGGTGGAGTCGTCGGACCCCACGGTACGGATCTTGTGCCAGGTGCTGATCCCGTTCGGCCACGAGGTGTCCACACCGTCGGTGCTGGTGCTGATCGCCCGGACTCTGAGCCAGATGTCGTTGTGCGGACCGACCACATCGGTGCCGTAGCCGTTGCTCACCCTGATGTCTCGCACATCCCGCCACGACCCATTGGAGAGGCGTCGCTGCAGGCGGACGACGCCGTCGACTCCGACGCCGGCGATCTCCCAATAGACCCGTATCCGAGAGCCCGTCCCAGCGATCGAGCCGCCATGCCCCGTGAGTTGGAGCTTGACCCGATCGTCCAGCACCTCCTGAACCCCGGAGCGGATGGTGTCGAGCCGGGAGTAGAGGCGATCTCCAGGACAGGTGGTGGCCTTGGTGTCCCGGTGCGCGGAGATGGCAGGCAATGGCTCGGCCCCGGAGTTGGTGTAATTAGCGGTGATGGTGGCCGCCTGGATGCGATGGATGTCGAACTTCCACGCGAACAGGTCCCGATAGGAGGCGATCACCCGGCTGCTCGGCGTCATCGTCTGGAAGTTGCCGATGGCGCCGACGCCGAAGGCGTGAGAGTTGTAGTACTTGGTGTGCGCAGCGATCACCGCGCGGTTTCCTCCGCCGTAGGCGCCCTGCCAGATGCGGCCGAACCGGTCGATGAGGAAGTTGTAGCCGATGTCGTAGAAGTCCCGGGTCAGCACGTGGTACCGGTAGATGGATCGGATGATCGCGGGAACGTCCGAGTAGCTGTAGTCGTTCGATGTGGCGGTGTGGTGCACGAACCCGCCGCGGACCTCACCGTAGGCCACACCGTCCTGGTTCTGCCGGATCGACTCGTCCGCCCCCCACCAGGCGCGCGAACCGATCGTCGGCTGTGACGTGACCATCGGCGGGTAGGAGTCGGAGTTGCTGGTGGTGCTCATCGTGGTCGCCGCGGGTGCACTGGTGCCCTCGTCCGACTGGCGCGACAGGGTGGCGGGCTCGTCCTGAGGGTGGATGAGCACCAATGTCAGGTCGTCCGGCAGAGAGGTGCCCGGGTCGGCGATCTCCACGGCGTCAGCGTCACCGACCCAGAACGGCTGCGTCCCCGAGGAGTTCTCTGCTCCGTCGCTGTGGTCGTCGGCGGAGAGCACGTTCCACTCCGACCAGGTGCCCGCGGTGCGTACCCGCACGGCCAAGCTCACGTCGGCATTGCCGGTCCAGGTCAGTGCCACGAGCTCGAAGGGCTCCGCCGTCCATGCCAACGATCCTTGAGCGGATAGCGCGTTCGCACGGACCTCGGTGCGGCTGACGCCCTGGTCGTCCGGCTGGGCCGCTGGTGTGGGCTGAGCCGGTTCGGCGCTGTCGTCCGGCGGTGCCGACGGGTCCGCCTGCGCGGCTACGGCCGGCACCAGCGCGGCTCCGGTACCGGCCACGGTGATCAAGGCCCCACGGCGCGTGATCTCCCACGGCGAGCCGATCTCCTTCGACATGGCGTTCCTCCCTGTGACGCGGCGACGCCTGTCACCGTACGGCAGAGGGCGTCGAAGGCGCACTGCGGCATGCCGTCGGCGCGGAGAGAATCAGTCCCGGTGATATACGTCCCGGGTGTAGACCTTGTGCGGGACGTCGTCGAGATCTGAATGATGGCGGTTCGTCAGGATCACGTCCGCTCGGGCTTTGAACTCGTCCAAGTTCCGCACCACCGGCGAATGAAAGAAGTGGCTGTCGGCTAGCTCGGGCTCATAGAGGATGACCTCCACACCCTTGGCCTTGATCCGCTTCATGATGCCTTGGATCGCCGAGGTGCGGAAGTTGTCCGAGCCGAACTTCATCGCCAGCCGGTACACCCCCACCACCTCGGGATCGCGTCGCAATACATCGGCGGCGATGAAGTCCTTGCGGGTGGTGTTCGCCTCCACGACGGCGTGGATCAGGTTCTGCGGGACGTCCTGGTAGTTGGCCAGCAGTTGCTTGGTGTCCTTCGGCAGGCAGTACCCGCCGTACCCGAAGGACGGGTTGTTGTAATGGGTGCCGATCCGCGGGTCGAGGCCGACACCCTGGATGATCTGCTCGGAGTTGAGTCCGTGGCTGGCGGCGAATGAGTCCAACTCGTTGAAGTAGGCCACGCGCAGCGCGAGATACGTGTTGGCGAACAACTTGATCGCCTCGGCCTCAGTGGGGTCGGTGAGCAGGACGGGAACAACCGTCTCATGCGCGCCCTCAAGGAGCAGTTCGGCGAACCGCTGGCCGTCCTCACCACGGTCGCCCACGACGATCCGGGACGGGTGCAGGTTGTCTGCCAGGGCGCGCCCCTCGCGCAGGAACTCCGGGGAGAAGAACACGCGCAAGTCGGGGTTCTCCTCCCGGATCCGGGCGATAAAGCCCACCGGGATCGTTGATTTGATGACGACGACGGCACCGGGATTGATGCGCGTGACGTCGGCTATCACTTGTTCGACCGTAGAGGTGTCGAAGAAGTTCGCCTGCTCGTCGTAGTTCGTCGGAGTGGCAACGATCACGAAGTCGGCACCGGAGTAGGCGACTGTGGTGTCCAATGTGGCCTCGATGGAGAGCCTGCCCGAGCCGAGGTACTCCTCGAGTTCGGTATCGACGATCGGGCTACGCCCTGCGTTGACCTGTGCGACACGCTCGGGGTCGATATCTAGAGCGCAGACCTGATGATGCTGGGCTAGCAGGGCAGCCATGGACAGGCCCACGTACCCGGTTCCCGCGATGGCGATCTTCACTGCTGAGGCTCCTCGTCTGGGGTGGCGAACAGGCTCACGATACGTGCCCGCACGGCGGACGGAGCGCATCTCGACGCGTGCGCCGCGTCAGGCGTCATCGCTGCCGAAGCGCCCGCCCCATGGCCGCCAGGCTCCGCTCCATGATCGGCCGCGGGGTGGCGAAGTTGTACCGCAGGGCCGTGCGCCCGACCTCCCCGCACTGGCCGCCGTCGGTCGTCGCGACTCCGGCGTGGGTGGCGAAGAACCCCGCGGGTGGACCGGGCAGGTCCAGGTCGGCGCAGTCGAGCCAGGCCAGGTAGGTGCCCTCCGGCGGTGTGTAGCTCACACCCGGCAGGTGCTCGGCCACCAGCTCGGCCAGTCGTCGACGGTTGCCGTCGAGGTAGCCGAGCACCTCGTCCAACCACGGCTCTCCCGCGGCGTAGGCCGCCGTGTTCGCGATCACGCCCAGATTGGCGGCGCCGTGCTCGAACGATTTCCCGTGCCGGCGCCACAGTGCACGGTCGGCGTCGCTGGAGAGGACCACCTGGGCGCACTTCATGCCAGGCAGGTTCCATGCCTTCGACGCCGACGTGGCCGTGATCGTGTGCCCTGCAGCGGTTTCGCTGACCGATGCGTACGGCACGTGCCGGGCGGGTGCGTAGACCAGCGGGGCGTGGATCTCGTCGGAGAACACCCGCCCGCCGTGCCGCTCGACCACCTCGGCCACGGCCCGCATCTCGTCCGCTTCGAGCACCCGCCCGATGGGGTTGTGCGGGTTGCACAGCACGAGCAGCCCGCCACCGTCGGCGAACGCCGCGTCCAGGGCGTCGAGGTCGTAGACGTACCGGTCGCCCTCGCGCGCCATTGGCACCTGGATGATGCGTCGCCCGTGCGTCAGCGGCACGGTGAGGAACGGCATGTAGGCAGGAGTCGGGAGCACCACTGCCGTTCCCGGCTCGGTGAAGAAGTCGATCGTCAGCTCCAGCGCCGCCAGCACGTCCGCCACCGGGTGCACGTCGGCCGGGTCCACCTGCCAGGCGTAGTGCTCATTCGCCCACGTGGCATACGCCTGCGACATGGCATCCGCGGTAGCGGCGGGGAGATACCCGAACGCACCGACGTCCACGGCTGCGTGCAGCGCCTGCGTGATCGGCGCGGCGATCGGGAAGTCCATCTCGGCCACGAACGCGCCGATCTTGTCCGGAAAGGCCGTCCACTTGACGCTACCGACGGCCCGCAGGTGCTCGACCGTCAGATCGTCCAGGGACGGCATCGCCTTGTCATCCATGCGCCCATCCTCTCGCAGCCTTGCCGGGCCCGTGCGCAGTGCAACAATCGTCCGGTGACCACCGCCGTCGACACCGCGAGCCGGAACCGCCGCGCGATTGCGATGCTGCTCATCAGCAACCTGCTCGGCGGGGTGGGTGTGGCCTCCGGCGTGGCGGTTGGGGCACTCCTGACCGAACGCCTTGGCGGTGCCTCCGTGGCAGGCTTTGGCCAGGCCGCCAGCGTGCTCGGCGCAGCGGTGGCTGCCGTGCCGCTCGCCCGCATCGCGGCCCGACATGGCCGACGGCGGTCCCTCGCCCTGGGCTACGCCCTCGCCACGGTGGGGGCACTGACCATCCTGACGGCCGCCGTCGTGGATCAGCTGATTCTGCTGCTGCTCGGCCTGGGCCTGTTCGGCGTGGCCCAAGCGGTCAACCTGCAGTCGCGCTATGCCGCGGGCGAGAACGCCCCCGCGGCCACCCGGGGGCGCACGATGGCCATCGTCATCTGGGCCACCACGATCGGCTCGGTCGCTGGGCCGAACCTCTCCGAACCGGGGGACCGGGTGGGCATCGCCGCCGGACTGCCCGAGCTGGCCGGCCCGTACCTGTTCTCCCTCGTCGCGTTCGCCCTGGCCGGCCTGGCCCTGGCCATCGGCTATCCGCGCCTGACCCGCCCGACGGCGGAGCCCACCTTCCCCGGGGAGGTCACCTCAGCGCTGGCACCAGTGGGCGCCCTGGCCGCCCTGCGGTGGGCGAGCCGGTCCGCCGTGCCACGTTTCGCCGTCGTCCTGACCGCCTCAGCGCACGCGGTGATGGTGATGATCATGGTGATGACGCCCCTGCACCTGCAGCACCACGGGATGTCGCTGACCGTGGTGGGCGTGGTGATCAGCCTGCACATCCTGGGCATGTTCGGCCTGAGCCCCGTCTTCGGCTGGTGCGCCGACAGGTTTGGAGCGGTCCGCACGGCCGGCGGTGGGATGGTCCTGCTGGTGGTGGCCATCGTGCTCGGCCTGGTCGCTGCGGGCACGGGTGGCGGCGGGGTGCTCACGGCGGTGGCGCTGACCGTGCTCGGCCTCGGCTGGTCGGGCTGCGTGATCGCTGCCTCGGCGCTGCTGGCGAGCACCGAGGAACACGTACGGGTGCCTCTGCAGGGAGCCACCGACGCCGGGATGAACGTAGCCGGCGCCGTCGCGGCCGCACTGGCCGGCACGATCCTCGCCTGGGGCGGGTTCACCGCCGTGAACCTTGCCGGTGCGGTGCTCCTGGTGCCGGCGGTCGTGCTGCTCCTGCCCGCGGTGCGCATCGCACCAGCGGCTCCTGCCGCGCCGCCCGCCCGGTAGCGCTCAGTCCGCCGAGGCAGCGAACCCGGCCTCGGTGAGTGAGGCCGCGAGCATCGGGGCAAGGCTGCGCGAATACGTGGCGGTGAGGTGGTGCGAGTCGTAGTACACCAGCACATTCCCGATCACCGCCGGGCACCATCGGTCCGGGCAGACGTAGTCGTTCAGGTCCACGAAGGAGACGGTCGGCGGGAGGGTGACCTGCGCCGTCGGGTCCACCGGCGCAATGAGGTCCTCGCGCAGCGCGTCGCACGCGCTGCTGCCGGTGCCGTGCAGCGCCAGGCAGTCCGGCCGTGCGGAGGGCCACCACGGGGTGTCCCGGATGGCCACCACCGGCACACCCCAGCTGGACAGCGTCTCCCAGTGCGCCAGATATCCCGGCGGGACCGTCCGGCCCCGGTCGGCGTTGCCGTGCGTGCCGGTGGTCACCACCAGGTCCGGCGGGTCCGCCTCGATCAGGTCCATCACGTTGCGGTTCCAGCGCTCGCAGGAGCTCAACGCGGTCCCTGAGATCTCGGTGGGACCGTCCGGCTGGGTGCTGAACACACAGCTGCTCTTCGTGATCGAGACCAACCGCCACCCGCTGCTGATGGCGACCTGCTCCATCGCCGGGAACCAGTGCGCCGCATGGCTGCTCCCGATCAGATACACGGTGATGGCGCCGTCGGGATCTGCGTACTCGCAGGCCAGCGGTTCGGCGGACTCCTGGTTCTGGTGGCATTCGTCCTCGTACACCGCGGCCTTGTCCTGGGTGGCAGCCGCCGGGGAGGGGTAGACGGAGGCACCGTCGTCCTCCGGCGCGAGCGGACCGTCGGGCAGGAGCACGGCGGCACCGGGGTGGGCCTGCGGACCCGCACTCACCGGTAGCGGCTCGTCCTGAGCCCGCCAGGACAGCATGCCCGCCGTGGTGGCCACCGTCAGCACGGCGGCCAGGCCGACGGCGATCGCACGCCACGGCATCCGGATCGTCCGGGAGCGGATGGGTGCCTCCACCAGGCGGGTGGTGAGCACGCTCAGGGCCAGTGCCGCGGCAATGATCCCGAGGCCGGGCAGCAGGCCGACCTCGGTCGAGCCCGAACGGGCCAGCACGATGGTCAGCAACGGCCAGTGCCAGAGGTAGAGCCCGTAGGAGTAGCCGCCCAACCAGGTCAGTGGGCGGGAACCGAGCAGATGCTCGGCCGACCACCGAGGCGCCTGACCGCTCGGGTACGCACACCACAGGATCAGCACCGCCCCGGCCACCGGCCACGCTGCCACCCAGCCGGGGAACGACGTGGAAACGGGCCATACGAGCCCGGTGCTGACGATCATCAGCAGTCCCAGCCACGCGCCCGCGGCACGCACCGGGGCGCGCAGATGGGTCAACGCCGCCGGTGCCAGGGCCACCAGAGCGCCTGCGGCGAACTCCCACATGCGGGTGGCCGTGTGAAAGTACGCCAACGGCTGGTTCGCCTGGGTGAGCAGGACCGAGAACGTGAAGGAGCCCGCGAACAGCCCCACGATCGCGATCGTCAGGTGACGGCGCAATGACGCTGCACCCCAGCAGAGCACGAGGAGGAACAGACCGAGCCACAGCAGGTAGAACTGCCCCTGCACCGACATCGCCCAGAAGTGCTGCACGGGGCTCGGGGCCTGGTCGCGGGCCAGATAGTCCACGGCCTTGGCGGCGAGCGCCCAGTTCTCCAGGTAGAGCGCGGATGCTGCCACCTCCGAGAACGTGGCTCGCAGGCGGGTACTGGGCAACCACCACGGCATGCTGGCGAGCACCACCACGAGCACCACCAACGCCGTCGGAAGCAGACGGCGCGCGAGCCGGGAGAGATAGGTGCCGATCTGCACCCGCCCCGAGGCGTGCACCTGGTGCAGCAGCGACGTCGTGATGAGGAACCCGGCCACCACGAAGAACACGTCCACGGCGCCAGAGACCCGCCCCACGAAGATGTGATAAAGGGCCACCAGCACGGCCGCGACCGCGCGCAGCCCTTCGATCTCGGCACGGCGTGAGGGTCGCGTGCGAGGCCGCTCGGTATCGGCGGAATGAGAAGGCACGCGTTGCTCCCTGGCTGTGGACACCGACGATGGTACTGATCGTTGCCTGTGCTGACGGATCTCGGACCACCCCGTCCCAGCGCGCGATAGTGAACGTCACTCCGGGCTACGCTGGCTGGCATGACGTTCTCCGAGATTCCTGGGCAGTACAAGGTCCGGGACCTGTCCCTCGCCACCGCCGGCCGCCATCAGATCCGGCTGGCCGAGCACGAGATGCCGGGCCTGATGGCCCTGCGCAAGGAGTACGGCGACGAGCAGCCGCTACGTGGGGCTCGGATCGCCGGTTCGTTGCACATGACCGTGCAGACGGCGGTGCTGATCGAGACGCTCACTGCGCTCGGTGCCCAGGTGCGGTGGGCCAGCTGCAACATCTTCTCCACCCAGGACGAAGCGGCAGCCGCGGTGGTCGTCGGACCGCACGGGACGCCGGAGGACCCGCAGGGCGTTCCCGTGTTCGCCTGGAAGGGGGAGACGCTCGAGGAGTACTGGGACTGCACCGAGCAGATCCTGCTGTGGCCGCACGAGGGCCCGAACCTGATCCTCGACGACGGTGGTGACGCCACCATGCTTGTGCACGAGGGGCGCCTGTACGAGGAGGCAGGGGTGGTGCCACCCGCGCCGAAGCCCGGCGACGTGGGGTACTCGGAGGAGAAGACTGTCTTCCTCGACGTGATCCGCCGTTCCCTCGATGCCGACCCAGGGCGGTGGAGCGCGATCGCCGGTGGGATCCGTGGCGTGAGCGAGGAGACCACCACCGGTGTGCACCGCCTCTATCAGCTCGCCGCGACTGGGGACCTTCTCTTCCCTGCGATCAACGTGAACGACTCCGTGACGAAGTCGAAGTTCGACAACCGCTACGGCATCCGGCACTCGCTGCCCGACGGCATCAACCGCGCCACCGACATCCTCATCGGCGGCAAGGTCGCCGTCGTCTGTGGCTACGGCGACGTGGGCAAGGGGGCTGCCGAGGCCTTCCGTGGGCAGGGTGCCCGCGTGGTGGTCACCGAGGTGGACCCGATCTGCGCCCTTCAGGCGGCGATGGACGGGTACCAGGTGGTGCGACTGGAGTCGGTGCTGGCATCGGCGGACTTCTTCATCACCACCACGGGCAACATGAACGTCATCACGGCCAAGCACATCGCCGCGATGAAGGACAAGGCCGTCGTGGGCAACATCGGCCATTTCGACAACGAGATCGACATCGCGGGCCTGGCTCAGCTCCCCGGCGTTCGCCGCCAGGAGATCAAGGCGCAGGTGCACGAATGGGTCCTCCCGGCGGACGAGGAGACCGGGCAGCCCGAGCGATCAGTCATCGTCCTGTCCGAAGGACGCCTGCTGAACCTCGGCAACGCCACCGGACACCCCTCCTTCGTGATGAGCAACTCGTTCGCGAACCAGGTGATCGCACAGATCGAGCTGTGGGACCCGACGTCGGACTATGAGCTCGACGTGCATCGCTTGCCGAAGATCCTCGACGAGAAGGTCGCACGCCTGCACCTGGACGCCCTCGGGGTGGAACTGACCGAGCTCACCAAGGAACAGGCGGAGTACATCGACGTCGACGTGGCTGGACCGTACAAGTCTGAGCACTACCGCTACTGACGCTCCCAGCAGATGAGCAACCGCGATCACGAGTCGCCCCTGGTCGAGCCGCTCTTCGGCAAGCTCTCCGCGGGTGGCCTGCGGAACATGGCCGATACGCTCCGTGGCGAGTCCATGGGTGGGCTGCTGCTGATCATCGGCGCCGTGCTCGCGCTGGTCTGGGCGAACTCGCCGTGGCAGGAGTCCTACGCGACGATCCGGGACACCGTGATCGGCAGCGAGTCGCTGCACCTCGACCTCACGGTGGGGGAGTGGGCAGCAGACGGGCTGCTGGCTGTCTTCTTCTTCGTGGTGGGTGTGGAGCTGAAGCGCGAGATCGTGACCGGCGAGCTGCGCCGTCTGTCCACGGCCATCGTGCCGGTGGCAGCAGCGGTGGGCGGCATGGTGGTGCCGGCAGTCATCTACCTGGCGTTCAACCTCACCGCCGCCAATGGTGCACCGCACGGGTGGGCGATCCCGACCGCCACCGACATCGCCTTCGCGGTCGCCGTGCTCGCCCTGGTGGGCAAATGGTTGCCGGCCTCGCTACGTGCCTTCCTGCTCACCCTCGCCGTCGTGGACGATCTGCTGGCGATCATCGTGATCGCGGTGGCCTACAGTGACGGGCTGACGCTGGCGTGGCTGCTCGCGGCAGCCGCATGTGTGGCACTGTTCGCCGTGCTGGTGCGGCGGGGGATCACCTCCTGGTACCTGCTCATCCCGCTCGCCGTGCTGACCTGGTTGGCGATGCACGCTTCCGGGATCCACGCCACCATCGCAGGCGTGGCACTGGGCATGGTGGCGCCGGCCCTTCCGTTGCGGGGGAAGGCTGCCGATCGGCTGCCGCGGCAACTGTCCCGCGACGCCTCGGTCGCCGAGTACTTCGAGCATCTCTGGCGCCCGATCTCCTCCGGCGTGGTGGTGCCGATCTTCGCGCTTTTCACCGCCGGTGTATCGGTGGATCCGAGCGTTCTCGGTGACGCCTGGGCTGATCCGGTGCTACGGGGAGTGGCGCTGGGGCTCCTGATCGGCAAACCGATCGGGATCGTCGGGGCCACCTGGCTCATCTCCAGAACCCGGCATGCGAACCTCTCACCCGGGATCGGCTGGAGCGACGTGCTCGGCGTCGGGGCCCTGGCCGGAATCGGCTTCACGGTCTCGCTGCTGGTGGCCGAGCTGGCCTTCGGGGTGGGCCATGAGCGGGACGAGCACGCCAAGATCGCGGTGCTGAGCGCATCCGTGCTGGCTGCCTTGATCGGGAGCGCGATCCTGTGGTGGCGCGGTCGCGTTCATCGGGCCCGGGGGAGCAGCGGCGTCGTCGACGACGACGAGAACGCCGAGTAGTCCTGCTCGCGCGGGGCTCGGTGGTGACGTGCGTCACGTCGAAAAGTGGTTTAGGTAAGCCTAACCTTGTGTAGGTTAGGCTCTACTAACAACGAGTTGGTTGGTGTGTGTCGCCGCTGATCGCTCGTCTCGCTGGACCGAGACGGTCCGCCCATACCGAGGAGAACGACCCATGTCCTTGAAGCGCCCTGCGGCCGCGATTGCACTCGTGGCTGCATCCTCGATGATCCTGGCCGCCTGCGGCGGAGCCGGTGACGCCGTCGAGCCAGAGGAGTCGGCCGAGACCGTGTCCTTCACCTGGGACCGCAACCTCGCCGGCGAGGACGAGGAGCCCGAGTACGAGTCCACGACCGTCGAGGCGCCGGTCGCCCCCGAGACCATCGTCGCCTTCGATATCGCCAGCCTGGACACCATCGGTGCCCTGGGCGGACAGGTCTCCGGTGCACCACTCGATTTCGTGCCGGACTACCTCAGCGACTACCTGGCCGACGACGCCTTTAACGCTGGCACGCTCTTCGAAGCCGACCTCGTGGCGATCGAGGCTCAGCAGCCCGACCTGATCCTCGTCTCCGGCCGCTCCTCGGGCCTGTGGGAAGACCTCAACGAGATCGCCCCCACCGTGGACCTGAGCCCGGCGGGCACCTACCTCGAGACGCTCGAGCGCAACACCACCTTCCTCGGTGAGGTGCTCGGAGCCGAAGAAGAGGCTGTCGAGGCTGTCGACAGTCTCAACGCCCAGATCGAGGAGGTGCGCGCCAGGACCGCTGACCTGGGGACCGGACTCGGTCTGATGGTCTCGGGCGGCAGCCTCAGTGCGCTCGCGGCCAGCGGGGGAACCGAAGGCGGGTTTACCTATCGCAGCGGCATCATGTACGACGTCTTCGGTGTGCAGCCGGTGATCGACGACATCCAAGGCGCCACCCACGGTGAGCCGGTCTCCTTCGAGTTCGTGCTCGAGCAGAACCCCGACCACCTGTTCGTGATCGACCGCGACCAGGCCATCGGCGCCGACGATGCCGAGGCCGCCGCCGAGGTGCTCGACAACGACATCATCAACGAGACGACCGCTGCCACCAACGACGCCATCCACTACCTCAACCCGGTGGCCTGGTACATCGTCTACGGCGGGCTGGACACCACGCAGCTGATGATCGACGACATCTCCGCCGCACTGTAGAGGATCAGCGAGCTCACTCCTGTGTCGACCCTCACCACCCACGCGCCCACCCCGGTTCGCTCCTCGCGGACCGGGGTGGGTGTCGCCGTCGGCGTGGCA
Organism: Ruania alba; assembly: GCF_900105765.1. Taxonomy (NCBI): domain Bacteria; kingdom Bacillati; phylum Actinomycetota; class Actinomycetes; order Micrococcales; family Ruaniaceae; genus Ruania; species Ruania alba. Next base: position 2,292,274 of record NZ_FNTX01000002.1, read on the forward strand.
CTGGTAGCGCTCTCGGTGGCGAGCGTGTTCATCGGCGTCTCCGACGTCACGCCTGCCTCGCTGCTGCGCGCGGACGCCGACTCCCACGCGGCGTTCCTGCTGCTGGTCAGCCGCATCCCGCGCACCGTCGCCGTGCTGCTGGTGGGAGCCTCCCTCGGAATCGCCGGCCTGGTCATGCAGATGATGGTGCGCAACCGGTTCGTCGAGCCGAGCACCACCGGCGTCACCGAGTTCGCCACCCTCGGCATGCTCGGCTGCATCATCGTCGCCCCGGCACTGCCGGTGGTCGGCAAGGCGGGGGTGGCGGCCGTGTTCGGGCTGGCGGGCACCTGGGTGTTCCTGCAGGTGATCAAGGCGGTCCCGGTGCGCCAGCTCGTGCTGGTGCCGCTCGTGGGCATCATGCTCGGGGGCGTAGCGGGCGCTTTCACCACATTCATCGCCTACCGGATGGACCTGCTGCAGTCCCTGGGGCAGTGGGCCCAGGGCAGTTTCGCGTCCGTGATGGCCGGGAGGTACGAGCTGCTGTGGCTCGCCGGTGCCATGGTGGTCCTCGCCTGGGTTGCCGCCGACCGCTTCTCGGTGATCGGCCTCGGTGAGGACTTCGCCACGAACCTCGGGCTGAACTACCGGCGCGTGATGGCCGTCGGAATGATCATCATCGCGGTCATCACCGCCACGGTGCTGGCCACCGCCGGGATCGTGCCGTTCCTGGGCCTGGTCGTGCCGAACGTCGTCAGCCTGATCATCGGTGACAACGTCCGCCGGGCCATCCCCTGGGTGGCCGGACTGGGAGCGCTGTTCATCCTCGCCTGCGACATCCTGGCCCGAGTGGTGCGCTTCCCCTACGAGATCCCGCTCTCGGTGATCGTGGGCATCGTCGGTGCCGGCACCTTCCTCTGGTTGCTGCTGCGGGAGAGGTCCCGTGCGCACTGATCCGACGACGGCCCGCACCCCGGTGAGGCACGCGGGCGCTCCGGCGCCCACTGAGTCACCAGCGCAGGGGGAGGTCCACAACGCCACGCAACCACGCGGCCTGCGCAGACTGTGGCAGAGCCCTGGCGCCCGGCTCGCGGTGCTGGGCGTCGCCGTCGTCGCGCTGGTGGCGTGCTACCTGCTGACCGACGTGCCTGGATCGCTCGCGTTCGCCGTCACGATCCGCGGCATGACGGTGCTGGCGATGCTGGTGGTCTCCATCGCGGTGGGTGTGTCCACCGTGGTGTTCCACACGATCACCGCCAACCGTATCCTGACGCCGTCCATCATGGGTTTCGACGCCTTCTACGGGCTGACGGCCACCGCGATGGTCTTCTTCCTCGGATCGGCCGCGTTCCTGAACGCGGACTCGCTCACGATCTGGTTCGGCCAAGTGATCGTGATGGTGGCCTTCAGCGTGCTGCTGTTCACCTGGCTCTTCGGTGGTAAGCGACGTTCACTGCATCTGATGCTGCTCGTGGGCATCGTGCTTGGCACCCTGCTGCGCGCGCTGTCGGAGTGGATGCAACGGATGCTCGACCCGCTGGACTTCCAGGTGGTCACCGATGCCATGTTCGCCTCGCTCAGCCGCCCCGACGAGACGCTGCTGCTGCTCACCGGCGGACTCGTCGTGGCCGGGGTGATCGCCGTGATCCCGCTGCTGCGGATCCTGGACGTGCTCACGCTCGGGGAGTCGATGGCCGTCGGTCTCGGGATCGACCACCGGCGGGTGGTGATGGGGCTGTTCGCCATCGTCTCGGTGATGGTGGCCGCCTCCACCTCGATGGTGGGCCCGATCCTGTTCTTCGGGCTGATCGTGGCCAACCTCGCATACTCCTACGTGGGCAGCTTCCGGCACCGGTTCACCCTGCCGGCCGCCGTCGGGCTCGGAATGGTCTGCCTGGTGGGTGGGCAGCTGGTGCTGGAGCGGGTATTCGGCTTCGGCGGCGCCCTGGCGATGATCATCGAGTTCGCCGGTGGCCTGTTCTTCCTCTACCTCGTGCTACGAAAGGGGGCGCGATGATCGTGCTCGACGGCGCTACCAAGCGCTACGGCTCCGCGACCGTGCTCGACCAGGTCTCGCTCACCTTCGGCGGTGAAGGCGTGACCGCTCTCATCGGGCCCAACGGTGCCGGCAAGTCGACCCTGTTCTCGGTGATCGGGCGGCTGATCCAGCCCGATGAGGGTCGGGTGCGCATCGATGACCTCGATGTGGCCACTGCCCCCTCGCGCATCCTGGCCACGCGGCTGGCGGTGCTGCGCCAGGACAACCACATCGCCGCCCGCCTGACCGTGGCGGACCTGGTGGAGTTCGGCCGGTTCCCCCACTCGCGGGGCAGGCTGACCACCGACGACCGTGACCACGTGGAGCGGGCACTGGACTACCTGGAGCTGCAGCCGTTCCGAGACCGCTACCTCGATCAGCTCTCCGGCGGACAACGCCAGCGGGCGTTCGTGGCGATGGTGCTGGCCCAGGACACCCGGTACGTGCTGCTGGACGAACCGCTCAACAACCTCGACCTCAAGCATGCAGTGGAGATCATGCGGTTGCTGCGCCGGATGGCCGACGACCTCGGCAAGCGCATCGTGGTGGTCCTGCACGACATCAACGTGGCCGCGACCTACGCCGACCGGATCGTGGCGATGCGGGACGGGATCGTGGTCTGCGACGGGCCGGCCGGTGAGGTGATGAATTCGGAGATCCTCGAGTCGATCTACGACATCCCGGTGAGCGTGTGCCGCGTTGAGGGGCGATGGGTGGCACTGACAGCCGGCTGAGACGACGTGGATGCGTAGAACCGGGCAGGATGCTGCGGGGCGGTACGTATCAGCGTCGGCCCGGCTACGAGAAGTCGGCCATCCCGTACGGGAGACGGCGCATCCGCTCGGCCTCGGCATGCTCGGTCTGCTGACGGCGCGCGGCCGCCTCGTACTCACGGTCCCGCCTGGCCACCAGGACGGCGGCCAGGAACCTCTCCGGATGCGTCCCCCAGGGTGGGGGTGGAGAGACGTAGGGCTCGATGAGCGCGGCCAACGACCGGGCAGCCTGCTCCCGGATGTCCGGCCGCAGGCTGCCAGTTCTTCCCAGGAAGATGCGTGCGTGCAGTGCGGGGCCGGACGGGAGACGGCGGATGTCGGCATGGTCGGCCCACCCGGCAAGGTCCGGGGGCATCAGCAGTGGGGCGAGGGCTGCTTCACTCCCGCGGGCACGGACGGCGTAGGTTCCGGCGAGCAGGTCACCCAGTCGCTTGCCCTGGGCATTGATCAGGGAGGTGATCACCGCGATCACCCCGAAGGACACCCATACCTCGATCACACCGGTCAGAGCCCGGACGAAGGCTTGCCGGAACCGGACCGGTCCGCCGTCGGTACGGACCACACGGATCCCCGTGGCCACCTTTCCGGCGGAGAGCCCGCGGGTGAGGGTCTCGACGGTCGTAGGGATCACCACCATGGCCATCGCGAGGGCCGTGATGTAGACCGCACCGAACTGAGCCTGGTTCGACGCGAAATACAACCCGGGAACCAGCACCAGCAGACCGCCGACGACGCTCACGGCAATGTCGATCAGACCCGAACCGACCCGACTGAGCAGCATCGCCGGGCGGGCCTCGAGCGCGACCGCCTCTCCGGTCACGATGAGGTCGGTCGGCAGGCCGACCGGTCGGGTCGTCGTCGATCCGCGCCGTGGTGCGGACGGGTGTGTCAGCCGCTGAGGAACCGTCGCCCGATCCGCGCTCGCCGTGGCATACGGATTGCCGGCCACGGGCGTGGCCGGCTCAGCGGTGGGTGGGCCGGACGGCGGCAGCGGGGCACTCATCTATGGCAGATTAGCTGGTGTGGACATTGATGCGTTCGTTGCGGTGAATGCCGCGCGGTGGGACCGCCTCGACACGCTCGTGCGCGCGCGGCGCCGGACCGGTGCCGAGGCGGACGAACTCGTCCAGCTCTACCAGCTCACCGCGACCCACCTGTCGAAGGTGCGTACCTCGGCACCGGACCCGACGGTGGTGACCCGCCTCTCCGGTCTGCTCGCCCGAGCCCGTGGTGTGATCGCCGGAGCACACGAGCCGGCGTGGAGCGACGTGACGAGGTTCGTGGTGATCTCGTTGCCTGCGGCGTTCTACCGGGCCAGATGGCTCACCTTGGCCGCCCTGGCCTTCTTCTGCATCGTCGGGGTCGCCACAGGGATGCGCGCGGTGGGAGACCCGGAGCTGCTTGCCCAGATGGGCACCCCGAGCGAGCGTGAGCAGTATGCGAACGAGTTGTTCGAGGCGTACTACTCCAACAGCCCGGCGCCGGACTTCGCCGCCCAGGTGTGGACGAACAATGCCTGGATCGCGGCGCAGTGCATCGCCGGTGGGATCACGGGGATCTTCCCGGTCTACGTGCTCGTGCAGAATGCGGTGGGCGTGGGGATGGCCGGTGCGGTGATGGCCGAGCACGGTCAGCTCGACCTGTTCTTCGCCCTCATCCTCCCACACGGACTGATGGAGCTGAGTGCGATCTTCATCGCCGCCGGAGCGGGGCTGCGGTTGTTCTTCGCGTGGGCGTTCGCCGGGCCGCGTACCCGGTCCAGGGCGCTCGCGGAGGAGGGCAGGGCAGTGTTCACCGTGGCGATCGGGCTGGTGGTCGTCCTCGGGGTGAGCGGCCTCGTCGAGGGGTTCGTAACACCGTCGGACCTGCCCACCGGAGTGAAGATCACCATCGGAGCCATGGTGCTGGCCGCCTACTGGATCTACACGATCGTGCTGGGCCGGCATGCAGTCCGGGATGGTGAGACCGGCGACGTACGTGCCGAGCATGCCGAGGACACGGTAGCCATGGCGGCTTGACCCGTTCCCATCGCGCCACGCCCCGCGCTGCCCCGGCCTGCGTCACCCTGCTGCGTAGCCACCGCCCACCTACCGCGCATTGGAACGCCGGAATGGCGTTCCAACGGGTGAGGAGTACGCATCCACCGGCTGCGCGCCGATGCACGATTATCCACAAGTGCGCGGTGGCCGCCGGCGAGGGCCCGGCGCGTGTGATGGCATGCCGGCCATGGGTACTCCGGAGCGCAAACCGGCACGCGAGCTGATCACCTTCGCCGACGCCTCGGCGTCCGGGCTGGACGGGAGTCTTCGCCGCGCTCATCGCGACGGTCGTCTGGTGCGCGTGCGGCGTGGGGTGTACCGGCCGGCGGCAGCCCAAGAGGCTGGGACGAAGGCTGAGCGCGCTGCGGCGAGGTATCGCGATCAGGTGCTTGCGGTGGCATGCAACCGCCGCGATCCCGTCTTCACCGGTCCGTCCGCTCTCGTACTACTGGGTCTGCCGATCATCGGTCCCTGGCCGAAGGACGTCTTCGTCATGTCTGGTACCGCGCACGGACGGCGTAGCACAGGCGTGGTGGAGGTCGCACGGCGCACCATAGTCCCCACCTCGACGGCCCAGGGGGAGGAGATCACGGATGTGAACTTCTCCCTGATCCAAACTGCTCGGCGGATGCCGCTGCTCGCCACTCTCGTCGCGGCCGACGCAGCATGCCGGATCCACCGGTTCGCGGACACGCCACCGCTGACGACTCCGGAGGCGTTGCACGCGGAGCACGAACGGATGCTTCCCTACCACGGCTCGCAGCGCATGCGACCGGTCCTTGATCGAGTCACGATCGGAGCGGAGTCTCCGCTCGAGACGCTCAGCGGACTGCTCATCGAGCAACTCGGCTTCGCTGCGCCACGGCGCCAGGTGGCGATCGAGGTGCCGTCGGGGGTGGTGTACGTCGACTTCTACTGGGAGGAGGCGGACATCGTCGGTGAGGCCGACGGCGACATCAAGTACCGCAGTGCAGGGACGGGCGCCGGCGCGGCGAGGAGAGTGATCGATGAAAACGGCGAGAGGATGAGCTGCGCGAGCAGGTGCGCGGCCTGGCCCGGTGGGGATGGCGAGACTGCTGGCGGCGGGTGCGGACGACGGGTGGCGCCGAACGGCTGGTCCCGAGCCCGGATCGCCTCGAGCGAAAGCTGCTCCGCGCCGGCGTCCCCAGGACCCGTCGCGGGCGACGGTTGCTGTAGGTTCGCTCGAACGGGGTTGCGTCGTTCGAACGGACTTAGGTGCGCCCGCAAGGGTGTTCCAACGCCGTAACCCCGTTCCAACGTGGGGTGGGCTGGGCGCGGTTGGCTGGGGCGCGGGTGGGGTCGGGCGCGGGAGAGAGGTGGAGCGCCTGGAGGTGGGGGCGCCGTGAGTCGGCCGCCCGGTCAGAGCCGCCCGGCAGCCTTCAGCGCCAGATAGGTGTCGGCCACTCCGGGCGGGAGCGACTCCGGGTCCCGCTCCACCACCTCAGCGCCGGTCCGGCGCAACCGACCGGCCAGCGCGTCCCGCTCGAGGTCGCCCCGTTCGGCCGCAGCCGCGTCGAAGACGTCGGCCGAGGTCTCCCGCGAAAGAAGCAGCGCGGCTGCATCGGGGTCCGTGGCGGAGGCCACGATCACCTGATGATCCCGGGCGATCGTCGCCACGGTGGGCAGCAACCCGGACTCGGCAGCGCCCGCCTCCAGACCGGTGATCACGACCACCAGGGCCCGCTGGGAGAGGGTGTCGCGCACTGCCTGGGTGATCTGCGGCCAGTCCGGTTCCACCAGTGCGGGGGTGACCTGGGAGAGCCCGTCGGCCATCGCGGGCATCACTGCCGCTCCATGGGTGCCACGCACCCGGGCTCGTACCCCGTCGTCGACGGCGATCAGGTCGACCCGGTCGCCCGCCTTCGTCGCGAGCGCAGCCATCAGCAGGCACGTCTCGATCCCGGCGTCCAGGCGTGGGGCCTCGCCCAACCGGGCGGCCGAGAGTCGGGAGAGGTCCAGCACCAGCAGCACCCGGCGGTCCCGCTCGGGGCGCCAGGTGCGCACCACGACCTCCTGACGGCGTGCGGTGGCTCGCCAGTCGATGGCTCGCACGTCGTCGCCCACCACGTACTCACGCAGCGAGTCGAACTCCGTGCCCTGTCCACGCACGTTGACTGCGGTGCGGCCGTCCATCTCCCGCAACCGGGCCAACCGGGAGGGCAGGTGCCGCCGAGAGGAGAACTCGGGAAGCACCCGGATCACCCCGGGAACCTCGCGGGAGGCCTGCCGTGCGGCGAGCCCGAGGGGACCATAGGCGCGGATCGTGACCTGGTCGGCATACAGGTCCCCGCGCCGCCGGGGTCGCAGGGTGGTGCGCACCCGCTGCGCCTCATCGACAGTGATCCGCAGCCGGTGCCGATTGTTGTCGGCCCCCGCGGTGGGCTGCCAGGCATCGCGGACCACACCACGCAGCCCGCGGCGTCCGGTGTTGGTCAGCGTGAGAGTGGACTCGGCGCGCTCGCCCCGGCGTACGGCACCGGCGGTTGCACGCTCCACCTCGATGGCGGTCGGGGACGCCGCCAGCAGCGTGTCCGCGGTCAGCACGAGCGCAACCGCCACGGCCCAGGCGACCACGGTGGTCACCTCCGGTACGAGCAGCACCGGAACCACGCCCAGCGCCACGAGCAGGACCGCCCGACCCGTGATCGCCATCAGCGCGGGACCGGGACCGACCCGAGGATCCCGTCCAGCACGGACTCGGTGCTGATGCCCTCGAGCTCGGCCTCGGCGCGCAGCTGCACCCGGTGGCGCAGGGTCGGGTGCGCGAGTGCCTTGACGTCGTCCGGAGTCACGTACCGGCGACCCGACATCCAGGCCCACGCACGTGAGGTGGCGAGCAACGCCGTCGCACCTCGGGGGGAAACTCCGAGGGAGAGCGAGGGCGAGGTGCGGGTGGCGCGGCAGATGTCCACGATGTAGGCGAGCACGTCCGCCCCCACCTCGACTCTGGCGACGTCCTCCCGCGCGGCGGCCAGCTCGTCCGGTCCTGCCACCTGGCGCACCCCGGCGGCGGCCAGGTTGCGCGGATCGAAGGCGTGCGCGTGCCGGTTCAGCACCTCGATCTCGGCGGCCCGCTCGGGCAGCGGTAGGATGAGCTTGAGCAGGAACCGGTCCAGCTGCGCCTCCGGCAGCGGGTAGGTGCCCTCGTACTCGACCGGGTTCTGGGTGGCGATCACCACGAAGGGGTCCGGCAACAAACGTGGTTCACCGTCCACGCTCACCTGCCGCTCCTCCATCGCTTCCAGCAGGGACGCCTGCGTCTTCGGAGGGGTGCGGTTGATCTCGTCGGCGAGCATCAGGTTCGTGAAGACCGGACCTTCACGGAACGAGAACTCCGCGGTACGCGCGTCGTAGACCAGTGAACCGGTCACGTCACCGGGCATCAGGTCCGGGGTGAACTGCACCCGCTTCATCTCCAGGTCCAACGAGGCACCGAGCGTGCGCGTGAGCAGCGTCTTGGCCACCCCGGGAACCCCCTCGAGGAGCACGTGCCCGCGGCAGAGCAGCGCGATCACCAGCCCGGTGACGGCCGCATCCTGACCCACGACGGCCTTGGCGACCTCGGCGCGCACCCGCCCCAGCGAGGTGCGGATCTCCTGCTGCTGGTCCGACTCCACCGGTGCAGCCTCGGCGGGCTTCGGGGGAACCCCGGGCGGCGGGCCCGTCGGGCCCGCGTAGGCAGGTCCCGACGGCGGAGGTCCAGCGGGTGCAGCAGCCGTCGGCGGGTACTCGGGCGGGGCCGCCGGTGCCGGCGACGCCTCGCCGTGCGAATACGGGGTGCGGGGGCCCTGGTCGGGCTGTGGGCCGTGTCCCGGTGGGGTGGTCGTCATGTGCGATGAACCTCGCCTTCCAAGATGTCCAGAGCGTGCGTGAGCGCCAGCAGGGACGCGTCGTCGGTGGGTGGTGGGCCGTACAGGAGGGAGTCGATCGCCTCGGGGTCCGCCCGCTGGCGCGCGCGAGGGTGTCCACGACCTCGGCGGGTTCGGCGGTGCGGCTGATGCCGGTGCGGCGTGCCAGGCGTCGGACAGCGCCGGCGCGTAGCGCGGACCCGGCGTGCGCGAAGGCCCGGCTGCGTCGGTACAACCGGCCACGACCACGGGTTGTCTCGGTCGCGCGCACCACCACTGGTAGGTGCTCGACCACCACCGGCCCTAGGCGGCGTCCGCGCCACAGCACCAGGGCGAGCGCCAGCAGGCCCCCGAATGCCACCAGCGAGGGCGGGATCAGCGTGGGTGCGCGATCGGCCGACGGGGTGCCGAAGGAGTCGGTGGGATCGGGGACGTACCAGACGACGTGCTCGTGCTGGCCGAGCAGGCGCAGCACGAGGGCGGCGTTCCCAGCGTTGGCGAGGCCGGCGTTGGAGAGCGGGGCGGCATTCGGTAGTACAGACCAGCGCTGCCCGTCCTCGGTCCAGGTGGCCAGCGCGTAGGAGGTCTGCGCTCCCTCGCCCTCGATCGGGAAGCAGCCGTCGACGCCGTCGGAGATCTGCACGCCCGGTCCGGCGGTGACGATCTCGGCCGCTGCCGTGGCGTGCTCGTCCGCGCACTGCGCGTCGTAGGAGGTCTCGGGTCCGCCACCGGTCAGTGTCACCCGGTCGGTCATCTCGGCGATCGAGCCGAAGGGCAGGTCCACCACCACAATGTCGGCGTCGACGCCACCGAGCGCGGTGAGTTGTTCCGGACGGAGCATTCCGGGGTCGGTGATCAGCAGGGTGGAGCCGGCGCCGGCGGCATCGAGGACTGCCTGGGTGGTCTGTACCTCCTGGACGTCCACCCCGTGCTCGCCGAGGATCTGCGCGGCGGCGCGGGCGCCGGGCGGCTCAGGGTTGGTCGCGCTCAACGGTGCCGAGCTGGTCGGTGGAGCGAGGAGGCGGAGCATGAGCGTGCCGAGCAGGAGCACCACCACGGCGCCGACGGCGATGAGCACTCCCTTGCGGTTGCTGGTGCGCGAAGCAGCGGGGCCGTCGGCGCGCTCACCCTGGGCGACGAAGGTGCTCACGGGGCTCCCACCGCCGCCGGACGCTCGCGCTGCGGACGTGCGCTCCCCACAGCCCGATCCACCTCGCACAGGTGCTCGTAGTCAGCCGCCGTCGGTGCGGTGTGGCCATAACAGACCTCGTCGAAGAGGCGCGAGGCACTGAGCAACTGCTCGGCACACGCGGGAAGGCGAGTGCCGCCGTCGACGGCTGCCTCGTGAGCGGTGCGGCCGGGCCGGTCCTCCAGGATGACCCGTTCGTCCATGCCCCGCACGATGGCACGGAAACGCTCCAGCACAGCGCGTGAGAAGTCGCCTGCCCGGGCGGCTGCCTCGGCGGCCGCCCGCAGATCGGCGGCGGACCGGTCGTCGTCGGCACTGAGCACCTCACTACTGCCGGCGCGGGCGAGCCGCCGGCGGCGGACCGGACCGCCGAGGAGCAGCGCGACCACCGCGAGCACCCCCACCACGGCCAGCACGACCAGGGGTACCAGCACCGGCCCGAGCGAGGAGTTCATCCCGACGATCTGCTCCCAGAGCTGCCAGAGCCAGTCGGCCAGTCGCTCCAGGATGGTGGGTTCGTCGTTGTAGATCCCCTTGGCCAGCTCGGCTTCCGCCCACGCCTGCGCCTCGTCCGCAGACGGGGTGAGCGGGACATCCCTTGTGACGAAACCGGCCATCGACTCAGGCAGCCTCGGCTGCCCGGGCGAGTTCGACGTCCAGCGCCTCGGTGCGGATGCGCACGTCGATGTACAACAGTGCGGTGACGGCGGCCATGAACGGTGTGGTCACGGCGAGAGAGATCACCTGGCCGACCATGCTGGCGACCTGGATCGCCATGAGACTACCGATCAAACCACCGACGATGCCGAACGGATAGCTGACCACCGACGCCAGGATCCCGACGAGGAGCACGGTGAGCAGGTAGATGCCGAGGATCCGCCAGAAGGAGCGGCGGGTCAGTTGGAAGGACCGGCGCAGCGCGGTGATGATGCCGGAGCGTTCGAGCACCAGGACCGGGGTGGCGAGCACGGTGAAGACCACCACGGCGATCATGGAGACGAACGCCGTGAGTACCACGACGATCCCCACCAGAGCGATCACCCCCGGTTCGCCGGTCGTTGCGGCGAGCGTGACCAGCCCGATGGCCACAGCGCTGATCACCATCAGGATCAGACCGATGACGAGGCTCAGGCCGAGCAGTCGCAGGATCTGGCCACGCACCGCTGCCCAGACCTGCCCGAGGCTCATCTTCCGGCCGATCACGGACTGGCTCACCGAGTGGATCAGCAGACCGGTCAGGACCGTGGTGATGAGGAACGACGCCGCCGTTGAGATCCCGTACCCGAGCAGCCCGGACTGCACTGTGGAGGTCAGGGTGTCCAAGCCTCCGGGGCTGTCCAGGTCTTCCAGCGCCGCCGGGTCCGACAGCAGGCGGTTCAGGTCCTCGAGCATGCCCCAAGTGGCGATGCCCTGCACCGTGACGACGACGGCGACCAGGACGGCGGACAGGGCGAACATGACCACCGGGTTGGCCCGGATCGAGCGGATCGCACCGTCGTAGATCTCGCCCAGGGTGAGCGGTCGCAGTGGAACGATGCCCGGTTGCGGCGCGAACTGGCCCGTCGGGGGATAGGGACCGGGTGCTCCGGTGCCGTACTGGCCGTAGCTGTTCGGCGGTGCGGGAGGGCCACCTGGCGCGGACCCCGGTGGGGGAGCCGGTTGATACCCGCCCGGCTGCTGATAGCCGCCCGGCTGCTGATGCCCACCTGGTTGCTGATAGCCGCCAGGGTCTGGTGCACCCCATCCCGGTCCGGGATCGGGTACACCCCAGCCGCCGGAACCTCCCGACTCGGGGGTGGTTGCCCGGGGTTCGACATCGCGTTCCTCTCACGTCTGGGGAGTACCTTCGCCATCTTCGCACGTGCACCTCCCGCGGTCTCACGTGTTGAAGTGCGACGATAGGGACATGAACGCACGCGTCTTGGTGGTCGACGACGATGCCGCTCTCTCGGAGATGATCGGTATTGTCCTGCAGTCGGAGGGGTTCGAGACGGAATTCTGCGCACACGGGTCGAAGGCGATGGAGACGTTTCACTCCGTCCAGCCCGACCTGGTGCTGCTCGATCTCATGCTCCCGGGGATGGATGGGATCGAGATCTGTCGGCGGATCCGGGCAGAGTCAGGTGTTCCGATCATCATGCTCACGGCCAAGGGGGAGACGACCGACGTCGTCCACGGCCTCGAAGCGGGGGCTGACGACTACATGGCCAAGCCCGCCAAGCCGACCGAGCTGGTGGCTCGCGTGCGGGCGCGGCTGCGCAACCGGGACAACGAAGGCACTGAACGGCTGCTGATCGGCGATCTCGTGATCGATGTGCCGGGGCATCGGGTGATGCGCGGGGAGGAGATGATCAACCTCACCCCGCTCGAGTTCGACCTGATGGTCGCTCTCGCCCGCAAGCCCTGGCAGGTGTTCTCCCGCGAGGTGCTGCTGGAACAGGTGTGGGGTTACCGGCACCAGGCGGACACCCGGCTGGTGAACGTGCACGTGCAACGTCTGCGCGCCAAGGTCGAGCGTGACCCGGAGAACCCGGAGGTCGTTGTCACGGTGCGTGGGGTCGGGTACCGGGCGGGCACTCCGGTCCAGTGACCGGGTCGGATCCGACCGCAGCAGCCGACGCGCCGGACCGCGCCGGGCACGCCACCGCTGCTGGATCAGCCCGCCGCACGAACAGGTGGTGGCGCTTGGTGCGCAGGCGGGCTCGCGTGTACGCCCGTTTCGGGATGCGTGCCTGGCGCCGCTCACTCCGGCTGCGAGTGGCGTTGTCGACGGTCGTGGTCGGGACCCTGGCGCTCGCCCTGCTGGCGGCGCTGCTCTCGGACCAGGTGCGGGACGGGCTGTTCGAGGAACGGCGGGACCAGGTGCTGGCGGACGCGGCCAGCCGTGCCGAGGTGGCCCAGGAACAGTTCGACTCCGCCACCGTGAGCACCGCCCAGGACGCCCAGCAGCTGGCGAACACCGCCGTCGGCACCCTGCAGCAGAGCGCCGTGGGGATCGAGGGCGTCCTGCTGTTGCGCTCGCCGGACCCGGATTCTCCGGTGCTCATCTTCGCGCCGGTCACGGACGATTCGCTGCGCCCGGCGATCAGCGAGGAGTTGCGCGAGCAGGTGCGCGAGGAGCAGTTCCAACAGTGGCAGTCGGTGGACCTGGCGACCGGTGACGATCCCGAGCCGGGGATGGTTGTCGGCTCGCCGGTCACGATCCCGGTGGCCGGCGCCTACGAGCTGTACATCGTGTACTCGCTGGCGCCCGAGCAAGCGAACCTGGAGCTGCTGCAAGGAGTGCTCGCTGTCGGGGCGATCAGCCTGGTCGTGCTGCTGCTGGTGATGACCTGGTACCTGACCCGTCAGGTACTGGACCCGGTGCGCCAGGCCGCCCGCACAGCTGAACGCCTCGCCGACGGACGGCTCACCGAGCGGATGGAGATCCGCGGACACGACGAGCTGGCCCGACTGGGCATGTCCTTCAACGAGATGGCGGCCAGCTTGCAGGACCAGATTGAGCGGCTTGCCCACCTCTCCCGGATGCAGCAGCGATTCGTCTCCGACGTCTCGCACGAGCTTCGCACCCCGTTGAGCACAGTCCGGATGGCCGCGGAGGTTCTCTACCTGGCACGTGCCGACTTCCCGCCCACCCAGGCGCGTTCGGCGGAACTGCTGCAGAACCAGCTCGATCGCTTCGAGAGCCTGCTGGTGGACCTGCTGGAGATCTCCCGGTTCGACGCCGGCGCGGCCGTGCTGGACGTCGAACAGCTCGACCTGCGTGGTGTGGTGGAGCGCGTGGTCGAGATCACCGAGCCGATCGCCGCCGAACGGGGCTCAAGCCTCAGTGTGGACGTGCCGGACCAGCCCTGTACGGCCGACATGGACGCCCGCAGGGTCGAGCGCGTGCTGCGCAATCTCCTCGTCAATGCCATCGAGCACGGAGAAGGGCGCCCGATCGAGGTCCGGGTCGCGATGCACGAGACGGCGGTCTCGGTGCTGGTGCGTGACCATGGCATCGGGATGACCGCCCCCGAGGCAGCACGCGTTTTCGACCGCTTCTGGCGCGCCGATCCCGCACGCGCTCGTACGCTCGGGGGCACCGGCCTGGGGTTGGCGATCGCTCTGGAGGATGCCCGCCTGCACGGAGGCGGCCTGGACGCATGGGGGAGCCCGGGCGAGGGCGCCGCGTTCCGACTCACGCTGCCCCGACGTGCCGGGATGGAGATCGGGCGCCCGCCGCTGGAGCTGCACCCGGTGCGCATCGAGCGTGAGCCGACCCACGAGCACGACCCGGCGGGCCCGGCGGAGCTTCCCGAGCTGGGCACCCCGGCGGGCGGGATACCGACGGTCACCGGTGAGGAGGACCCCCGATGAGACGACCGATCGCACGCGCTGTGGCTGCGGCGGCGCTCGGCGCCCTGCTGGCCGGGTGTGCGAGCCTGCCGACCTCCGGTCCGGTAGAAGCCGGAGTCGAGGCCGACCCGGACCAGGGCGTCGGGTACGTCGCGGGTGACGGCCCCGCCCCAGGTGACGCGCCCGGTGCGATCGTGCGCGGGTTCCAGTCCGCGTCGGTGGTGGGTACCAACGACGACTTCGTCCAGGCCCGCGCGTTCGTCACCAGCGACGCGGCGGCCGCCTGGGCTCCCACGGACCAGGTGGCCGTCTACGACGCTTCTGTGCCCCTGCGGTACTCCGAACCCGATGAAGGAACGGTCGAGGTGACGGCCACCATCGTGGCCACCGTGAACGCCGTCGGGATCTATACGCAAGCCTCGCCGGGATCAACCACCACGTTCACCTATGAACTGGTGCAGGATTCCGGTGAGTGGCGGATCGAGTCGCTGCCCGACGGCGTGCTGATCTCCGAGGTGAACTTCAGCACCGTGTACCGGCAGACACCGCTGTACTACCTGTCCGCCGACGGGTCCGCGCTCGTGCCGGACCCGCGCTGGTTCCCCCAGCGCAACGCCGCGACATATGCCATCCGCGGGTTGCTCGCCGGGGCGTCGGAGTGGATGAGCCCCGCGGTGGTTTCGGCTATCCCGTCCGGGACCGGGTTGTCGATCGACTCGGTCACGGTCTCGGCGGGTGTCGCGTCGGTCCCGTTGACCGAGGAGGTGCAGTCGGCCTCGGCGACGGACCGAGCCCTGCTGCTGGCGCAGATCAACCAGACCCTGTCGGGACTGCCCCGGGTGACGAGCGTCTCGGTGACCGTGGACGGTGTGCCGTTGGAACTGGTGCCGGACCAGGAACCACCCGAACTGGTGGTGGACCGCTCCGTGGGACGCTCCCCGCTGATGCTCAGCGACACCCACGAGTTGGTCGCGTTCAACGGGGCTGAGCTGACCCCGGTGCCGGACGTGGCACCGCTCTCGGGGATCGGCGCCGCGGACTTGGCACTGCCCTACGACAACGACGCTCCGGCCGTGGTGCTTGCCGGGGCGAATCGGTTGGTTGCTGTACCGCGCACCGGGGCCGACCCGGAGACCTTGTACACCGGGCCACACCTGCTGGCACCCTCCTATGGCCCGAACGGCTGGGTGTGGACGGGATCCGAGCAGAACGAGGGCGAACTGGTCGTCGTCCGTCCGACGGCGCAGCAGACCCGCGCCACCGTGGAGGCGGAGGCACTCGCAGGTCAGCAGGTCCGGGCGATCCGGGTGAGTCGGGACGGCGCTCGACTGGCCGTGGTGGTCGAGGACGACGGGTCCACTCAGGTGCTGGTGTTCTCCGTGGTGACCGGCACCGGTGGGGTGCCGGCCGCTCTTGGGGGATCGCTTACCGTGGCCCGGGGGGTCGATGACGTCACCGACGTGGTCTGGCTGGACAGCTCCAGCCTGGCCGTGCTGGGGACCACCCAACAGACCGAGACTGTCCACCTGGTGCCGATCGGAGGCCCGATCACACGGTTGCCGAGCGTGCCGGACACCGACGACATCGCTGCCGGGAATGGCGAGCGTGAGCTGTACCTGAGCACCGAGGACGGCACGCTGTACGGGCGTTCCGGTAACGGGTGGGCACAGTTGGCCACCGGGGTGCACGCCCCCGCGTTCGCCGGCTGACCACCGCCGTCCACAGCTCGTGGTCGTGGCCTGTCCCGCGTGAGCCTGACGCGTCATCCTGGTGCGATGAATGGGCAGACCGAAAGTGGCGGGACCTGGCGTGCGGGCGTGCTCGCGGCCTGGCGCGACCTGATCGGTCTGGTGCTCCCGCGTCATTGTGCCGGGTGCGACGCCCCGGACCGGTCGCTTTGCGCGCGATGCCGACGGCTGCTCTCCGGACCTCCGCAACGTTGCGAGGAAGACACGGTTTTCCTGGCCGCCGAGGAGTATCTCCCCGCACTCGGCCTGCCCACCTGGTCGCTGGCCGTCTACGCCGGCCCGGTGCGCCGGGTGGTCCTGGCCTGGAAGTCCGGACAACGCCCGGATCTCGACGAGGAACTGATGCGCGTGGCGCGGGGCGGGATCGTCGCGGTGGCGGACACCGTGGTCCCGGCACGCGACGCCGACGACGGTGCCGAACCTGCCCTCGTGGTGGTTCCGGCCCCGTCGGGGTGGCGCAGACGCCTCCGTCGACGCCTCGTCGCGCGCACCCTTGCGTTCGGCACGGCCGAAGGGTTGACCGAGGCGTCCGGGCGAACGGTCTGGGTGGCCGACCTGCTCCGGCGCCGCGGCAGGTCTGGGCACGCACTCGGCGCGCGGGCCCGCCGTCGCGCCGGCCGGACGGCGACCCGGTGCCTCGGCCCGATCCCTCCGGGGACCGCATGCCTGCTCGTGGACGACGTGGTGACCTCAGGTGCCACCCTGGACGCCGCGCGCGCCGCGCTCGAGCACGCCGGTGCCCGGGTGGTGGGAGCCGTCGTGCTCGCGGCCACGCCACCGCCTGGGACGACCGGTTCGGCGGTTCACCTGTCGCAAACCCTCCCGGTGGACTAGCGTCATGTCATGGAACTTCTCCCGGACCGGCTGCAGCGATTCGCTTGGCGCCGGTCCGGGTGCAGGGGAGGTGATCCCGCCAGATAGAACGCCGTGCCGAAGGCCGGCGCGGCAGCATTCGTCCCGGGACGGCAGGGCCGCCCCCGGGGCTCACCTGGAAAGACCTGTGGAGGTTCGTCATGGAGATTGTCGTGGTCAGCCGTCACACCGAGGTGCCGGAGCGTTTCCGGCGCCACGTCGAGGAGAAGCTGGCCAAGGTGCCGCAGTTCTCTCCGTACGCCCAGCGCGTCGACGTCGAGGTGTCCCACGAGAACAACCCGCGTCTGGCTGAGAAGTCCGAACGGGTAGAGCTCACGGTGCGGGCCAAAGGCCCGGTGGTGCGAGCGGAGGCCGCTGCCTCCGACCGGTACGGAGCACTCGACCTGGCCACTGCCAAGCTTCTGGAGAGGTTGCGCCGCGCGCGTGACCGGCGTAAGACCCACCACACCCGCAAGCCGGCACCGCCACCGGTGGTGCCCGATCTCGAGCCTGCCAAGGAGGAGGTCGAGCCCCAGGATCTCGACTTCACCCCGCACGCACCCAGCGAACCGGGCGTCGCGGTGGAGGCCCAGCTCGGCGATTCACCGGTGGTGATCCGCCAGAAGGTGCACGAGACGGCCCCGATGACCGTGGACCAGGCGCTCGCGGAGATGGAGCTGGTGGGGCACCCGTTCTTCCTGTTCGTCGACTCCGAGACGATGCAGCCGTGCGTGGTCTACAACCGGCGCGGCTGGACCTACGGCGTGATCCGGTTGAACTACGAGGCCACCGAGGCGGTGCGCGCGGAGGCGACAGCCTGATCCTCACCTGACAGCGACGGCGCCGGTCGACCCGCCGGGTCGGTCGGCGCCGTCGCATGTCGGTGCGATCTCCTACTGTGACGCCCATGGCCCGCACTCTCACCCTGAGCCAGGCACGCCGTATCGCCGTGGCCGCGCAGTTGCTCGACCGATCCACGCCCCGGCCGCACCGGCCGACCATGGCGCACCTGCAGCGCACCGTCGATCGGCTCGGGGTGCTGCAGATCGACTCGGTGAACGTGCTGGCCCGTGCCCATCTGCTGCCGCTGCAGGCGCGACTTGGCGACTACGATCCTGCCCTGCTGGACCGCGCCACGCGGGGGACACCCGCCCGACCCCGGCGGCTGGTGGAGTACTGGGCGCACGAGGCCTCCTATGTCTCGCCCACGACGTACCAGGCGTTGCGGTGGCGGATGGACTCGCCTCGGATGCGGCGCCTGGACGATCGCCTCCGGCGAGAGCATCCCGAGACCATGGCGGCAGTGCTGGAGATCATCGCCGCCGACGGTCCGCTCACCGCGGCACAGGTGCATCAGCGGCTCGGGCACGGCAGCGGGCCCAAGGTGCACTGGGGTTGGAACTGGACCGTCGCGAAGGAAGCCCTCGAGGCGCACTTCGCACGTGGCCGGGTGATGGCGGCCCACCGGACCACACAGTTCGAACGGGCCTACGACCTACCGGAGCGGGTGCTGCCGCCGGCCGTGCTCACCGCCCCCGTCCCCGATCGCCCGACGGCGGTACGCACCCTGGTCGAGACCGCTGCACGTGCGCACGGGGTCGGGACGGCGCGGTGCCTGGCGGACTACTTCCGCGTGCCGGTGGCCGATGCGCAGCGGGCGATCGCCGAGCTCGTGGCCGACGGCGTGCTCGAGGAGGTGAGCGTGCGTGGGTGGGAGCGTCCGGTGGTGCTGCACAGCGCCGCGAGGATCCCGCGTCGCACCCGCGGCCGGGCGCTACTGGCCCCGTTCGACCCACTCGTCTTCGAGCGGCGGCGGCTCCTTGAACTGTTCGGCATGCACTACCGCATCGGCATCTACACCCCAGCGGCGCAACGCACCCACGGCTACTACGTGCTGCCATTCCTGCTGGGAGACCGGCTCGTGGCCCGGGTGGATCTGAAGACCGATCGTGAGCGTGGTGCGCTGCTGGTGCGGACGGTGTTCGCTGAACCCGGGGCCCTGGCGGAGACGGCCGACGAGCTGGTGGCCGAGCTCAGGGAGATGGCCGCGTGGCTGGGGGTGGACCAGGTGCTGCTGGACGAGGGTATTCGCGGGGATCTCGCAGTGCCGGTGGGGCGTGTGCTCGCGGCAGCCTGAGAGGTTCGCGCGCCTTGCCAGGGTGAGGCGACCTGGAATACTCGGGCCGGTGATCGATCCGGCTCCGCTGACGCCAACGACCTGTCTGGCCGCGGTGCTGACGCCGACAGCTGCCGATGGGTCGACCGATCTCGATGTCGCACGGCGGTACTTCGCCAGCGTGATGGACGACGGCGTGGACGGGCTCGCGGTGGCGGTGCACACCGGCCGCGGAGACCGTCTGGATATCGAGGCACGCTCTACCTTGATATCCCGGGCCCGGGAGGTGTCCGGGCAGGTGGTCACGGCGGTGTGGTCGGGTGACGACCCGGTGTGGCCTGCGGAAGCTGAGGGCGCCGGCGCGACGGCACTGCTCATCGCTCCCGGCTATCCGGATGATCCCGGTGTCGAGGCGCAACGCCTCGATCGGATCGCCGAAGCGAGCGCATTGCCGCTGATCGCCTTCGACCTCTACCTGCGCCCGTACGACGACGTGACGCGCGAGGCCGTGCTGGCTCACCCGGCCGTGCGAGCCTTCAAGTCCGCTCGGATGCATGACGCGATTGCCAGTCAGAGCGGGATCCGCGCGGCACAGCGGCACGGTGTGCCAGTGCTCACCGGTGAGGATCGGATGTTCGTCCCGTCCCTGATGTGGGGCGCCACTGGTGCTCTGGTGGGGATCGGGGCCGCGGCCACCGCGGTGACCGTCCGCGCACTCTCGGCCTTCCGCGCGGGGGACGGGATCGTGGCTGCCTCCCGGGCGCTCGACTCCCTCGCTGAGGCGACTTTCAGGCCGCCGTTCGACGGATACGTCCAGCGGATGGCCTGGATCGCTGCCGCTGAAGGGCGTATCCCGGCCGAGTTCGCGCATGACCCTGCGCGTCCGGCCCAGCTCAGCGACGACGAACGCGACGGGGTCGTCCGTGCCGCCGCCCGTGCGATGCGCGGGTTGCCATTGCACTGACTATTCATCGTCATTGACACAGCACCACACTGTCCGCTAATTTCGGTCCGGACCGTTAATCAGAGATGATCCGAGCGGTCGCACCGCTGTCGATGACGACCAAGGAGTGCAGGATGAGATCCCGACCATCTGCCACGATCGCGCTGGCGGCCTCGGCCGCCATGCTGCTGGGGGCCGCCATCGGCGTGCCCGCCTCGGCCACTATCCACCCGCCCTCGGCCGTCGGTATCGAGGCGACCGGGTCTACCGGTGATCCGGTCACCGACCTGGGGGAGGCCGTCCGGAAGACCCAGGTGCTCGCCTCGGCCACGGGAACAGCGCCTGACGGCGTCCCGTACGGCTACTACGTCGTCTCCGGCAATCAGAACACCACGGCGGAGTTCGCCGTCGTGGATCTGCGCACCGAGGAGACCGTGCTGCGCACGCGGTTGCCCTACGGTGCGAGCAGCCAGCGTGCGCTGGACGTCTCTCCGGTCGACGGCACGGTCTACTTCGGCACCTCCGACGTCGGCCACGTCTACCGCTACGTGCCTGGCGCCGATGACGTCGAACACCTGGCCGAGCTGCCCACCGGTGTCCGCGCCTGGGGCCTGGCGGTCGATGAGGACGGTGTCCCGTGGATCGGCGGGTACCCGACCGGTGCGTTGTACTCCCTCGACGCGGACTCGGGCGAGCTCACCAACCATGGGCAGGCGATCGAGGGTGAGCAGTACATCAACGCGATCGCACCTGTGGGCGAGACCATCTACGTGGGGACCAACGCGAACGCCAAGCTGGCCGAGTTTGACCGGGCGACGGGCACGTTCACCGAGATCGCCATGCCGGCCGGCCACAGCGGCACGAACGTGACCGCGCTCGACGTGCGCGGTGATCTGATGTTCGTCAGTACCACCAACATGTACGTGCGGAACCTGGCTACCGGTGAGTGGGTCGACCGGATCACGGGCGTCAGTGCCCGGGTGTCACCGGTCTCGCCCACCGATCCGGACGCCGTCTACCTGCGACAGGGGCGGGAGGTGAAGCGCTATGACCTGAGCACCGGGGAGATCACCGGAACGGGGAACTTCCCCAACGCCACACCCGAGTCCTGGGGGTGGATGGATGTCGACGGAACCGGCCCCTACCTGACGCTCACCTACTGGCGGGACGGCCGCACCTACGGCTGGAACCTGGCCACTGGCGCGGGCTTCTACCTCGTCCCCGACGTCGAAGGCGCCGGTGCGCCGCTGATCAGTCTCGGCACCGGTCCGCTGGGCAACATCTACGCCGGGGCCTTCCTCAGCCCGCCCGGATCGGGGATGTACGACCCGGACGGCGAGGGCATCACGCTGCTGAACGGCACCAGCCAGGTCGAGGGCTGGGGCACGTTCGACGGCAACGTCGTCTTCGGCCGCTACCCGCAGGGCTCGGTCTACCTGTACGACCCGGAGCAGCCCTGGAGCTACGGCAGCAACCCCGACACTCCGCCGCTGGAGCTCGGCAACGGGGTGAGCCGCCCGCAGTCGCTCATCGAGCTGACCGCCGTGCCTGACACCGTGGCTGTGGCCTCGGTGCCGAAGCCCGGCGAGCACGGCGGGGCGATCACCTTGTGGCAGCCCTATGAGGGGACCCACACCGTGTACCGGAACGTGGTCCAGGACCAGACCCCGGTCGGTTTCGTCCAGCACGAGGGTCTGCTGTTCGGTGGCACCTCCATCGAGGGCGGGTACGGCATCGACCCGATCACCGATGAGGCCGTGCTGTTCGCCTGGGACCCGGTCAGCACTGAGACAATGTGGACCGCCGCTCCGATCCCGGGGGCCGAGACCCTCGCCGGCTTCGCCATCGACGATGACGGTCACCTGTGGGGCGTCGCGGACAGTCGCACGGTCTTCGAGTTCGATCTGGAGAGCCAGACGTTGCTGCGTACGGTCACGATCGACGGCGATGCTCCGATCGACCGATTCGGGGACAACGACCGGCTGCTCGTCGACCATGGTCGGCTGTTCGGCTCCGTGGCTGACCGGTTGTTCGTCCTCGACCAGGTGACCAGCGAGGTCACCAGCCTGTACGGGACGGACAGTGGCCGCAGCGACGGCGTCACCCAGGTGCATGAGCTGGCACAGGACCGCTACGGCGACCTGTACGTCATCAGCGAGGGCACCCGGTTGGCGCGCTACGACCTGCCGGAGGACGTGACGGCACCCGAGGTCACGGTCGACGCGCGCGGAGCGGCCGTGTGGTTGTCCGCTACCGACGACCAGGACGACGCACCCAGTATCGACTACCGGGTCGACGGCGGGGACTGGCAGAGCTACGACGGTGAGGATCCGATCGTGGTGTACCCCGGTGCGGAGCTGGAGTACCGCGCCATCGACGCCGCGTGGAACTCCTCCGAGGTGGCCCGCCACACGTTCGGATGAGCACAGTGCTCGCGGTGCCCGGCAGGGCGACGGATCTCGTCGCCCTGCCGGGCGCTGCTGCTGTCCGGCTCCACATCCGGCGAGGTGCCGCAGGCGACGGCAGCGCCTGTGGCACGATGAACGGCACCTGCAGCCGTCGCGGAACGGGAGACATATGACACCGGTCGTGGGCGTCGTCGGCCCGGCCGATCTCGTCCCGGGCGTGGCCGAGTCGGTCAGTGAGGTGTCCGGACTTGAGGCCATCACGCTCCCGTACTCCCACGAGTCCGAGACTCCCGACCTCGTGCGCGAGAACGCCGCGTCGGTCGATGCCTGGCTGTTCACCGGAATCGTCCCCTACACCCTCGCCAAGGGAACCACGAGCCGGCCGGCGGCGTTCGTCGACTACACCCGGGAGACGGTGCTGCGGTCGTGGGTGCGCCTGGCGCGGGAAGGGCGTGACGTCGCCCGTACCTCCATCGATACGGTGGGCATTCCGGAGCTGCGGGAGATCGCGGATGCGGTGGGCCTACCTGCGGACCGGCCGCGTTCACTTCCACACCGGGTGGACCAGCGCGTGTCGCAGCTGATCGATTTCCACCGCAACAACCCCGACGACTCCTGGACGGCCATCACGTGTGTCTCCAGCGTGTACGAGGCACTCCGTGAGGAGATCGCGATCGTGCGGCTGGTGCCGTCGGAGAACGCAATCAGGACGGCGATCAGCCGGTTGACGCTGACGATCAACAGCCAGGTCAGCGAGGACTCGCAGGTGGCGGTGGGTCTGCTGGCCGCTGACGACATGACCCGGGCGGCCCCCTTCCTCAAAGCGCAGGCGACGGCGCTCGCAGGCACGGTAGCCCTGGCTGAGACGGGGGAGATGCTGCTGGTCACCACACGGGGCGCCCTGGCGATCGCCTCGTACCAGTTCTCCCAGCCGCCGCTGCTGCGGCGATTGTCGGAGGCCGGCATCAGTGCCAACGCCGGGTTCGGAGTGGGACGCACGGCCCTGGAGGCCGAACAGCTGGCGCGCCGGGCACTCAACCGCGCCCGAGCGCATCCGGGACCGACGGCGGTGGTCTCGTTCCGTAATGATGTGGACCTCGCGCTCGGTCTCGGTGCCGAGAACAGTGAGGCACCCGGGGAGCAGGAGGCTCCGGCACTGGGCACCATTGCGACCCGGGTGGGCGTGGCCCTGCAGACCCTGACGCGTCTGCGCGATCTGGCACACCACCATCCGGACGAGCCGCTGACCTCCCGGGTGGTGGCCGAGGCACTGGATGTCCAGTTGCGGACCGCGCGGCGGATGTTGCAGCGGCTGGAGCGCGGAGGATATGCCGAACGGGTGGGAAACGAAGCACGAGAGTCCAGCGGCAGGCCGCTCACGCAGTACCTGCTGCATCTGTAGACCACGAGATCCGGAGAACATGGATCCGGGGTGCGTGGAAGTGTCCCCATGATTCGACGACGAGGAGATGCGATGAAGCGCGCCATCATGCTGATGTTCGACAGCCTGAACCGGCACATGCTGCCGCCCTACGATCCGCAGACGTGGGTGCAGGCACCGAACTTCGCGCGGCTGGCCCGGCGCGCTACCCGGTTCGAGAAGTTCTACGCAGGGTCACTGCCCTGTATCCCTGCTCGGCGTGAGCTGCACACCGGGCGGTACAACTTCCTGCATCGCAGCTGGGGACCGCTGGAGCCGTTCGACGAGTCGATGCCGCAGATCCTCCGAGACGCGGGCGTGCACAGCCACCTCGTCTCCGACCACCCGCACTACTGGGAGGACGGCGGAGCGACCTATCACACCCGCTACACCACCTGGGACTTCCATCGCGGGCAGGAGGGGGACCCGTGGAAGGCAGTCGTGCAGTCCGGACCGCGCGGCGCCGGCGGGCATGAGCGGGCCAGGGTGCAGGACCGGATCAACCGCACCTCCATGCCCA
The DNA here is from genome assembly GCF_900105765.1 of Ruania alba. Taxonomy (NCBI): domain Bacteria; kingdom Bacillati; phylum Actinomycetota; class Actinomycetes; order Micrococcales; family Ruaniaceae; genus Ruania; species Ruania alba. The sequence continues at coordinate 2,316,506 of NZ_FNTX01000002.1, forward strand.
CCGAGGTCGAGCACGTGCAGACCAGGACGGTCGACGCGGGCCTGGAGTTCCTCGAGACCAATCACGCGGCGGACGAGTGGCTGCTCCAGCTGGAGCTTTTCGATCCGCACGAGCCCTTCTTCACTCACCAGCAGTACAAGGACCTGTACCCGGCGGACCATGACGGCTCGGCGTCGCCGGAGGCAGGGACCGACTGGCCGGACTACCGGAAGGTCACCGAATCCCCCGACCAGCTCGAGCACGTCCGCCGCGAGTATGCCGCGCTGGTCTCGATGTGCGACCGCTCGCTGGGCCGGGTTCTCGATGCGATGGATGAGTATCACCTCTGGGAGGACACGATGCTCATCGTCAACACCGACCACGGCTTCCTGCTCGGTGAGCACGGATGGTGGGCCAAGACCGTGATGCCCTGGTTCGAGGAGCTCGTGCACCTGCCGTTCTTCCTGTGGGACCCGCGATCTCCCGAGGGTGCGCAGGACACGACGGCGGTGGCTCAGACCATCGACATCGCCCCCACGTTGCTGCGCTACTTCGGGATGACGCCGCCGGAGAGCATGCAGGGCAAAGATCTGGGACTGACCAGTGCAGCTGGAGATACCGGCGCAGTCGCCGGGACGCTCGCCGAACGCGAGGGTGGTCTCTTTGGCATCCACGGCGGGCACGTGAACGTCACCGACGGCAGGTACGTGTATATGCGCTCGGCTGCGACGCCGTCGAACGCCCCGCTGGAGCAGTTCACCCTGATGCCCACCCACATGCGTGAACGATTCCCCGTGAGCGAGCTGGCCGCCTGGGAGCCCGCGGAGCCGTTCTCGTTCACTCAGGGGCTGCGGACGATGCGCATGGAGACGCCGACCCGGTGGATGAACCCGTGGCCGCACGGGACGTTGCTCTTCGACGTGGAGCGCGATCCGCAGCAGCGTGAGCCGCTCCTCGATGACGAGGTGGAGTTGCGCATGCTGGATCTACTGGTGCGGCTGATGCGCGAGAACGATGCACCGGCCAGCCAGTTCGCCCGGTTGGGGTTGCCCGTCGAAGGACCCGTGGGAGTCGAGCACCTCATGGCCGGCCGCGACGCCGAACGCGCCGCTGCCACCGCGCAACCGATGCCCGACCTTGCCGGGCATCCCGCTCGGGCCGACTTGGATCGCCCGGTGGGGGAACTCCTGGGTGAGCCACGGACTCGCGACACGCTTGCCGCACATGCACCCGACCTGGCACAGACCGAGTTGCTGACGGTCTCGCCGGGGACCACCTTGATCGACCTCGCGGCCTCAGGTGCGCTCCCTGCGGCCGCACTGACCGCGATCGCCGACGATCTGGCCGCGATGGCCACTCAGCCGTGACCGACACACCGGGAAGGAACGATGTGGCCGAACGACCTAATGTCTGGTTCGTCATGACCGACCAGCAGCGATGGGACTCGATGGGGTACGCCGGCAACGACGTCATCGAGACCCCCAATCTCGACCAGCTCGCCTCCGAGGGGAGCTGGTTCGAGCACGCCTACAGCGCGACACCCTCGTGCATCCCGGCACGAGCGAGCCTGATGACCGGGCAGGACCCCTGGCACACGGGGATCCTCGGCATGGGGGAGGGCCAAGGGCCCGCGCAGTGCCTCGAGAACACGCTGCCGGAGTCGCTCGCGCGGGCCGGCTATCACACACAAGCAGTGGGGAAGCTGCACGTGCACCCGCAGCGTGACCTGATCGGCTTCCATCACACCGTGCTGGACGAGTCCGGTCGGCGCGAACATCCGCAGGTCCCGACCGATTACGATCGGTGGCTCCATCGCGAGGTGCCCGATGCGGGCACGGATTCGCATGGGATCGGGTGGAACTCGTTGCACAGCCGGGCGTGGCACCTGGCCGAGCGTCAGCATCCGACGTATTGGACGGCGACCGAGTCGATCGACTTCCTGCGGCGGCGGGACCCGTCGAAACCGTTCTTCCTGATGACCTCCTTCGCCCGGCCGCACTCACCGTACGATCCGCCGGAGCCGCTGCTGAACCAGTACTTGGATGCCGATCTTCCGGAGCCGTGGATCGGGGATTGGGCCGCACGCCATGCCGTCGCCAGCTGGGCGCCGGATGCCTGGCGGGGGGTGCGCAGCCGGGAGCAGGTGCGTCGTACCCGCGCCGGCTACTACGGCACGATCACCCACATCGATCAGCAGATCGGCCGCATCCGGTTCAACCTCGAGCGGGAGGGACTCCTGGACAACACGATCATCGTGTTCACCTCCGACCACGGTGACATGCAGGGCGATCACCACCTGTGGCGCAAGACCTACGCTTATGAGGGCTCGGCCCACATCCCGCTGTTTGTCGTGCTGCCGCAGGCGATCCGGGAGCGGTACGGCATCGAGCCCGGGACCCGGAGCGAGGCCCCCGTCTGCCTCCAGGACGTGATGCCCACCATCCTCGACGCCTGTGGGATCGAGATCCCGGAGAGCGTCGATGGCCGCAGCGTGCTGCCGGTGCTCGCCGATCCGGATGCCCCGTGGCGGGATGCGATCCACGGTGAGCACTCCACCTGCTACGACGCCAGCCAGGAGATGCAGTACCTCACCGACGGCAGGCAGAAGTACATCTGGTTCGCTCAGGACGGTGCCGAGCGGCTGTTCGATCTGGTTGCTGACCCGCACGAGGAGAGGGATCTGGCCGCGGACCCTGCATACGCCGAGACGCTCGAGCACTGGCGCAACCGGCTCGTCGAGATCGTCGACGCACGCGACTGTGGCTGGACCGAGAACGGACGGATGGTCCCGCGAGGTGACGGCCGGCCGTTGGTCTCACCGCACTACGCGCAGCGGCTCGCCCGGCACGGGGTCTGACTCGGCGAGTCGCAGCTCAGAGGTGTCGGTCGACGTCCATACGCTGATGCAGGACGCGGATGACGTCGACCCCCTGAGGTTGGGTTCGGTAGAAGATGAGATGTGAGCCAGAGGCGTACCGACGGTAGCCCTGACGGATCTCGTCGCAGGATCGTCCCCGCTGGGGATCCGTGGCAACCCGTTCGATCGCCTGACGCAGATCGCCAAGGTAGGACTCTGCTTGTGCGACATCCCAGTGCTCCACGGTGTAGTCCCAGATCGAGGACAGGTCACGCTGTGCTGCCGGAGTGAGCCGATAGAAGCCCTTGGTCATCCCCGAGCCTTGTCGGCCATGAACTCATCGAAGTCAAACTGCTCCGGCTCGCCGCTTTGTTCTCCGGCAATGAGGGCCGAGCGGAGTGCCCCCAACTGGGTCTCCCTGTCCTCCAAGAGTCGGAGTCCAGCACGGATCACCTCACTCGCCGACTGGTAGCGCCCTGTAGCAACCTCGCGGGCGACGAAGTCGCGGAAGTGAACATCGAGGCTGATCGAGGTGTTGGTGGCCATACGCCCGACGATACCAAAATCTGGTACATCGCTCGTGGGCTGCTCGAGGCATGGATCGCCGATCCCGAGCGCGGACACCATCGAAGCCGTCCTACGCTGAAGGAGCTATTCGCCGACTACGCGGCCAGGCTCCGCACCTCGAAGTTCGCGTACTCGGCGATCATCGGGGACATCTGCCGGAACCCGAACCGCCCTCGCCCCAGTGCAGGCCCACCAGTCGATCCGTCGTCGTGCCACGCCAGCACCGGCAGGTCGTCGACGAACATCGCGACGTCCTTCCCGGCATGCCGGACCCGGATCCGGTACGGGGGCACTGCCGTGGCGACCGGCGGGATCGGATCGGGCGCCGTGGCGACCAGGTGGAAACCATGGCTCTTCCGCAGGTTGCATGTGTGCAGACGTGGGTCGATCCGCCGTCGGAAATAGGAGAGGTGATAGGTATCGATGTCTCCGGAGTGGTACTGCGGGTAGTCGCCATCACGCGGGGAGAGCGAGGCGTCGAACAGATCGACACCCCCTCGCCCGCGTGCGGCGAAGAACACGATGCACAGGCCGGGTTCGCGGATCGGCCAGAAGTCCCACGAATACTCCACATCGGGCCCGAACTCCTCCGGGCACCACAGCACGAAGTTGCCCTGCGTGGAGTCGTCGCTGATCACCGTGCTTTCCACCCGCATCCGACCTTGCGGGAAGCTGAGCGTCACCGGACCCTCGGCGTGAAAGCCGGCCACATCTGCCTCGGTCGCCAGCGGGTTTCGGTACATCGTCTCCGTCATGGCTCGCCTCCTTCGGGTGTTATCCCTTGATCCCGCTCGCTGCCACGCTGTTGACGATGTAGCGTTGCAGGACGGCGAACACGACCAGGCACGGAATCACCGTGACCGCGGCTGCGGCCATCAGCGTGGACTGGGACACGGCCTCCTGGTTCAGGCTCGCCAGCCCCACGGTCAGCGTCCGCATCTCGTCGGTCTGGGCCAGGATCAGTGGCCAGAGGAAGTCGTTCCAGTGCCACAGGAACACGAAGATCCCGAGCGTGGCGAGGATCGGTTTCGTCAGGGGGAGGACGATGCGCCAGAAGATCGTCCACTCCCGCGCGCCGTCGATCTTGGCTGCCTCGAAGAGTTCGTCGGGCAAGCCCATGATGAACTGCCGCATCAGGAACACCGCCTGGGAGTTCGCCAGTGTCGGCACGATCAGCCCCCAGAAGGTGTCGATGCCCTCGAGCCTGGCGACCAGCACGAAGAGCGGGATGATGGTGGCCTGGGTCGGCACCATCAGGGTGGCCAGGAACGACCAGAACACGATCTCCCGGCCAGGGAAGCGCTTCTTCGCGAAGGCGTACCCGGCCATCGCCGCCGTGATCAGCACCAGTACCACGGAGACGATCGAGTAGATGGCCGAGTTCACCGTCCAGCGTAGGAAGTTGCGTGCGCTCAGGATGCCGATGAGGTTGTCGAGGGTCCACGCCTCCGGCAGCTGGTAAGGGATGGTCCGGGCGCCCTCGGGGCTGAGTGCCAGGATGAAGACGGCCACGAATGGCACCAGCGTGCCGATGGCCAGTAGTGCTGCCACCAGGATCGTTCCTGGCCGGATCGACCGCCGACGCTGGCGAAGCCCGGAGGGTGTGCCGGTCCTCTCCTCGTTCCGGATAAGCGTGGCGGTCATGTGTTGCTCCGATCGAGGAAGCGGCGCTGGATCAGGGAGATGACGAACACGAGCAGGAAGATCACGACGCCGATCGCCGCCGCGTACCCGAAGTCGAAGAACTTGAAGCCCTGGTCATACAGTGCGTAGACGAGCGAGTAGGACGCGCGAGAGGGGCCGCCGCCGGTCATCACGTAGATCGTGTCGAAGACCTGGAAGGCAGCGATCGTCTCGATCACCAGCACGAAGAACACCACAGGCCGCAGCAGTGGCAGCGTGATCCGGAAGAACCGCTGGGTCGCGTTTGCCCCGTCCAGGGTGGCCGACTCCAGGAGATCCTCGGGGATGTTCTTCAGACCCGCCAGCAGGATCAACATCGTGTACCCGAATCCGCGCCACGCCGAGACGATCGCGAGGGAGCTCAGAACCTGCCCCTGATTGCCGGTCAGGAAGGGGTAGGGGTCGATCCCGACGGCGGAGAGCGTGCCGTTGACGAGTCCGTCCGTGGCGAAGATCCACAGCCAGATCACCCCGGCGAGGACGAGTGAGGTCACGTAGGGCAGGAAGAGCGCGCCGCGGAAGAAGCCGGTGCCCCAGACCAGCCGGTTCAGCACCAGCGCCGTCACCATGGACACCACGACGACGAGCGGGACATAGATGACCGCGTAGACCAACGTGGTGGTCAGGGCACCGAGGACGACCTCGTCGCCGAGCATCCGCGTGTAGTTGTCGAACCAGACGACGGAGTAGTCCCCGCTGAGCTGATAGTCCGTCAGGCTCATCCCGAGCGCGCCCAGGGTGGGCACGAACCGGAAGATGACGAACAGCACGAGCATGGGCAGCACGAAGAGGATGCCCGCCCACATCCCGTTGCGCGTGGCGGTCGAGCCGCGTCGCTGCCGCTGGCCCGCCGATGCGGAGGTGGAAGTCATGGTCTCACTCTCGATCGAGTGCGGTGGGGCGCCGGGACGCCCCACCGCTGGGGTCGCTACATGCGAGAGATGGCGTCCCGTGCCTCTGCGGCAGCGTCCGCCATGGCTTCCTCGGCGGTCTTCTGCCCCTGCAGGGCTGACTGGATGTGCGTGGCGAGAATCGACATCACCTGCCGCGCTCCCGGCGCCGCCTCGCCCGGGTTGGACACCGCGAGGGAGTCGAACAATGCCTGGGTGGCGTCGTCGTCGATCGTGATCTCGGCGTCCTCACGGGACGGGAACCAGCCCGCCGCTTCGAACATCGCGGACTGCGCCTCCGGCGCCGCCAGGGCGCGCGCCACCTCAAGAGCAGCTTCCTCGTCCTCATTGATCGTGGTCAGGCCGATGATGCCCGGTGTGCCGAAGGACGCCTGGACCGCACCGGTGAGCGGAGCGCCCACCGTCACGTTCTCCTCCCCGACGGCCGCCTCCAGCTGGTCGACCGAGGTGCCCGACATCGAGTACGACATCGCCGCCGTCTCCAGCGCGAGCGGCCCACCCTCCACGGCGTTCGTCTTGGTCGCCGCATCGGCGGGCAGCCCACCGGCTTCCTGCAGGTCGAGCAGGAACTGCAGGGCGGCGACCCCCTCCGGGCCGTCGAAGGCGATGTCACTGCCGTCCTCGGTAAACACCGTGCCGCCTGCCTGCCACAGCAGTGGGTAGAAGGAGATGTTGAGCGTGGTCTCGGCCGAACCGGAGTAGTCCATGACGGAGACGCCGTTCTCGGCCAGGGCTGGTGCGGCGTCCAGGATCTCGTCCCACGTCTGCGGGAGCTCGGTGATGCCCGCCTCCTCGAACAGTGCCGTGTTGTAGGCCGTCGCGTTCGCGGTCTGGTAGATCGGCAGTCCGTACACCTCACCGTCGAAGGTGCCGCCGGCGAGGGCACCCTCGAAGTAGACGCTTTCGTCGTCGATGGCGCCGTCGATCGGCTTGAGACCGCCGGTGTCGTAGAAGTTTCTCGCCAGGTCCGGCACGAGCAGCACCAGGTCCGGACCGGTGTCGGCGGCGATCGCGGTCCCGATCTTCTCCTCCCGGTCCGACCAGGGCTGCAGCTCGATCGAGAGATCGATGTCGGAGTGCTCGGCCTCGAAGTCGGACTCGAACGTCTCCCAGTACTCGCGGCTGGCGTCCGCGTCCTCGATCACGGGGTACATCCAGAGGGTGATCTCGCTGGATCCACCGTCGGCTGAGCCATCGCCCGAGGAGCAAGCGGTCAGCGCGAGCGCTGCAGCCGCTCCGACGGCGATCGTGGCTGTGGTTCGGGTTCTCATGAATCCTCCAGGGGTAGGGTGATGCGTCCTCGCATCAGGGTCGGGCCGGTCATCGCAGCCACTCGCTGCGACGATCCGCGATGAAGTGCTCGTCCGAGGTCCACGGGTACCGAGCCAGGGCAGTGCGGATCCGGTCGGCCTGACCGGCCGAGAGCGTCTCGCGCGGGTTTAGACAGCGCATGCTCGGAAGCAGGCCCTGCCACCAGAGCACGGCGTTGACTCCCGCGATGCACCCGCGGAGGCCGTTCTCGGCGTCGAACACTGCCGCGTTCAGCTCGGTGAGCTGCGGGGCGCGGGCGGTCAGTGCCCGGACTGCCCCGTCATCGCCCGCACGTGCCCGGTGCACCGTGGTCATCAGTTGTGCCGCCGCGTGGGTACCGACCGCCCACTGACCCAGCAGGCCGCCGTCGATCCAGCGCCCGCCGGGGAACGGAGCGACCTTCACGGCCACGACGTTCTCGATCTCGGCGAACTCTCGCCAGAAAGCCCCCGACATGCGCGGTCCGCCGATCGCCTCCTGCAGGTAGAAGCCGATCACCGGGAGTACCTCGGCCACGGACCGGGCCCGGTCGAGCATCTGCGACTCCTCCACCGCACAGTCGCGCGGAGGGCTCAGCAGCACGGCGTCATAGCCGAGCCGGGCGGCGAGCTCGGCCTCCGCAACGGCTGCGTCCTCGTCACCTGCCACGCCAGCGATCCGCACCAGCCCCGGGCTCTCGGCCAGCACCTCGGCGGTCAGCTCGAGGACCGGTTCCAGCAGCCGGGTGCCCCGGTCGCGGATCTCGAACTGCGTCGTGTGCACGGCCGCTGCCACACCACCGGCGCCGGCCGCTGCGTAGTAGCGCACGACGGCGGCCTGGTACCTCTCGTCGAAGGTGCCGTCCTCCCGTAGGGCCAAGGGGAGGGCAGGAATGACCAGCCCGTCGCGCAACCGCGCCGTGATCTGCTCCCGCGTGCGGCGCTGTGCTGCCGGCCCGATCAGAACTGACCGTCCTGCCGCTGGAACTTCGTCGGCTTGTCCCACAGCACGCCTCCCTTCGCGATCCAGTTGGCCTGCCACTCGATCAGGGTGCGGGCGGGCACGTCGGGGTAGCCGAACAGGTCGTGGCAGCGAGCGGCATCGGCGAGCAGGGCGCTGTCGGACTCCTCGCCCTCGAAGACCACGTCCCTGCCGAGCGCCGCAGCGAGAGCGTGCGCGGCGGTACGCACCGAGAGCGTCTCCGGGCCAGTGAGGTTGATCCGGAACGGCTCCGGTGCACTGGCGTGCAGGAGCGAGCGCAGCACCACCTCATTGGCGTACCGCTGCCAGACGACGTTCACGAACCCGGTCGTCAGGTCCACCGGCCGACCATCGAGGATCGTGCGCGCCAGGTCCGCGAAGACGCCGTAGCGCGGTTCCACGGCGTAGTTCAGACGCACCAGCGCGAGACGTGTGCCGCGGGTGGCAGTGGCGGCCTCGAAGACGCGCTCGCGGCCCAGGCAGCTCATCGCATACTCGCCGACCGGCCCGGTCGGGGACTCCTCACTCGGTGCGGGTGAGCGCAGATCGGTCAACGGGTAGACGTTGCCGGTGGACAGGGCGGAGATCCGCGTCGGGATAGCGCTGGGTCACCGTGTGCGGGAGGGCGGCGTTCGTCAGCCACGCCCGGTACTCCTGCCCGGTGACCCCGAACTTGGCGCCGACCATGAAAACCACATGTCCGCCGTCGGGAAGCTGTGACTCGACTCCGGGAGAGGCAAGATCGGCCACCACGGTGGACACCCCTGCGGACTCGAGCCGCTCGCGGACCTCGGCATCGCTCCAGCGGGAGACGGCGTGCACGACCACCTCGCGGCGTCCCGCCTCGTCCAGGGCGCGTCGGGCCATCATCGCCAGGGTCGGACCCATCTTTCCGCCCGCGCCGAGGATGACCAGGTCACCGTCGATCTGCGCGGCGTCCTGGACGAGTCCGGGGGAGGGGGAGGAGAGTCGGCGCTCCACGGCCTCATCGCCACCGGGGGCGCCGGATTCGGTCGTCATCGCTGGAGATCCTCCGCTGGGGCGTCATCGGCAGTTGTTTCATATTTACGGTCCGGACCGTTATTGTCAATCCATCACGGATGACGATCACGTAACGGAGGGCGCCAGATGCGGATCCTGCTCATCGGAGGAGGCGGTGTCGTCGGCACCGCCCTGGCCATGCGCATGCGGGACCGCCACGAGGTGACGATCCTCGACGTCCGCCACGTCACCCTGCCCGGGGTGAGTAGCGTGGTCGGGGACGCGAACGAGCACGAGTCTCTCGAGGACCTCGTGCCGGCGGCAGATGCCGTAGTCCACCTCGCCGCGATCGTCCCGCGCGGGGCTGAGGCGGCGCGCCAGATCGATGCGGCAGTACGTCTGAACGTGGGCAGCGTGATCCAGGCCCTGACCCTGAGCGTGCGGGAAAGGGTGCCGTCGTTCGTGCACATCAGCTCACTGTCGGTCTTCCAGGAGTTCGGCCGGCACCCGATCCGCGCCGGTGCGGTGCCGGATGCGATCGCCCCGTACGGGCTCAGCAAACGGCTCGCCGAGCAGGCGTGCGCAGCGCTGGCCGCCGAGCCGACCACCGTGACCTCGCTGCGGTTGGCGTTCCCCGCTCAGGCCGGCGACTGGCCGCGGTGGCGTTCGCCGTCGGCACCCGAGGTGTCCGGGCCCCGGACGCTGCGCCTGGCCGACCGCACGCCGTATCCGGCGCTCCACCCCGACGACCTCACCGATGCGGTCGAGCGAACCCTGACCCGGCGGGGCGAGTACGCGGCCATCGCGCTGGCCGCCGACCCGCGGACCATCGACGACGACACGGCGCTGCGGCTCCTCGGGTGGTCGGCACAGACCGGGCGCGGTTCCGTCGACTGCGTGCGGTAGACGCCGCAGCGAGCCGGGGTGGTCAGCGCGTCGGGACAGCGCTCAGTGTGATCGCCTCGGCCAGCAGATCCACCACCGCCCGGGTCTGCTCCCACGGCACTGGCGACGGCGCAGCCTCGTCGACCATGGCCACGAATCGCTGCGTCGTGGCCCGGTAACCCAACGGGTCGGTCGTGCCGGCGGGCAGGTGCACGCGGCGCGGACCGTCGACCGTCTCGACGTCGATCTCGTATCCCTCGTGCTCGGTGACCCCGACGATGGAGATCGTCCCGAGGATGCCGCCCTCCCAGCGGATCGTCAGGGTGCCTGTGTCGCCGCTGACCAGGCCCTGGTGCCACCGGGTGGACATCGTGCTCGAGACCACGTGCGCGTGCGGGCCGAGCAGCGAGACGAGCAGCTCGACCCCGTGCAGCCCCATCGTCCCGATCAGGCCTCCGCCGACGGTCGGATCGTCCTGCCAGGGTGTCGAGCCGCGCGTCCAGCGCCCGACGTCGTGCCGCACAGTCACGTGGGCCGAGAGCACACGCTGGAGGTCGAGCTCGCCCCGAAGTGCCTCGACCTCGGCCGCGAACCTCAGCACCGAGCTGGTGAACAGGCGTTGGGCGGAACTCGTCCATATGGGCTCCAGCGCGTCGCGCTGGGCCCCGGTGACGGCGACCGGCTTGTTCACGAATGCCGGCACCTCCCGCCGGGTCACCTGGGCGAGCACCTGCGCCACCTGGTGCGGGCGGACTGTGACGATGGCGCCCGCTGCCTGCGCGAGCGCATCCTCGACCCGGGTGTGGGCCCGGTGGCCGGGAAACCGGTCCTCGAACATGGCCAGACGTTCGCCGTCGGGCTCCCAGACATCGAAGACCGTTCCGGGGTGCAGATCCAGCAGCGTGGCCGCATCGGAGTACGGATGACTCGTGGCTAACCCGAGGAGCGCGATCGGTGCTCGAGACATGATCGGCAGTCTTCCACACCCCCTTCCGCCCGGCTCTTGGCGGGTCACCTCGCGCGAGGTGAATCTTCAGTGGGACTGGACCGGACGCCGTCGGGGGCTGGGAGCAGTTCTGCTGGCAGCGATCGGCCGTGCGGCGTGCCCGGCGGGCTCGCATACGATGGAGGGTGCATCGGTGCCGCCTGGCACCGATCGGACCGACCCGACCGGGAGTGTGCGTGCCTGCGATCCTCGACAAGATCCTGCGGATGGGCGAGGGCAAGATCCTCAAGAAGCTGCACGGTCTCACCGCTCAGGTCAACGCGCTCGAAGACTCGGTGGCCGACCTCACCGACGACGAACTGCGCGCCGAGACCGAGGCGTTCAAGGCACGTGTGGCCGAGGGGGAGTCCTTGGACGCGCTCCTGCCCGAAGCCTTCGCGGTGGTGCGCGAGGCCGCGACGCGCACCCTCGGGCAGCGCCACTTCGACGTCCAGATCATGGGTGGCGCGGCGCTGCACCTGGGCAACATCGCTGAGATGAAGACCGGTGAGGGCAAGACCCTGGTGGCGACCCTGCCGGCGTATCTGAACGCACTCTCCGGCAAGGGCGTGCACATCGTCACGGTGAACGACTACCTCGCCAAGTACCAGAGTGAGCTGATGGGCCGAGTGTTCCGCTTCCTCGGCCTGACCACCGGGGTGATCCTCTCCGGGCAGAAGCCTGCCGAACGGCGCGAGATGTACGCCGCCGACATCACCTACGGCACGAACAATGAGTTCGGCTTCGACTTCCTGCGCGACAACATGGCCTGGGCCACGGACGAGCTGGTCCAGCGCGGGCACAACATGACCATCGTGGACGAGGTGGACTCGATCCTCATCGATGAGGCCCGGACCCCGCTGATCATTTCCGGCCCCGCCTCCGGCGACGTGAACAAGTGGTACGTGGAGTTCGCCCGCCTGGTGCGCACGATGAACGCCGAGACCGACTACGAGGTGGACGAGAAGAAGCGCACCATCGGCGTGCTCGAACCGGGGATCGAGAAGGTCGAGGACCACCTCGGTATCGACAACCTGTACGAGTCGCTGAACACCCCGCTGATCGGGTTCCTGAACAATGCGGTCAAGGCCAAGGAGCTGTTCACCCGCGACAAGGACTACGTGGTGACCAACGGTGAGCTGCTCATCGTGGACCAGCACACCGGCCGCATCCTGCCCGGACGGCGCTTCAACGAGGGCATGCACCAGGCCCTCGAGGCAAAGGAAGGGGTGACGATCAGAGCCGAGAACCAGACGCTGGCCACGATCACCCTGCAGAACTACTTCCGCCGCTACGACAAACTCTCCGGGATGACCGGTACCGCGATGACCGAGGCCGCGGAGTTCCAGGGCACCTACGAGGTGGGTGTGGTGCCGATCCCGCCGAACAAACCGATGGCCCGGATCGACCAGTCCGACTTCGTGTACAAGACGGAGCTGGCCAAGTTCGAGGCCGTCGTCGAGGACGTCGTGGAGCGGCACGCCGCCGGACAGCCCGTGCTCGTGGGAACCACGAGCGTGGAGAAGTCCGAGCTGCTGTCGAAGATGCTGAAGAAGAAGCGCGTCCCGCACGAGGTGCTGAACGCCAAGCAGCACGACCGTGAGGCGTCCATCGTCGCGATGGCGGGCCGCAAGGGCGCGGTCACGGTGGCCACCAACATGGCCGGCCGCGGGACCGACATCATGCTCGGCGGTAACGCCGAGCACATCGCGATCGAGGCGCTCGCGAAGCAGGGGCTCGATCCGCACGAGGCGCCGGAAGAGTACGAGGAGGCGTGGCCCAAGGCTCTTGAGGAGGCGCAGGCCTCCGTCGCGGCCGAGCACGACGAGGTCACCGAGCTCGGTGGCCTGTACGTGCTGGGCACCGAGCGGCACGAGTCCCGCCGGATCGACAACCAGCTGCGGGGCCGGTCCGGACGTCAGGGCGACCCGGGGGAGTCCCGCTTCTACCTCTCCCTCGAGGACGACCTGATGCGGATGTTCAACTCCGCGATGGCCGAGCGGTTCATGGGCTCGTCGTTCCCGGACGACGTGCCGCTGGAGTCGAAGATGGTCAGCCGGGGCATCGAGAGCGCTCAGGGACAGGTGGAGCGACGCAACCAGGAGATCCGGAAGAACGTCCTCAAGTACGACGACGTCCTGTCCCGTCAGCGTGAAGTGGTCTACAGCACCCGGCACGAGCTGCTCTCCGGTGGCGACCTGCACGAGCAGGTCGCGGGATTCGTGGAGGACGTGATCACCGGTGTGGTCACCGAGGCGACCTCCGGTCCGCACCCGGAACAGTGGGACCTGGACCAGCTCTGGACGGACCTGCGCACCATCTACCCGGTCTCGATCACTCCCGAGGAAGTGATCGAGGAGGCCGGTCACGCGACCCGGCTGACCACCGAGCAGCTCGTCACCGAGCTGGTCTCGGACGCGAAGGTGGCGTACGCCGCCCGCGAGGAGGAGCTCACCAGCGAAATCCTGCGGCAGGTGGAGCGTCGCGTGGTGCTCTCCGTGCTGGACCGGAAGTGGCGCGAGCACCTCTACGAGATGGACTACCTCAAGGAGGGCATCGGCCTGCGAGCCATGGCTCAGCGCGACCCGCTGGTGGAGTACCAGCGCGAGGGGTACCAGCTGTTCCAGGCGATGAACGAGTCGATCAAGGAAGAAGTGGTCGGCTACCTGTTCAACCTTGAGGTGAAGAAGAAGGACGACGCCGAGCAGGCCGAGGGTGCCTCCGCGCAGGTCCCGGCGGTAGCCCCCGACGGCGGAGCCTCCCAGGGAGGGGCCGCCGGCCGGCAGCAGGGTTCCGGTGGGCGCCGCGCCGCACCCAAGTCCGTGCCGCAGGCTCCGGCCGCTCAGGCGGAGGATCCGCTCGGGCTCGGTGCTCCGCAACGCGCCACCGCCCTGCAGTACTCGGCACCCAGCACGGACGGGGACGGGGGCACCACGGTTCGTGGTGCGAACGCTCCGGCCTCCGACAGGGGGTCGGCCTCGGGTGGCTCTGGAGGGGGCGCGAACCGTGAGGCGCGCCGTCGCGCAGCAAAGGCGGCCAAGAAGCGCCGAGGCTAGCCGATCCGAACCGCCGTGGCCCGCCACCGGCCGCGGTGGTCCTCCAGGCGCACGGCGGCGGCCCGCACGCGTGTCCCGTCGTCGAGCACCACCGAGCACTCCCAGACGCCGTCCGTCACCTCGCACGGGTGTACCCGCCGGACAGCGACCGCACGGGGCCGGCGGGGACGCCCGGCGATCTGCACACCGAGCGTGGCTCGGCGGTTCAGTGCAGTCCACACGGCCGGGTCGAGCCAACGGCTGAGCTGAGCGGCCGGTCGCATCCCGAGCAGGGTTTCGGCACTCGCGCGGACGATGACTCCTGCCCACTCGGCAGGATCGGGTCGCTCGGCCGTGCGACCGTTCGACCAGACCAGGCGTGGTGCGTGGTCCTCCTCGGCGACCCCTGGTGGTGTCTCGGCGGCGCAGGCATCGAAGCGCAGCCGGTCCCAGCGATCCTGCGGTGCGGCCGGGACCGGCCGTGGTGCGGCGGCCGGGTAGTCGAGGGCGGGGGCGGTACTCATTGGTCGACCTCCTCGGGGGTGGGGGCGTGCAGCTGCGTGCCCGGCTGGATCAGGTGCGGATCAGTGCCGATCGCGTCGGCGTTGGCCGCGTACCACCGCGGCCAGGTCTCGGCGATCTGGATGTCGGAAGCGTCGTCGGGAAGGTGCGCGGCAGCGATCGACCAGAGCGAGTCCCCAGGCAGAACCTCATAGGGGCTGTCCTGGTCCCGGGGTGGGTCCGGCTCGTCGTCGGCGGGGGACTGGCGGTGCGGTGCCTCCCGCCCGGACGGTGAACTGGTCCCGTCTGACCCGCCTTCCCGGTTCGCCCCCTCCGCGTCGCTCGCCGGAGCGGCGCCCCAGCCAAGGTCGTCCGGCGGGACGGCGCGGGCGGGTGCGGCAGCGGCCGTGACCGGGTCGGGTGCTGGGGCGGCGGCCTGGGCGGGAGCGGCGAAGAACCCCGCGGCGAGCACCGCCGAGGTGCCGGCACTGACCAGCCGGGCCATTCCGGGCGCGCCGCGGCGGCTGATCGCGCGTTCTCCCGCAGCCCAGAGGCCCCCAGCGTGGCGCACGAGCACGCAGACCACACCGACGAGCGCGCTGATCGCATACCAGCAGGCCACGAGGGCGCCCACCGCCGCCGCGGCCGCGGTGAGCAGATCGTCGATGCGGACCGCCTCCGGCGGAGTCGCGAACTCAGTGATGGCGACGACCCCGAGCGCCAGCGTGATCGCTCCCGAACCGGCCGCTGTGCAGGCTCCGATCGCCAGCCGACTCCCTGTACTCATCGCGGGTACCCCTTTGATCGATCCTTCGTGCATCGTGTCAGATCATGTCAGTTCGTGTCGATACGTGACTATGAATGCATATAGGTGTACATGGTGTGCGGGTGGGATGTCGAGTGGTGGTCTCTGTTGTGGACAGCCGTACGCTGGTCAGATGCGCTGGGACGATGTCTTCTCCGACCTGCAGGCGGAGTTCGACGAGGCACTGCGCAGCGAGGACGAGGCGGAGATCGCCGAGCTGGTTCGTGCCGAGGTGGCAGGCATTTCCCTGGCTGACCGCTGCCGTGCGCGCCGCGGTCAGGAGCTCACGGTGCGCCTGTGTGACGGCAGCGACCGCAGCGGCCTCGTCCTCGAGGCGAATCGCGCGTGGCTGTTGCTCGGTGCCGGCGAGCGCCGCGTGCTGGTGCCGATCGATGCGGTCGTGCTCGCCTGGCCGCTCGCGTCGGCGGCTCCCGAGCCTGGCGTGGTGGAGGCCAGGGCGGGGCTGGGGCGCGCTCTACGGGCCCTCGCGCAGAACGGGACCGAGGTCCTGGTGCGGACCGTCGCAGGTGACCATCGCGGCCGACTTGCCAGGGTCGGTGCCGATCACTGTGACGTGATCACGTCACAGGCGGTGATCAGTGTGGCCTGGGCCGGGCTGCTCAGCGTGGAGTCGCACTGACCGAGTGCACCGCAGTTACTGGTCGGGCTCCCCGGTGTGCAGCCGCTCCGCTGTGCGCGCGTACATCCGCTCGATATAGGCCTCGAGCTCGGAATTCTCCACGCGCCAGACGCCCTTGCCGCCGATCTGGATGCCGCGGAGCTCGCCGGTGCGCACCAGGGCGCGTGCCTGCGACATGGTGATCTGCAGGATCTCGGTGACGTCCGCGAGTGAGAGGAACCGCTGCTCCATGCTCCTAGTCTGACACTGAATCGACGAGACGTCGGCGGACGCGTCCCTGCCTGTGGACAACCGGCTCCTCGTCAGCACGGATCGGCGCACTTTGGCAGCATGGGGTCGTTCGTCGACACAGGGGGAGTCTGAGATGACCGCAAGCGCAGCGTCACGTATCCGCCGGCCGAGCTGGCGCGATCCACGTCTCGGGGTCGGCGTGCTCCTGGTCGCAGGCTCCGTCGCTCTCGGTTCGTGGGTGGTCTCCGAGGCAAATCGGACCGTCGAGGCCTACGCGGCGCCGGAGGTGCTCACCCCCGGGGACGCGGTTCCGGTCGAGGAACTGGAGATCGTCTCGGTGACCGTGCCCGAGGTGGACAGCACCTACCTGACGCCGCAGAGCCCACTGGAGGCCGGCGCCGTCGTCGTACGGACGATCCAGCCTGGTGAGCTGGTTCCGCTCGCCTCCGTGGGATCCGCGGCTGACGTCGACGTGCGGACCGTCACGGTGCCGATCGGGTCAGCGCTCGCCGAAGGGATCGGGGCAGGGTCACGGGTCGATCTGTGGGTCGGTCCCGGAGACGACGCGGGCGAACCCGAGCTGCTGGTCAGCGGCGCAGAGATCGCGGCCGTGCACGAGGACACGTCGTTGTTCTCCGGCCCGGGCACCATGCAGGCGCACCTGCTGGTGCCGATCGATGCGTTACCGGTGGTGCTGGCAGCGATCGGCGCGGAGTCCGCGATCACGGTGGTGCCCATCCCGGGGAGCGGGCCCGCATGACGTCGGGTGTGCTCCTGGCCCTCTCCGGCGCCGTGGAAGAGGAGCTCGTCGCGCGCATCGCACGCCGCCCGGATCTCCAGGTGGTGCGCCGCTGTGCTGATACGGCCGAGCTGGTCGCCGCCGCAGTGGCTGGACTCGGCCGCGTCGCCGTGCTCGACGACGAGGACGCCATCGACCGTCGCATGCTGGCGCGGCTGAGGTCGGCCGGCGTGGCGGCCCTGGTGCTGTGCGAGAGCGCGGACTGCGATCGATACTCCGAGCTCGGGGCGATGGCCGTCCCGCACGGGGTGGACCCGCTGCCCGCGATCGAAGCGCTGGCCGGAGGTGCGACGAACGCGCCGGTCCCGGACGAGATTCCCGAGCCCGTCACGGACCCTGGTGAGGTGAGCCCTCCGGCGTTGTCGGCCGACCCCCGCGTGGTCGCGGTGACGGGGGCGCCGGGCGCCCCCGGGCGCACCAGCATGGCCATTGCCCTCGCGGACGAGCTGGCCGCCACCGGTGCCTCAACGGTTCTCATCGATGCCGATCTGTGGGGCGGGTCGATCGCGCAGACGCTCGGGCTGATGGCGGACTCGGCCGGGCTCTCCGCGGCGATCCGTGCTGCCGACCGTGGCAGCCTCGACGATGCGGCCCTGGACCGGCTCCTGCTGACCCTCCCGGATGGTCTGCGGGTGCTGACCGGGTTGGCGCGAGCGGCACGCTGGCGGGAGGTCGGTCCGGACAGCATGGAGGTGCTGCTCGAGCGCGCCCGGAAACGAGCCGCCTGGGTGGTAGTCGAGGTACCGGTCCTGGTGCCCGATGATGAAGGGCTCGAGCTCGGTCCCGGACGCAACGCGGTGGCGCACAGCGTGCTGGCTGCTGCGCAGGACGTGCTCGTCGTCGGAGCCGCCGAGCCGATCGGCATCCAGCGGCTCGTGCAGACCCTGCTCGACCTGCAGGACGTCCCGGGGATCGAGTCCCGCAGGACCATCGTGAACCGGCTACGGCTCTCGGCGGCAGGGCCGCAGCCCGACCTCTCCGTCCGCGAGGCGCTCGGGCGGTTCGCGGGGGTACCGGACCCGATCCTGGTACCCGACGACCGTGCGCTCGCCGACCGTGCCGTGCTCACCGGGACCACCTGGCGCAAGGCGGGGCCGCTCTCTCCGGCGCGTACCGCCGTCCGGGATCTGGCGCGCATGCTGCTGGCCGAGGCGGGTCAGGCGGAGGTGACCGGACGCCGTCGGGAGCGATGGCGTACCGGGCGGCGGGGTCGCCGCCGTGGTGGAGAACGTAGGGCAGACTGAGGCCATGCGCGTCTACCTGCCCGCCACTGTGCCCGCACTGGCCGACTCTCGCGGCCTCTCTGCCCGTGCCGGCCGTGCGGTGACGCCAGGATTGCGGACCGCCCTCGGAGCCGAAGCCGACGAGGAGATGGCCGAGTACGCCGCACTCGTGCTCGCGGCCGAGGACTCGCTGGCCCTTCTTGCCGGCTCGGACGCCCCGCGCAGGGTGGTGGTCGCGGCTGACGTCGCCGACTCGGTGGTGCGGGTCGACGACGCCGAGCTGGCACGGGTGCATGTCGCCGAGGTGCCCGTCACGGACATGGTGAGCTTTCACGTCGACGCGGCCGACGAGAGTGTGCGCGCCCTCGTCGCCCGGGCCGTCGGCGGTGACCAGCAGGCAACGGCCGACCTCGGTGACGAAGACCTGCTCTGGTATGACATCAGCGAGCGCGAGGCGTTGGTCGCCGAGGGGTGAGGCGGCCTCAGTGCCGCTGCAGTTGGGTGAGGACCGTCTCGTGCAGGTGCCCGTTCGTGGCCACAGCGTTCCCGCCGAACGGGCCGTCCGCGCCGTCGAGCGAGGTGAAGCGGCCACCCGCCTCGGTGACGATCGGCACCAGGGCGGCCATGTCGTAGAGCTCGAGCTCGGGCTCACAGGCGATGTCCACCGCGCCCTCGGCCACCAGCATGTAGGACCAGAAGTCGCCGTAGGCGCGTGAGCGCCACACGCTCGCCTCGAGCACGAGGAACTCGTCCAGGAGGTCCTGCTCCTCCCAGCCCGCCAGGCTGGAGTAGGACAGGGACGCATCGTTGATGTCACGCACGCCGGAGGCCTGGATTCGTGTGGCTGTGGAGAGGGACCGGCCTGTCCAGGCACCCGAGCCGGATGCCGCCCACCAGCGGCGGTTCAGCGCGGGGGCGCTCACCACGCCGAGTACCGGCTGCCCGTCGGCGATGAGCGAGATGAGCGTGGCCCACACCGGCACGCCGCGGACGAAGTTCTTGGTGCCGTCGATCGGGTCGATGACCCACTGCCGTGGCCCGTGCCCGGTGGTGCCGAACTCTTCGCCGAGAACCGCGTCGCGCGGGCGGGCCCGGGAGAGCTGGGAGCGCACGATCTCTTCGGCGGAGCGGTCGGCGTCGGTGACCGGCGTGGTGTCCGGCTTGGTCTCCACGGCGAGGTCCAGGGCCTTGAAGCGGGACATCGTCTGGGCGTCCACCTGGTCGGCGATCACGTGCGCCAGCCGGAGGTCGTCGTCGTATCGCGGCGCGTCAGAAGTGGTGGCCATGGCCGCAACGTATCGCGCCGAGCCGGTCGAGCGGTGCAGGCAGGGCCTGAGGGGGTTGTGTCCCGACTGATCAAGTGATGTGATGACTTGATCATTGACTGATCTGCCTGTCCTGGCAAAGGAGCCACCATGAGACCCGCTCGCCTTCTCGCCGGCGCGACCGCCGGCGCCACCGCCCTGGTCATGCTCGGCGCCGCCCCGTCCGTGGCCGGCAACGACCGACCGTCCGAGCGCTGTGATCTGCTCGATGCGGAGCTCTCCACCTCCGCGCAGGTGCACGATGAACTCACCGACCGGTTTGTCGACTATGGCGACTCCGGGCAGGGATGGACCGGTGGCGACTCCACGTACTCCATCCCGATGTCGGACGGCCGCACGGTGTGGGTCTTCTCGGACACCTTCCTCGGCCCGGTGAACGACGACGGCACGCGCCCACTGGAGACCCCGTTCCTCAACAACAGCTTCGTGGTGACCGACGGCGACGACACGAGCACGGTCACCGGCGGGACGGCTGCTGAACCGACGTCGCTGATCGAGCCGCCTGAGGACGGCGGCTGGTACTGGGTCGGCGACGGTGTCCAGGCCTCGGACGGCACCGTCCAGCTGACCGCTCTGCAGTTCTGGTACGGCGGCGGGGGATCATTCGACTTCGGCTGGGAGAGCAACCACCTCGCCCGCTTCGACCCCGACACCCTCGAGCTGCTCTCGCTCACCGATCTCCCCTCGGCCTCCGGGGTGCAGTGGGCGAGCTGGATCGAGCCGGCCGGGCGCTACACCTACATCTACGGGGTCGATGACGGCGGAGCGGAGAAGTTCCTCCACGTCGCCCGGGTCCGGGGTACTGATCTCACCGGTCGCTGGCAGTTCTGGGCCGGGAACCGGTGGAGCTGGGACGAGACGCACACGGTGCCCCTGATGGACGGTGTTGCGAACGAGTACAGCGTCTCCGCGCTCGCCGATGGCTACCTGCTGATCACCCAGGACACCCACGAGCTGTTCAGCCGCAACGTCGAGGCCTATGTCGCGTGCTCACCGACCGGCCCGTTCCGCTCGATCGGCACCGTGTACGAGATCCCGGAGGTGGGCGCCGGTGGGAGCTATGCGAACCCGAACGTCTTTGCCTACAACGCCCATGAGCATCCCGAGCTGCGCGAGGTGACCGAGGACGGCCTCACCACGGTGCTTACGTACAACGTGAACAGCTTCGACTCGAGCGAGCTGTATGAGGACGTCACGATCTACCGGCCGCGATTCGTCGAGCTGGCGCTCACCTTCGAGTGAGGGTTGCACGCGATGAGATCAAGTGATTAGATCACTCTATGTCTTCCGTTCCATCGTTGCGTCGCAACCTCTCCGGTGATCTCGCCCAGGCCGTGGTGGCGCTGGTGGAGCAGGAGGGGTTGCGGCCCGGCGATCCGTTGGAGTCGCTGAAGGCGCTCGCTGCACGCTTCGATGTCGCGGTGCCGACGATGCGGGAGGCGTTGCGCCGCCTAGAGGGGCTGGGGCTCGTCGATTTCCGGCACGGGTCCGGGATCTACGTCGGGATCAATGCCGGGCGTCGGGTCTTGGCCAACCCGGTGCAGTCCCGTCCGGATGCGGATCAGCTGGTCGAGCTGCTCGAGGCGCGCCGGCAGATCGAGCCGTCTCTTGCCATGCTCGCTGCTCAGGTGCGTGACGAGGCCGGGATCGCCCTGATGGAGGAGTCCCTGGCCAGTGCGCAGGAGCAGATCGCCTCAGGTGACGACGCCCTGTGGCTGACCAACCTCGACTTCCACCGCGCGGTGGCCGCTGCCGGTGGAAACAGTGTGCTGGTGGAGGTGCTCGACTCGATCGTGCTCGTGCACGCCGAGGACCAGCGCGAGATCCTCCGGCTACACGGCGATGCCAGCGCCGACTATGCCGAGCACGCCCGTATCGCCGAGTGCGTGCGCCGCGGCGACCCTCAGGCCGCGCGGGACGCGGCCTACACCCACCTCGACCACGTGGTCGAGGTGATCCGGGCTCGGCGCGGCTGAGTCCACTCCACCCCAGACCGGCGACCGTGACAGCCGGCCCGTCCACACACGAAGAGGTGTCCGTGATGAGAAGTACCCCGATAGCTGCGCTCGCTGTCTTGACGAGCGCTGCGCTGGCGTTGGCAGCCTGTTCCGGAGGCTCCGATGGCAATGGCAACGACAATGGCAACGGATCCGCAGACGGCGGTGACACCAGCGAGGTCACCCTCGACTTCTTCACCGACAAGGCCGCCTGGGAACCCTCCTTCGACGACATGAACGCTGCTTCTGACGGGGTGGCGCCGCAGCTGTCGTTCACGGGGTACTCCGACCCCACCGCCTACGACGCCTTCATCAAGCAGTCCTTCCGTACGAACGAACGGCCCGACCTGTTCACCTGGCACACCGGCGACCGGCTCGGTGAGTTGGTCGAGCAGGGTCTGGTGGCCGAGACCACCGAGATCTGGGACCAGGCGATCGCGGACGGCTTCGTCACCGAGGAGCTCGCGCAGAGCTACACCTACGACGGCAAGCAGTACTGCGTGCCGCTGCACGTCGTGTACTGGGTGATGTATTACAACACCGAGATCTTCGCCGAGCACGACCTCGAGGTGCCCACCACTTGGGAGGAGTTCACCGCCGTCGCCGACGCGCTGGTCGAGGCCGGCGTGGTGCCGCTGCACCAGATGAACATCATCTTCGAGTTCGTCTGGTTCCAGGCGATCCTCGCCGGCTCAGACCTGGAGGCCTACCACGGGCTCTCCGACGGCAGCGTGAGCTACACCGATCCGCCGGTGGTCGAGGCGATGGACACCTGGCACCAGATGCAGTCCGACGGCTACTTCATCGACCCGGGCGTGACGACCGACCCGCAGACCCTGCTGCAGACCGGGGAGACGGCGATGGCCTACTTCGGCACGTTCTTCACCGGTCAGCTCACCGACCTGGGCATGGCCTCCGGTGAGGACTACGGCATGTTCGTCCTTCCCAGCGTGAACCCAGAGATGTCCGAGACCCCGGTCGCGGTGGAGACCGGCCCCCTGTGCGTGGGGACCGACAGTGAGAACCAGCAGGCGGCCCTGGACTACAGCGCCTGGTGGATGGGCACCGAGGCACAGTCCGCGTGGAGCGAGTCCCGCGGCGACGTCTCCTTCAACCCGAACGCCACCGTCACCGACGAAGCGCTCGCCGAGATCACCGCGCAGGTCACCGGGGAGGGGCACGTCCAGTACGGCCGCTACCTCGAGGCCACCCCGAACACGATCTACACGGTGGCCGCGGAAGAGTTCGGCGCCTTCGTCACCAACAACGACGATCCGATGGGGCACCTGGAGGCGATCCAGGCGGAGGCAGATGCCTATTGGGCCGAGCAGTGACCCAGCCCACCCCACGGCAGGCCGATCTGCTGCCGGCGGCGCGGCGGACCCGGAACCAGTACTGGCTCTCCAGCGCCGGCTTCGTGGCCCCGGCCGTGCTGCTGGTGGCGGTCGTCCTCTACCTGCCCTTCATCTGGACCACCTGGATCAGTTTCACCGAGTACAACGGGCTCGGTGACCCGGCATGGGTGGGGCTGGCGAACTATCGGGAGATGTTCGCCGACCCCGAGTTCCTCACCTCGATCCGGAACACCCTGTTCTGGGTAGTCGGCACGATCGCCCTCCCGGTGGGCCTCGGGCTGCTCATCGCCACGCTGAGTCATGGCATGCCGAACGCGACGCTCTTCCGGCTGCCGTTCCTCATCCCGTATGCGGTCTCGGGTGTGGCCGTCGGGGTGATCTGGTCGTTCGTGCTGCAGACGAACGGGGCCCTCAGCCAGGCGCTCGAGGTGCTGGGACTACCGGGCTCGGAGCTGCGCTGGTTGCTGGACGACCCGCTGAACACCTTTGTGATGATCGGCGCCGCCACCTGGCAGGGCGCCGGGGTGAACGCTCTACTGTTCGGGATCGGCCTGCAGTCCATCCCGAAGGAGCCGATCGAGGCCGCCCGGGTGGACGGTGCGAGCGGGTTCACCCTGTTCCGCACGATGACCTGGCCGATGCTCGCACCGCTGACCACGGTGGTGGTCGGCCTGGCGATCGTGGGCAGCCTGAAGACCTTCGATGTGATCTGGGGGATGACCAAGGGAGGCCCGGGCCGGGTCTCGGAGACGCTCGCGCTGACGATGTTCAAGGAGACGTTCGTGAACAACGCCTACGGTCTCGGGGCAGCTGTTGCCCTCTTCCTCACCGTGGTCACGGTGCTTGCCTCGGTCCTCTACCTGCGCCGTCAGCTTGCTGACTCGCGGTCGATCTGAGGAGGCGGGAATGCTCATCCGACGGATCGTGCTCGGCACCCTCGGTGTGCTCTGGCTGGTGCCGGTCTACCTGCTGCTCGCGAACGCTTCCAAGCTCCCGGCCGAGTTCGGGGACTACGGTCTCTGGGAACCGGGCACCCTCGGCGGGCTCTGGGCGAACTTCGCCGAGGCGTGGGACCGCGGCAAGCTCTCCGGTGGCCTGCTCTCCACGACGGTCTACGCCATCGTCAGTCCGTTGATCGCGGTGATCGTCGGTGCGGCGGCCGGATTCTCCATCGTGGCGCTGCGGTTGCGGCACGGGTTCACCTGGTTCGTGGTGATCTTCGCTAGCTCGATCTTCCCGCTGCAGATGATCCTGATGCCGCTCTTCGTCGGCTATGCAGAGACGGGCCTGTTCAACACCCGGGTCGGGATGATCGTGGTGTACACCGTGATCGCGGTGCCGTTCTCCGCGTTCGTGCTGCGCAACTTCTTCACCGGGATCGCCCACCAGGTGTTCGAGGCCGCGGTGGTGGACGGAGCGTCCACCCGGCGGATCTTTGCCCAGATCTACCTGCCGATGGCCCGGCCCGCGCTCATCGCGGTCTTCATCCTGCAGGCCACGTTCATCTGGAACGACCTGCTGCTGGGGCTCACCCTCACCCAGTCCGCTGAGGTGCGCCCGATCGTCACGGCGCTCTCGGCGCTGCAGAGCACCTATGGCGGATCGGCCATGTCGACCGTTCTCGCCGGTGGCCTGCTCGTCTCGCTTCCCACGGTGGTGCTGTTTCTGGCCACCCAACGCGTGTTCACCCGCGGCCTCTCGCTTGGCCAGTTCTAGGAGGTTTCATGTCACAGTCAACGCCCGACGGCGGCCCGCACCAGGCCGTGGTGGTCACCGGTGCCGCTGCCGGTATCGGAGCAGGTGCCGTGCGCCACCTGGTGGCGCAGGGACGGCGCGTGTATGCCATCGACCGGGATGCAGCGGGCGTGGCCGCCCTGGCCGCCGAGGCGCCCGAGCAGATCCTGCCGGTGCCCGCTGACGTGGCCGACGAGTCGGCCATGCGCGCCGCCTTCGCCACGATCGCCGACGACGCAGCGCGCCCTGGGCAGGGTGTCGGTGGACTGGTCTGTGCGGCCGGCATCCAGACCTACGGAACGGTCGACAGCACCGACATGGCCACCTACGACGCGGTGATGGGCGTCAACGTGCGGGGCGCGTTCCTTGCGGCACATTTCGCGATCCCGCTCATCCGCACGACCGGACGCGGCGGGAGCGTCGTGCTGGTCTCCTCGGTACAGGCCTATGTGGCACAGCAGGGGGTGGCCGCCTATGCCGCCACCAAGGGGGCGCTACTCTCCCTCACCCGGGCGATGGCCGTGGACCACGCAGCCGAGGGAATTCGGGTGAACGCCGTCTGCCCGGGGTCGGTCGACACCCCGATGCTGCGCTGGGCGGCCGGTCTGCACGCCGGCGATGCGGGCGGTGAGGGCAGCGCCGACCCCGCCGCGGTCGATGCCATCGTGGCCGATTGGGGCCGATCGCACCCACTGGGCCGGGTGGCCCGCACCGACGAGGTCGCGGACGTGATCGGCTATCTGCTCAGTGATCGCGCCTCCTTCGTGACCGGTGCGGATCTGAAGGTGGACGGCGGACTCACGGCGGGCAACGCCGTCGTGCTGCCCGAGGACGGGAGCGAGAAGTGAACACCAGCGGGCTGAGCATCGCCGCGATCCGGGCCACCACGGTGACCGTGCCTCTGGAGGCGCCGTTGCGGCACTCCAACGGCGCCCACTGGGGGCGGTTCGTGCGCACCATCGTGGAGGTGGAGGCCAGCAACGGGCTGATCGGGCTGGGCGAGCTCGGCGGGGGAGGGCAGAGCGCGGAGGCCGCCATCGAAGCGCTCACCCCGTACCTGGTGGGGCACGACCCGGCGAACACCGAAGCGCTGCGGTTCATGATCGCCAACCCCACCGCGAGCCTGTACAACAACCGCACCCAGCTGCTCGCCGCCGTCGAGTTCGCCTGCCTGGACCTGGTCGGCCAGCATGTAGGCCTGCCGGTGCACGCCCTGCTCGGCGGCAAGGTCCGCGACGAGGTGGAGTTCGCCTCCTACCTGTTCTACCGCTATGCCGGACCGGACGGCACGGGCGAGGTGCGCACCGCCGACCAGCTCGTGGCCGAGGCCCGCCGCCTCAAGGAGACCTACGGCTTCCGGGTACACAAGCTCAAGGCCGGGGTTTTCGCTACCGACCACGAGCTGGAGTGCTACGAGGCGCTCGCGGACGCGATGGGCCCCACGGACCGGCTGCGCTACGACCCGAACGGTGCGCTCAGCGTGGAGGAATCGATCCGGTTCGCCCGCGCGATCGAGGACCTCCCGAACGACTACCTGGAGGACCCGGTCTACTCGATGACCGGGATGCGCCGGGTGCGGGAGAACACCCCGATCCCGCTGGCCACGAACACCGTGGTGGTCAATGCCGAACAGCTCGCAGCGAACGTGCTGCACCCGGCGGCGGACGTGATCCTGCTGGACACCACGTTCTGGGGTGGGATCCGGTCGTGCATGAAGGCCGGTGCCATCTGCGAGGCGTTCTCCCTCGGTGTGGCGGTGCACTCCTCCGGGGAGCTGGGCATCCAGCTCGCCACCATGCTGCACCTGGGCGCCGCGCTGCCGAACCTGACGTTC
Organism: Ruania alba; assembly: GCF_900105765.1. Classification (NCBI taxonomy): domain Bacteria; kingdom Bacillati; phylum Actinomycetota; class Actinomycetes; order Micrococcales; family Ruaniaceae; genus Ruania; species Ruania alba. The sequence goes on from NZ_FNTX01000002.1 coordinate 2,343,104, forward strand.
GCAGCCGATGCGCACTACCACCACCTCACCGACGACATCGTGGAGGGCGGCCTGCGCCCGTACGTCGACGGGAAGATGACCGTGCCCACCGAACCCGGGCTCGGCGTGCGGCTGGACCGGGACAAGGTAGCTGAGTACGCCGAGCTCTATCGCGAGCTCGGCGGATACCCCTATGACCGGGACCCCGGCCGACCGGACTGGTACCCGCTGCTGCCGAACACCTCGTTCGCCGACCACACCGACGACACGCTGCCCGAACCGCTCGCGGCCGAGTACGCCCGCCGGCGGCGCTGACCGACGCGTCGGCCGATGCCGGCGTCACTGACCTGTATCACTGACCGCGAAGGAACGATCATGAGACGTAGAACCTTGGCCGCAGCAACGACAGCCGTGGCCGCGGTGATGCTGGCCGCCTGTACCCAGGGGTCGCAGACGGCGGACTCCGGGGAGAACACCCTCGACTACATCGGCGATGAAGCAGCGGTGCTTCCGCAGATCACCGCGGCGGCGGATGCCGTTGAGGAGGTGACCGAGCTGCAGTTCGAGTCCCGGACCGTGCAGTCCACCGAGAACTACCAGCAGGTGATCCGCTCGTCGTTGACCTCCGACAGCGCTCCCGACCTGCTCAAGTGGTGGAACGGCTATCGCTTGCAGGAGCTGGCCAGGAGCGATGGGCTGCTCGACATCACGGCGCAGTGGGACGAAGCGGTCGAGAACGGCTGGCTGGATGATTCCACCAGAGACGCGTTCTCTTACGACGGCAGCGTCTATGCGATGCCGTTCGACGCGAGCTACTGGGTGGTCTACTACAACAGAGGCGTCTACGACGAGCTCGGCCTCGAGGTGCCGACGACCTGGGACGAGTTCATGTCCAACGCGCAGACGATCGCCGATGCCGACATCACGCCGTTCTTCGCCACGATCGACGGCGGATGGACCTCGTTCATCTGGTACGAGGAGCTTCTCAGCAAGTCCGACCCGCAGCTGTACATGGATCTGACCAGTGGTGCGGCGAGCTACACCGACCCGGGCTCGCGCGAGGTGATGGAGCTCTGGCTCGACATGTACGACCGCGGCTTCTTCACCCCGGCGGACACTCCGTGGGCGGACGAGCCGGCGATGCTCGCCTCCGGGAACGTGGCCATGACGGTGGCCGGGGCGTGGCGGAACGGCGCCTTCATCGAGGCAGGCCTGACGGAGGACGACTATGGCGCCTTCGTCATGCCGACGGTTGATGAAGGAACGACACCGAGCGTGATCTCGGAGAGCGGCATCATTGCTGCCGCCTCGGGCGGAAGTCAGCCTGAGGACGCCGCCACCTGGCTGCTGAACCTCGTCGGTACCGATGCCCAGGAGGCGGCACTCGGTGAGTCCCAAGGGATGAGCCCGAACCCGCAGGTGAGCCCGCCCAACCCGGTGCTGCAGTCGGTCGCCGAGGACGTCGCCGCGGATGACTATCTGATCCTCACCCGGTACTGGGAGGCGAGCCCGCCGGCCATCGTCGAGGGCAACGTGCAGGATCTCGCGGCATTCATGGCCAACCCGTCGGACGGGTCGATCGACAGCACCCTGGCGTCGATGGATGAGCGCTCCGAGTCCGGCTGGGCGGAGTGGAACGAGTAAGCGTGAGTCGTGCGACGTCCACCCGCAGCCGGTCGACCGTGCCGCTCAGGGTGCAGAATGCCACCTTCCTGGGACCGGCGGTCCTCATCGTCGGTGTGCTCCTCCTTGTCCCGTTCGTCCTGACCACCTATCAGAGCCTGACGGCCGACAATGGCCTCGAACCGGCGACGTTCATCGGGTTCGACAACTACGCGGCGCTGATGCGAGATGCCGGATTCCTTCACTCGCTGCTGAACACCGTCCTGTGGACCGCAGGTGCCGTCCTGCTGCCGGCGTCGGTGGGTCTGGCGATCGCGACCTTCACGCGGCCATTGCGGTTCGGGCGGATCTTCCAGCTCGTGTTCATCGTGCCGTACGCACTCTCCGGTGTGGCGACCGGGACGATCTGGTCGTTCCTGCTCAGCACGGAGGGTTCGATCAATGCGATCCTCGGAGAGATGGGGCTCGGTGAGCTCGCCCGCGGGTGGTTGCTGACCTGGCCCACCAACACGCTCGTGATGATCGGCGTCTACGTGTGGCAGGTGTCCGGCGTGGCGGTGATCCTGTACCTCGTCGGCCTGGACTCGGTGCCGCGGGAGACCGTGGAGGCCGGTCAGCTCGACGGCGCTCGCGGGGCGTCACTGTTCTGGCACATCATCTTCCCCCAGTTGCGGGCGATCACTGTGGTGGTCGTCGGCATCTCGCTGACGAACGGCCTGCGGGTCTTCGACCTGATCTGGGTACTCACCGGCGGCGGTCCGGGCCAGGTGAGCGAGGCGCTCGCCGTCACCATGTATCGACGAACTTTCGTGCTCGGTGACTACGGCGTCGGCTCGGCGGTCGCGGTGATTCTCACCGTGATCGTGGTCATCACGTCATGGATCTACCTGCGCGCGCAGATGCCCCGGAGGCGACAGGCATGATCAGACGCACCATTCGCTACGTGCTCCTGACCGCGATCTCGGTGGTCTGGCTCGTCCCGCTCTACCTCCTCGTGGTCAATGCCATCACGCCGGTGAGCGAGTACGCCGGCACCCAGACGTGGTGGCCGAGCGGATTCGGTCTGCTGGAGAACCTCGAGATCGCCGTGGCTCAGGCCGACATCGGAACAGGTCTGCTGAACTCCACGCTCTACGCCGTTGCGGGAGGTGTGGGTGCCGTCCTGGTGGCTGCGCTGGCGTCGTTCGCCGTGGTGGTGATGCCCGTGCAGCGGCCCGCTGTGTGGTTCTGGCTGATCTATTCGGGCACGCTCCTGCCGCTGCAGATCTTCCTGCCGCCACTGTTCCGGGCGTACAACAGTCTCTCCGTGTACGACACCCAGGCGGGGATGATCGCGATCTACGCGGCGATCTGTATCCCGTTCGCCCACTTTCTGATCCGTAACTACCTCACGACCATCCCGGAGGAGATCTCCGAGGCCGCCCAGCTGGACGGCGCCGGATGGCTGCGGTTGTTCCTCCAGATTCACCTGCCACTGCTGAAGTCCATCCTCCTGGCGGCCTTCGTCTTCCAGTTCACCTGGATCTGGAACGACCTGCTGTTCGGGATCACCCTGTCCACCAGCCCGGAGATTCGCCCCGTTCAGGCGGCCCTGGCGCAGTTGACCGGCGGCATCTACAGCGTCGGCCCGCCGGTGGCGCTCGCGACGGCACTGGTCGTCTCGATCCCCACGCTGGTTCTCTTCCTGAGCGCCCAGCGGTTCTTCGCAGCCAGCCTGACGATGTCGCGATGAGGAGTGCTCGCTGATGCCCCGGTTCGACCTTCCGCTCGAGGACCTGCAGCGGTACCGCAGCCCCCGTCCGGCGCCGCCGGGGCTGGTCGAGTACTGGGAGCGCACCCTTGCCGAGGCCCGTGGTGCCGATACGGCCGGGGTGCGGTGCGTCCCCGCTGAGTCTGCGCTGGTCACGGTGGACGCCTACGACGTGACCTTCCCCGGGTTCGCGGGTGAGGAGATCAAGGCATGGTGGCTGCTGCCTACCCGCTCGGGTGGCGCCGATCGTCTACCGGTCGTCGTCGAGTTCCTCGGCTATGGCGGCGGACGCGGTCTGCCGCACGAACGCCTGCACTGGGCCAGTCACGGCTTCGCTCAGCTCGTGGTGGACAGCCGCGGCCAGGGCAGCATCTGGAACACCGGCGCCACCGATGACCCGCACGGCTCAGGGCCGGCCTCCCCGGGGATGCTCACCCGCGGGGTGGATCACCCCGACCACCTGTACTACCGCCGTCTGATCACCGACGCCGTCCGTGCGGTCGACGCCGTCGCTCACCTGCCGGGCGGGGACCGGGACCGCGTAGCGACGGTGGGGCACAGCCAGGGCGGAGCACTCGCCCTGGCGGCCGCCGCACTGCACCCGGGTGTGGCTGCGACGGCGGCCCGCGCCCCGTTCCTGTGCGGGATTGCCCGGGCGGTCGAGCTCACCGATGCTCCGCCCTACGGTGAGCTGGGCGGGTATCTGGCCGTGCACCGGACCACTGCTGAGGACGTGCTGGGCGTGCTCGATCACATCGACGTGACGCACCTGAGCTCCCGGATCACCTGTCCCACCTGGATCTCGGTGGGCCTGACCGACGTGACCTGTCCGCCGTCGGGAATCTTCGGTGCTGTCAACGCGATGGACTCGGCCACTCCGCTGGTGCGGGTGTGGCCGTGGAACGGCCACGAGGCCGGGGGAGCCGACGACGATGCGCACCTGGCCCGATGGCTCACCGAGACCCTCACCTGATTGCGAGAAGTGAATGAACCCGCTGATCCCCACCTGCACCGACCTCGCCTCGGACGAGGTGACCGACGCGTTCGACGACATGGTCAACCCGCCCGGGCTGACCAACCACTGGGCCACTGCACAGGTGGACCACGACGTGCTGGCGGTGCGCAGCCTGAACGTCCCGCCGGTCTCCCAGGGGGACTCGATCTCCGGCCAGCTCTATCTCGGTGGACGGCTGGCGCGGTCCTACGGGCAGCCGGTGCACACCCGCTGGCGCCCGGACCGGGTGGAACGCCGCACCACGATCGACGGATGGGAACTGCGCACCGAGACGGTGTGCCCGACCGGTGAGCCTGGTGTGCTCGTGCGGCTCACCATCACCAACACCCGGGGTGAGCGTCGGCTTCGTCTCGGCGCCTGGCTTACCTCCACCGTGACCCGGTCGCCCCAGGCGTGGCGGGCTGCCGAGCCGCCGCAGGCGGAGAACACCCTGACGCGCGACGCGGCTCGGGTGACCGGGACCGACGAGACTGCCTGGTCCGTACAGGAGCTTCGGCCACCGGAGGATGCCACGGTCCTCGACGGGACAGCCCGGGTGGTCGAGGCGGAAGTCTGGGTCGGCGCGGGGGAGTCGTGCACCTGGACGTACCTGCACGCCATCGCCGCGACGTCCGAGGAGGCATCGGCCGCCGCGGACCGGCTGGCAGCGGCAGCGGAGACCGCCGTGGCCACCAGCGAGGAGGCGTGGAACCGTTCGCTGGCCGCACTGTTCGATCCGGACAGCCCGGAGTTCTCCGGCAGCCTGCCGGTGCTGGACACCAGCGATGCGGACCTGCGCCGGCTCTACTGGTGGGGCGCCGTCGGGGTGCTCTGGTTCCGCCGGGACAACCCAGCCTCAGTGCTCGGGCGCACCTACGACACGTTGATGCCCCGCTACTGGCAGACCACCACCTTCATCTGGGACTACTCCCTCTCCTCCCACGTGCACGCCCAGCTCGACCCGGCCGTGATGCGCCGTCAGATCGCGCACTGGGTGGGCCTGGACATCGAGCAGCACTTCGGCACGGAGTGGCTCACCGGTGGCCCGGTCGGCTACTGGTACTCGGTGAACCACTATGCGATGACCCGCCTAGTGCGGGACTACATCGCCTTCACCGGGGACTGGGCGTTCCTCGCCGAGGAGCTCACCACGCCCGACGGCGGCACCCGTCCCCTGCGGGAGCACCTGCGCTCCTGGGCCCGGCACTGGCACACCCTCCGCTCGGGCAGCGGGCTGGCCGACTACGGCGAGATCGACAACCTGCTGGAGTGCGTCTCCTCCTACGTGCACGAGGTGGCCAGCCTGAACGCGGCGAACGTGTGGTGCCTGCGCACGGCCGCCCGGTTCGCTGAGTTGGACGGGGACACCGGCGAGGCGGCCGGGCTGCGCGCCGAGGCCGATGAGCTGGTGGCGCTCGTGCGGGACCTGTACATCCCGGGTGCGGGGCACTTCCACGCCCGGCAGCCGGACGGCACGCTGGTGCCCACGAAACACTGCTACGACTTCGCCACGGTCGGGACCACCATCGCCCAGGACCTGCCGGAGCAGGTGCGTGGCGAGATGGTGCGCTTCTTCGACACCGAGCTGCGGACGCCGTCGTGGATGCGGGCCCTGTCCGCACACGACCCCGACGCCGGGTACTCGCTGCGCGCGGACCACCAGTGGAACGGTGCCTATCCAGCATGGCCGCCGGACTCGGCGCGCGCGGCGATCGCGCTCGGGCACCCCGAGGCGGTCGCGGACTGGCTGCCTGGCCTGGCGCGCACGGCCAATCAGGGACCGCCCGGGCAGGCGCACTTCGTGGAGGAGGCGGCCGAGCCGGTGCACGGGGGTGCGCGTAAGACACCGCCTCAGTTCCCGTACCTGATCGACTGGTCCTGCTCTTCGGCCGGGTCGTTCGTGGAACTGGTGATCGGCGGGATCTTCGGTGTCGAGGTGGATGTCGACGGTGCGGTGACCGCCGACGGGTGGGTCGCTAGGCTCGACCCGGACGCAGCGCTGCGCGGCCTCCAGGTGGCCGGCAGGCGCTACGACATCGCGGGCGGTCAGGTGACCGCCCGGACCGACGATCGGAAGGACGGCCAGTGACCGAGGCATACGTGAGCGAAGTGGATCTCGGCAACGGATGGACCGGGCTGCGCCTGAGCGCGGATGAGCTCGAGGTGACGATCCTGCCGCAGCAGGGCTGCGACGTGCATTCCCTGGTGGACCTGCGCACCGGTGTGGACGTGCTCTGGAAGACGCCCTGGGCGATGCCGCCGATCGGGGCGGGGCGGTGGAACGCCGAGGACGAGGCCGAGTGGCTGGAGCGGTACTCCGGAGGCTGGCAGTTGCTGTGCCCGAACGGGGGCGACGCCAGCGAGGCACCCGGCGGCCTGACCTGGGGCTGGCACGGAGAGGCCTCGCGGGTGCCGTGGCAGCTGGCTGACTTCGGGGTCGACGACGAGGGCACGGCCTTCGCCGACCTGCGGACCCGGCTGACCAGGGCGCCCTTGCAGATCGAACGACGGGTCGCCGTCCGCGGTGGCGTGCTCAGCATTGACGAGTCGGTCACGAACACCAGCCCGGACCCGGTCGAGATCATGTGGTCGCACCACCCGGCCTTCGGCGAGCCGCTGATCGGTCCGGCCACCCGGATCTACACCAGCGCCACCACGATCACGGCCGACGCCACCGACGCCGGCGCCGACCTGGAGCCCTCGGCCACGGCCGCCTGGCCGCATCCGCAGGCTCCAGCGGGCGCCGAGCCGGCTGACTTCTCCCGCATTCCGAGCACCCCGCGGGCCACGTTGGCCTATCTCGGTGAGTTCGAGGAGTCGGGCTGGTACGCCATGGTGAACCCGGAGATCGACCTCGGGGTGGCGCTGCGCTGGGACGCCGACCTGTTCCCGCACGCCTGGTACTGGCAGGAGCTACGGGCGAGCGGCGGGGCGCCGTGGTGGGGCGAGGTGTACGTGACGGCCATCGAACCGGCGTCCACGATTCCTGGGCACGGCATCGCCCACGCGAAGGCGCAGGGGGCCAACCTGGTGAAGCTGGCGGGCGGGGAGACCCGCAGCACCCGGATCGAGGCCACCACCTTCGCGCCGACCGGTGAGGTGCGCCGGATCGGCCCGGACGGCGCCGTCGAGCAGGGCTGAGACATGGCCACCGCCCACATCTTCCACGACGGGCCCCTCACCGAGCCGCGCCTGGACCACCCCGAGGGGGTGGCCGTGCACCCGGACGGGAGCATCTGGTGCGGCGGTGAGCGTGGTCAGCTGTACCGGGTGGCACCCGACGGCGGATCGCGTGAGCAGGTGGCCAGCACCGGTGGGTTCGTGCTCGGGGTGGACATCGCCCCTTCTGGTGCCGTGTACCTGTGTGATCTTGCGCACCGAGCGTTGTACCGGTATGCGCCGTCCACGGGCCTGGAACAGCTCACCCGCGGGGGAGCTCACCCCTTCGTCACGCCGAACATGGTGCGGGTGGCGCCGTCGGGTGCGCTGTACGTCACGGACTCGAACGTGCAGGGCCAACCGGGCGGCGGGGTGTACCGGTTCGGTCCCGACGGCGCTGGTGGGCGCTGGTACGACGAGCCGCTGGACTTCGCGAACGGCGTGGCGGTGTCGGCGGACGAGACCAGCGTGTACGTGGTCGAGACGTTCGCCTCCCGGGTGGTGCGGATCCCGATCCTGCCCAACGGCGGTCCCGGCACCGCCGAGGTGGTCGCCACGATGCCAGGCGTGCTACCCGACGGCGTCACGATCGGCCCGGACGGTCTGCTGTACGTGGGCTGTTACGAGCCCTCCCAGGTGCTCCGGGTGGACCCGGGCAGCGGTGCGGTGAGCGTCGTGTTCGCCGATCCGACGGCGCACCTGCTGTGCCATCCCACCAACGTCGCCTTCCGGGGATCGGAGCTGTTCACCTCCAATTTGGGTCGCTGGCACCTCACGGTGATCGACCTCGCCGAGGAAATTGTGTGACACGAATCGTTCATATCTCGGTGATGTCACGGCGCGTGCTCGGTGCGCGCAGACCTCGTCCGAGGCGTTAGGTTAGGGCCCGTGGCAACGCGAACGGAGAACTCGACCTCCCGAATCCCGGTGTGGCGCTCGACCGTCGTCCTGAAGGCCGCGATGGCTGTCAGTGGTCTCGTGCTGGTGGGCTATTTGCTCGCGCACATGTACGGGAATCTGAAGGTCTTCGCCGGCCAGGAGGCGTTCGACGAGTATGCCCACCACCTGCGCGAGCTCGGTGAGCCCATGCTGCCCTACGCGGGTGCGCTGTGGATCATCCGCGTCGTGCTGCTGGCGGCGATCGGAGCTCACATCTACTCCGCGGTGACGCTGTGGCGCCGATCGCGCGCTGCGACCGGCGGTCAGGGTGGGAACCGGTACGCCAGCTCGAAGGCCAAGCGTGGCAGTCAGCGGAGCTACGCCTCGTTCACGATGCGCTGGGGTGGTGTGGTGATCGTGCTGTTTGTGATCTACCACCTCATGCACTTCACCTGGAACACCGTGGCACCCGGTGGCGCCTCGGACAGCCCATACGAGCGGGTGGTGAATGGCTTCGAGATCTGGTGGGTGGTGCTGAGCTACACGATCGCGCTGCTGGCCGTCGGTTTCCACCTGCGCCACGGTGTCTGGGCCTCGCTGGCCAGTCTCGGTGCCAACACGAGCCCGCGGCGTCGCCGTCAGCTCAACATCCTGGCGACCGTCGTCGCCGCGGTCATCACGGTGGGCTTCCTGCTCCCGCCGTTCGGAATCTTCTTCGGATTGGTCGGCTAAGTGAGCGTCACGTCCCAGCCCTTCTACACCGACGGCGAACCGATCGCCGACACCAAGGCACCCGAGGTGCCGATGAGCCAGAAGTGGGACCAGCGGCGCTTCGACGCCAAGCTGGTGAACCCCACGAACCGGCGCAAGCGGTCCGTGATCATCGTGGGCACCGGTCTCGCCGGTGGTGCGGCTGCCGCCACTCTGGGCGAGGCCGGCTATCACGTGAAGAACTTCTGCTATCAGGACTCCCCGCGCCGGGCGCACTCGATCGCCGCGCAGGGTGGGATCAACGCCGCGAAGAACTACCGCAACGACGGCGACAGCATCCACCGCCTTTTCTACGACACCGTCAAGGGCGGCGACTACCGCTCCCGCGAGTCGAACGTGTACCGCCTCGCGCAGACGAGCGTGGAGATCATCGACCAGTGCGTGGCCCAGGGCGTGCCCTTCGCACGGGAGTACGGCGGGCTGCTGGACAACCGGTCCTTCGGAGGCGTGCAGGTCTCCCGGACCTTCTACGCCCGCGGGCAGACCGGCCAGCAGCTGCTGATCGGTGCCTACCAGGCGTTGGAGCGCCAGATCGCCGCCGGCACCGTGGAGATGCATACTCGCCACGAGATGCTCGACGTGATCGTCATTGACGGTCGCGCTCGTGGCATCGTCGCGCGGGACATGGTCACTGGTGAGGTCGAGACCCACATGGCGGACGCCGTCGTGCTCGGAACCGGCGGCTACGGCAACGTCTTCTTCCTGTCCACGAACGCGATGGGCTGCAATGTCACCGCCTCCTGGCGGGCCCACCGTAAGGGGGCCTACTTCAGCAACCCCTGCTACACGCAGATCCACCCGACCTGCATCCCGGTCTCGGGGGACCACCAGTCCAAGCTCACCCTGATGAGCGAGTCGCTGCGGAACGACGGCCGGATCTGGGTTCCCCGGGACGGTGACGACAAGCGCGACCCCCGCCAGATCCCGGAGTCCGAGCGGGACTACTACCTGGAGCGGCGGTACCCCGCGTTCGGCAACCTCGTTCCCCGTGACGTGGCCTCCAGGGCTGCCAAGCAGGTCTGCGACGAGGGCCGCGGTGTGGGTCCGGGCGGGCGTGGTGTGTATCTCGACTTCGCGGACGCGATCGAGCGGATGGGTCGTGAGACCGTCGAGGCCAAGTACGGCAACCTGTTCGACATGTACGCCCAGATCACTGGGGAGAATCCGTACGAGACGCCGATGCGGATCTACCCGGCGGTGCACTACACGATGGGCGGGCTCTGGGTCGACTACGACCTGCAGAGCTCGGTGCCGGGGCTGTTCGTGATCGGTGAGGCGAACTTCTCTGACCACGGTGCCAATCGCCTGGGTGCGAGTGCGCTCATGCAGGGCCTCGCGGACGGCTACTTCGTGCTCCCGCCGATGCTGAGCCACTACCTCGCGGAGGCACCGTTCGGCGAGGCCGGTGCGGACCATCCAGAGGCTGTCGCCACGGCCGACGGCGTGCGCGCACGGATCGAGACGTTCCTCTCGATCGACGGATCCCGGACGGTGGATTCCTTCCACCGCGAGCTCGGCCACATCATGTGGGAGTACTGCGGGATGGAGCGCACCAAGGAAGGGTTGACGAAGGCGATCGGCCTGATCCGCGAACTGCGCGAGGAGTTCTGGCGAGATGTGAAGGTCAGTGGGGTGAACGAGGAGCTCAACCAGACCTTGGAGCGGGCGGGTCGCGTCGCGGACTTCATCGAGCTCGGTGAGTTGATGTGCATCGACGCCCTGCACCGTGAGGAGTCTTGCGGCGGTCACTTCCGTGCCGAGCACCAGACCGAGGAAGGCGAGGCGTTGCGCGACGACGAGAACTTCGCCTATGTGGCGGCCTGGGAGTTCGGTGGGGACGGCGGCAGTCCGATCCTGCACAAGGAGGACCTGGTCTACACCGAGATCGAGATGAAGCAGCGGAGCTACAAGTGAACATCACCCTTCGCATCTGGCGACAGAAGAACTCCGACGCCCCGGGCGCGATGCAGACCTATCAGGTGGCCGATGTCTCCCCGGACATGTCGTTCCTGGAGATGCTGGACGTCCTGAACGAGCAACTCACCGTGGCCGGCGATGACCCGATCGCGTTCGACAGCGACTGCCGCGAGGGAATCTGCGGCATGTGCGGGCTCGTGATCAACGGCCTCGCGCATGGACCGAACGACATGGTCACCACCTGCCAGCTGCACATGCGCAGCTTCTCCGACGGCGACGTGATCGACGTGGAGCCGTGGCGCGCGCAGCCGTTCACGGTGATCAAGGACCTCATCGTGGATCGGTCCTCCTTCGACCGGATCATCCAGGCCGGTGGCTACATCAGCGCCCCGACCGGCACCGCGCCGGACGCGCACGCCGCTCCGGTACCGAAGGCCGATGCCGATGCCGCGTTCGACGCCGCCACCTGCATCGGCTGCGGTGCCTGTGTGGCAGCGTGCCCGAACGGGTCGGCGTCGCTGTTCGTGGCGGCGAAGATCACCCACCTGGGTCTGTTGCCGCAGGGGCAGCCGGAGCGGGACTCCCGCGCTCTGGACATGCTTGCCCAGCACGACCACGAGGGCTTCGGCGGGTGCACGCAGATCGGTGAGTGCACGGCCGCCTGCCCGAAGGGGATCCAGCTCGATCTGATCTCGCGGATGAACCGGGACGTGCTCGGCGCACTCTCGCACCGCCGCTGATCAGGAGTCGCCGGCCTGCCGGCTGGTGAGGAGACGGCGGAACGAGTTCAGCCGTGCGCGGTCGGAGGTGCTGCCCTGCTCCGCCCACGGGTCGAGGGCGCAGTCGGGGGCGTCGTCGGCATGGGTGCATCCCCGAGGGCAGCCTGCTGCGACCTGTGCGAGGTCGTCGAATGCTGCGACGAACTGATCCGGATCCACGTGGGCGAGCCCGAAGGACCGCACCCCTGGAGTGTCGATGATCCACCCGCCGGCCGGCAGCGGCAGGGCGACGGCGGACGAACTGGTGTGGCGCCCCCGGCCGGTGACCTCGTTCACATCGCCGGTGGCCCGGTCAGCATCCGGGACCAGGGCGTTCACCAGGGTCGACTTGCCGACGCCGGAGTGCCCGACGAGGACGGATACGCGCCCCGTCAGGTGCTCGGCGACCGCGTCGACCCAGGCGGTGCTGTCGCGGTCGCGGCGGGTCGCCACTGACCGCACGTCCAAGGTGGCGTACCGGTCTGCGAAGTCGGCTGCGTAGGAGTCGCTGACCAGGTCGGCCTTGGTGAGCACCAGCAGCGCCTCCATTCCGGCGTCGAAGGCGGCCACGAGGAACCGGTCGACCATGCGGGGCCGTGGCTCCGGGTCCGCCAGCGCCGTGACGATCACGAGCTGATCGGCGTTCGCCACGATCCCGCGCTCGGTGGGGTCGGTATCGTCGGCGGATCGGCGCAGCAGCGTCTGCCGTTCCTGGACGCGCACCACGCGCGCCAGCGTGCCTTCGGATCCGGAGACGTCCCCGACGAGGTCGACCCGGTCGCCGACCACCACGGCACCCCTGCCCAGCTCTCGTGCCTTCACTGCGACTACCGGGACGCCTGTATCGGTGAGCACCTGGTAGCGGCCGCGGTCCACGGCGGTGACCAGTCCGGGGACGGCGTCGGCGTGCTCGGGGCGCTGCTTCGAGCGTGGCCGCGAACCGCGCCGGTTCGGGCGTACCCGGACGTCGGCCTCGGTGTATGCCTCCCGTCGGACCATCAGTGCGTGCCGCCGCCGAGCATCGAGTGCCACATGCCGGGGAGGTCGGGGAGGGTCTTGGCTGTGGTGCCCACGTTGACGACTCCCACGCCCGGTACGGCCAGGCCGATCATGGCGGCGAAGGTGGCCATCCGGTGGTCGTGGTAGGTCTCCACGTCTGCCCCGTGCAGGTCGCCCCCGCGGATCCAGACGCCGTCTTCGAGCTCTTCGGCGATCCCGCCGAGCCGGGTGATCTCGGTGACCAATGCGGCAAGCCGGTCCGTCTCGTGACCGCGTAGGTGTGCGATCCCGTGCAGGCGGGACTCGCCGGGGGCGAGGGCTGCGAGAGCAGCGACCGTCGGGGCCAGCTCACCCGCTGCGGAGAGGTCGAGGTCCACAGGTGTGATGCTGCCGGTCCCGTGAACGGTCAGGACGCCGTCGGAGAGTTCCACGGTGCCGCCGAGCCGGGTGAGGATCTCGGGCAACAGGCCACCGGGTTGCGTCGTGGTGGACGGCCAGAACGGCACGCTCACGCTCCCGCCCACGGCCAGGGCGGCACCGAGGAACGGCGCCGCGTTGGACAGGTCCGGTTCGATCAGCACGTCGCCGCCGGAGATTTCGCCAGGCTCCACTCGCCACTTGCCGGGCGCGACGTCATCGACCTCCACGCCACGCTCGCGCAGGACCGCGATCGTCATGTCGATGTGCGGCTGGCTGGGCAGCACCTCACCGACGTGGTGCAGGGTCAGCCCGGCTTCGAACCGGGGCGCGGCGAGCAGCAGGCCGGAGATGAACTGAGAGGACGTCGACGCGTCGACGTCGATCTCGCTGCCGCGGATCCCTCCGGTGCCGTGGACGGCCACGGGCAAGTACTGCGGCACCGTGTCGGGATCCTGGCGGCCGGTGCTGTCGGTGGCGGAGGGAGCCCTGCCGGACGCCGTCACCGGTACTCCGAGGGCAGCGAGGGCGCGCAGCACGGGGCCCATCGGTCGCACGCGTGCTCCGGGGTCACCGTCAAGGTGCACCGGCCCGTCGGCGAGGGCAGCGATCGGTGGCACGAACCGCATCACGGTTCCCGCGAGGCCGCAGTCGATACTCACGTCGCCACGTAGGGGACCCGGACGCACCTCGAGGGTGGCACCGTGGTCACTGCTGGAGATCTCGGTGCCGAGCGTGCGCAATGCGCCGATCATCAGATCGGCGTCGCGGGAGCGCAATGCCCCGCGGATGGTCGTGGGTTCGGCGGCGATCGCGGCCAGGGGGAGAGCTCTGTTCGTGAGGGACTTCGACCCCGGAACGATGACTGTTGCGTCAAGCGGTGCTGCGGCAGTCGGGGCTGGCCAGATGTCGGAGGTGTCGCTGAGAACGGGAGAAGTCGCCACGAGGTCAGCCTACTGGGCTGGTGGGCGGCGCCGGCTGTCGCTGGTGCGCGATAGCGGTCGACCGCGGGGCTCAATCTGGCTCCCGGACATGCCGAGGCCCCCGCTGACGGGTGGTGTCGGCGGGGTTCGGGGTGGGGTGGTCAGTCTGGTGGTGGGTCGGTGTGGCCGGGCAGGTTTGGCCGCGGTGGATCAGCGACGCACTCGCTGTGTGGCTGGTCAGGTCTGCTCTCGGGCGGACCGCTGCCACGGGGGCTGCCCCGTCCGTTTCGTGGCCTATTGCCGGCGGTGGGGATGGGGTAGGTGCCAGAAGGTGTCACCAGATAATGGACACCATCGGGTGCAGCCCAGTAATACACCCCAGGGGTGATCATCGAATACGACCACCCGGTATGGGTTTTCGCCCGGTGGTGACGTCGACACAAAGCGGCCATATTCACCGAACTCGTTCGACCACCCTGGTCGTAGGGAACACTATGATCCAGATCGGCAGAACGCGCGGAGCGATTGCAATAGGGAAACCGGCACCGCCCGTCACGAAGAATGATCCGCTCGCGCAGTGTCGGGCTGGCCTCATACGTGGTGGCATCGGTGTGCCCGGCCAGATCGATCACCGGACGCACCAGGATTCGTCCCGCAGTGGCACACCATTGACGAATCTGCTCTTTCGAGACCGGTGATTTGGTGTTTTCGCACCGGCCCACGATCCCGGACCCGAACACGTTCCCGGCGCCGTCCGCCCCTGCACCGGTGTGGTCGTTGAGGGCGTCGGCGGGCAGGTGGAGGTAGAGCATCACGGTCCGCCCCATCCCACCAGTAGCACCAGTCGCCCCCTCGATGCTGGGGCCGGTCGTGCCGGTGCCGCCGGTCGTTCCGCCAGCCGGGTCCTCACCCCCGGTCGAACCTCCGTCCGGGCCCGTCACTCCGCCGCCGTTGCCAGCAGCTCCGCTGCCGGGGGTGGTCTCGGGGATGGGCAGGGTGGTGTGTCCGCGGGCGAGGTCGCCCACGGCGATGGAGCGGCGCACATTCTCACTGGTGCCGGGCAGGAACCCTGCCAGCGCACGGGCCTGGTCGGACACCGCAGCCTCAAGATCCAACGCGTCAGCAAGGTCGAGGCCGCCCTCGACCCGCACCACCGACCCCACACCCAATCCCGATCCCGGCGCCGCGGTGGTGCCTGCCTCATCGAGACGGATATCGAAGTGGCGCCCCTCCAACGCTGCTTGTTCGTCCTTGGCGGCTTGGTCGGGGTCGAAGGTGGCCATCGCCGCACTCACGGTCCGCTCAATCTGCGCGACCGTGCAGGACCCGATCGTCCAGGCCACCTGGGCGTCCACCCAGGCGGCACCGGCGAACGGGAGCCTCTTGCTCATCCGGGTCACTGTCCGGGCCCGGTGGATGCTGACCTGCTCGGCCCGTACCCGTTCCCAGAGTTGGGGGAGCCGGTAGGCGAGCTCGACCACCACACCCACATAGGCCAGGGCTGCTTCGTTCGACTGCCCCAACGCAGTCGCCAACCGGGTGAACTCCAGGTCCGAGACCAACGGGGCACCATCCCCAGCTAGGCGCATCGGCTGCTCCGTCCCCGGCACCCCCGCATACTCGACCGGTAGTCCGGCATGCTCATCCGGAACCGGTAGGCCTTCGTGTTCGTCCGGGTCGAACATCGGCCCACCCGTCGCGGAGCCCATCGTGGCTGGGTCGATGGCTCGCTCGCCCACCCAGGCGACCACCAGCTCGGCACGCTCAACATCAACTGCCCGAGCCGTGGTGACGTTCTCCCGCAGGGCAGCCAGCACCGCATTCCCGGCCGGGGCCGAGAACACGGAACCAGTAGCTGTCGACGTCATACCCTTATTCTCCCAGCAGCCACTGACAATGGCCATGCCAAAGGCGACACCTGTGGATAAGTCCCGCTCCAACGAGAGATGGTGATAGCCCGTCCTGGAAAGCTGACACAGAATCCCTCAGCCAGCGGCTCAGGAATGCTCATCCACGCGGCAGCCAGCTCGTTCTCAACCAATGCTGAGAATGCGGAACTAGTGGCTGTCAACGTCATATTCACATACTTCCTGAGACCACCGACATCGGACCGGTCGACCAGGTCTCCGTGGACAGCCGGACGCCAGACACGGAAAGCCTGTTCGAGCGCATCGCCTGGAACCGGTCGGTCCGCACACCGCCCCCGTACCGACCCCCCGTTCTCACCCTCACCCACCTCAGGCAGGACCCGCCGCCTGGCCGGGACCGGCGGTCGCGCTGCCAGCCCGTCGCCGCTCGCGACCTCACCCGAGCACGCGCACCGTCAGACTTGCATCACGTCTAGAGTGGCCCGCGGCGAAAGGACCGTGCGTGGCCAAGCTCTACTTCCGGTACGGAGCGATGAACTCCGGAAAATCCACCAGTCTGCTGCAGGCTGCGTTCAACTACGAGGAGCGTGGGCAGCGGGTCCTGTTGGCGAAGCCTTCGGTGGACACGAAGGGTGAGGGTGAGGTCATCTCCAGACTCGGTCTTACCCGCGCTGCGGACTTCCTGGTGCCGCCGGAGGCGTCAGTCCGTGATCTCTTCACCGCGCACGCGGCAGGTCGTGAACCCGGCACACTGGATATCGACGTCCCGTCCGTGGCGTGCCTGCTGGTGGACGAGGCCCAGTTCCTGACGACTGAGCAGGTGGAGGACCTGTTCCGGATCGCCGTGATCGATGGGGTGCCCGTGCTCGCCTACGGCATCCGCACGGACTTCCGAACCCGCGCGTTCGCCGGATCCGCGCGGCTGCTGGAGCTCGCGCACTCCCTCGAAGAACTGAAGACCATCTGTCGATGTGGTCGAAAGGCGGTGCTCACGACCCGCACGGTGGGTGGGCGCGTGGTCCTGGACGGTGATCAAGTCGCCATCGATGGTCAGCGGGTTGCCTACGAGGCCAGATGCGGGACCTGCTACCTCGACGCCTCAGGGGACCGACTCGGTTGAGTGGTCTGTACTGCTGCGCGGCTCAGGACAACGTGGCTTGTGCAGTGCGCAGCCCGGACTTCAATTCGGCCTTGCCCGCCTTGATCTCCGCCTTGGCGATCCGGAGTTGATCTTCGAGATCGGATTTGACGTCGGAGAGATCGGTGCGATGTTCACGCCAGTTCTCCACCTGCCAGGCGAGCGATGGCTTCCCGCGACGGTCCTGCGCGGCGAAGATCAACCCGGCCACCAGAGCGCCGTTGCGCATGAAGCCGTTCAACTTCTCGCGGCGTTCGGCACCCTTCGCGCTCCAGAACGGGTAACGCACGACGGTCTGCTTCAGCGCCACCACGGCCAGCACACCCGCGGCCAGCCGAGGAGCCTTCCCGGAGGCGAGGAGTGCCCCGGCCGCCACGCTGGTCCCACCCATCACCCGCACCATCGTGGTGCGCTTCTTCGGTATCCCGGGCACCTTCTCGGAGACCTTGGCCAGTAGCGGCTCCCACGGTTCGAGCAGGGCAGCATGCTCGTCGGCATTCTTGATCGCATCGATACCGTCCACGACGAAGACGGAGGCGAGCAGAGGTCGGGCGATAGCGCGCACGGGATCCATGCGTCATTGCTACCGCAGATCCGGCTTGGGTGCGAGCCCATCAGTGCACCTGTGTCGTCCGGAGTGACATGCCACACTGCCGGGTGGAATGTCTGAGCGAGTGGAGGCGTTGCGCACAACGTGAGTGCAGCAACCCTTCCCGCGACCTCGAATCCCGTCCGCGGCCGCGATCGGCGGACCTCCAACACCCCGACACGCCCGCCCAGTCAGCCCTCCCGCGACCGTGCGGTGATGCGCCGCGCCGTGCGCCCACTAGGCTCACAGGTGATGACTGACTTCAACGATCGGGCACCGCAGGCCGAGAGCGTGGCCGAGCGGGAACGGCGGTTCGAGGATGACGCGATGCCGTACCTCGACCAGCTCTATGGCGCCGCCCTGCGGATGACCCGCAATCCGGCCGATGCCGAAGACCTGGTGCAGGAGACCTTCGCCAAGGCCTATGCGGCTTTCGCGCAGTACAAGCCAGGGACCAACTTGAAGGCGTGGCTGTACCGGATCCTCACCAACACGTTCATCAACACCTACCGCAAGAAGCAGCGCACGCCGCAGCAGTCGGACTCGGACCAGGTGGAGGACTGGCAGATCCACCGTGCCGCCTCGCACACGTCCACGGGGCTGCGCTCGGCAGAGACCGAGGCCCTGGATGCACTGGGCAGTTCAGAGGTCAAGGAGGCGTTGGCGGAACTGGGAGAGGACTTCCGCCTCGCGGTCTACCTCGCTGACGTGGAGGGCTTCGCATACAAGGAGATCGCCGAGATCATGGATACTCCGATCGGGACGGTGATGTCCCGGTTGCACCGTGGTCGTGCCCAGCTGCGTCAGCTGCTCGCCGAGCACGCGCGCTCGCTCGGGATCAAGGTCAGCGCCGACAAGGAAGTACGGACATGAACACCGAACGTGGGCACGAGTGCCAGTGCGAAGAGGCGCTGGAACACTTGTACGAGTATATCGACGCGGAGATGACCCAGCTGGAGTTGGACCGCTTGCGCGCCCATATCGCCGAGTGCGCTACCTGCCTCGAAGCGGTGAGCCGGGAGCGGGAAGTGCGAGTGATCCTGCGTAAGTCCTGCGTGGAGGTCGCACCGGATGAGTTGCGGATGCGGGTGCGCACGCAACTGACTCTGCTGCGGGAGAGTCGTCGCGCCTGACTCCAGGACGAACGACGAACGCCGGGCCCACCTCACGGTGGACCCGGCGTGTCGCTGCGTTCCAGCTCGGTCAGGAGTTGGGGCGCTTGCCGTGGTTGGCGGCGCCGTGACGGCGCGCCTTGCGCTTGCGTCCGCGCTTGCTCATCGCAGCTCCTCGGGTTCGGGTGATCAGGGCCGTCGTCCATCATCCCACATTCGCCCCTGCACTCAGAGCGCGTCCGACCTTCGGGGATCGTACGCTTAACGGATGCGTGCGATCTACGCAGCTCGACAGGATGCAGCCGCCCCGCTGACGGGTCTGGAGGTGGGGGACCTGCCCGAACCGGCCCCGCCGACGGGATGGGTGCCCGTACAGGTGCGTGCCGCCGCCCTGAACCATCACGACCTGTGGAGCCTGCGCGGCGTCGGCCTGCGTGGCGAACAGTTGCCGATGATCCTTGGTACCGATGCGGTCGGCACTGATCCCGATGGCCGCCAGGTGCTCGTCCACGCCGTCATCTCGTCCACGGACTGGGTGGGGGAGGAGACGCTCGACCCTCGCCGCACGTTGCTCTCGGAGAAGCACCCTGGCACGCTCGCCGAACGTGTCTGGGTGCCGGCCCGCAACCTGATCCCGGTACCGCACTCGCTCTCAGCGGCCGAGGCCGCTTGCCTGCCGACGGCGTACCTCACCGCATTCCGGATGGTGGTGCACGAGGCGCAGGTGCGCCCAGGTCAGCGGGTGCTCGTGCAGGGCGCTGGGGGAGGAGTCGCGACGGCGGCCGTCCAGCTGGCGCTGGCTGCGGGCGCCCAGGTGGTGGTCACCTCCAGGACTGAGGCCAAGCTCGAGCGAGCCCGCATCCTGGGTGCGCACGAGGCGGTGCCGACCGGCACCCGGGTGAATCCGGTGGACGCGGTGATCGAGACGGTCGGTGCTGCCACCTGGGAGCACTCGCTGCGGTCTCTGCGTCCGGGCGGCGTGGTGGTCGTGGCGGGTGCCACCAGCGGGCCCGACCCGTCGGCGGACCTGAATCGAGTGTTCTTCCGCAGCCTGCGGATCCTGGGCAGCACGATGGGCACGGCAGCCCAGCTGGCTGAGCTGGCGGCGATGGTGGAGACCACCGGTGTGCGGCCGGTGATCGACTCCGAGCACGACCTCGGTAGCGAGGCTGGGGTGCGTGCCGCGTTCGAGCGGCTCGACTCCGGTGCAGCATTCGGGAAGGTGGTGCTGACGACCTGAGTGTTTCGCGTGACCTGCGGGTGTGTAGAGCGCTACGGTGTGAGGCACTTCACTGAGCGCTGAGGTGCCGAGGTGAGACCACGAAGGGGCAGAGCATGAGCGAGAGACAGCAATTCAAAGGGCGGCGGGCGTTCATCTTCGCCGCCATCGGGTCCGCCGTCGGACTCGGCAATATCTGGCGTTTCCCGTACGTGGCCTACGAGGGCGGCGGTGGTGCGTTCATCCTGCCGTACCTGGTGGCACTGCTCACCGCGGGTGTGCCACTGCTCTTCATGTACTACGCGATCGGGCACAAGTACCGCGGGTCTGCGCCGCTGAGCTGGCGCCGACTCGGCGGTGGCGCCGAGGCGATCGGCTGGTGGCAGGTCGGGATCTCGTTCGTGATCGCCGTCTACTACGCCGTGATCATCGCCTGGGCGGTGCGTTACGTCGGGTTCTCCGCCACCCAGGCCTGGGGCGACGACGCCGCAGGCTTCCTGCTCGGGGACTTCCTGCAACAGGCCGAGGGTGACGCCGCATTCGAGGTCGGGGTGAACCTGGTACCGGGTGTGGCGATCCCGCTGGTGCTGGTCTGGATATTCGCCCTGATTGTGCACTGGCGCGGGATCCAGGGCGGTATCGCCCGGATCTCGATGATCTTCATCCCCATCCTGGTCGGGATCTTCCTGCTCCTGATGATCTGGTCGCTGACCCTTCCGGGGGCCTTCGATGGGCTGAACGCCCTGTTCACCCCGAACTGGGCGGCCCTGGGTGACTCCAACGTGTGGGTTGCCGCCTACGGGCAGATCTTCTTCTCCTTGTCCATCGGGTTCGGCATCATGATCACCTACTCCGCGCACCTGAAGCGGAAGACGAACCTCACCGGCTCCGGCCTGACGGTCGCGTTCTCCAACTCCGGGTTCGAGCTGCTCGCCGGTGTCGCTGTGTTCGCCACGCTCGGATTCATGGCCCAGGCAGCTGGTGTGGGTGTGGGCGAGGTAGCGGGGGCCGGCATCGGGCTGGCGTTCATCGCCTTCCCCACCATGCTGTCCACCATGCCCGGTGGTCCGATCTTCGGGGTGCTGTTCTTCTTGTCCCTTGTGCTCGCCGGCATCACCTCGCTCGTCAGCATCGTCGAGGTGGTGCTGACCGCAGTGGAGGACAAGTTCGGGATCAGCCGGAACGCGGCAGTGTTCGGGGTGGGCGGTCTGATGGCGATCATCTCCATCCTGCTGTTCCCCACCACCACCGGATTGAACCTGCTCGACGTGGTAGACGCCTTCGCGAACAACTTCGGCATCGTCGGCGCCGGGCTCGTCTCGGTGATCACTCTCGCCTGGTTGCTGCGCAAGCTCCGTGTGCTCGGTGACCACCTCAACGGGGTGTCCTCGTTCAAGGTGGGCATGGTCTGGAAGCTCATGATCGCCCTGGTGACACCGATCATCCTGGGCTTTATGTTCGTCACCGAGATCATCGACCGGATCCAGGAAGGGTACGGGGAGATGCCGTCCGAGTACGTCACCCTCTACGGCTGGGGATCGGCGATCGCGCTGGTCGTCATCGCCGTCATCCTCACGCTCATCCCCTGGCGCAAGGGAGTCGTGGACGCACCGCTGGATCAGGAGGGGAGCGCAAAGCTCCCCGGGAAGGAGGCGTGATGGACGCGAGCGCCGTGATCATGATGATCATCGCCCTGGGTCTGGTCTGGGGTGCGCTGGTCGCAGCCTTGATGCACCTACGCAAGCACCCGGAGGAGCCGGACTCCTACGACATCGACGGCGACGGCAAGGCGGACGCACCGCCGTCCACTTGACCGGGCCCTGGTGGCGAACGCGGGGTTCTGCGGCAACTGTCGCGTCAGGTGCCGCAGAACCCAGCGGTCGGCCCGGCGGGAGCTGGGCGCCAGGTATCAGTCGTCCTGCGGGATGCCCAGCCAGTCGTGCCATCCGTTGTGCAGGACCAGCCAGGTGAGCAGGCCGTAACCGGCTTGCTCGGGGTGCGTCCCGCCACTGGAGGCGAGGTCCGCGAGCCACTGCTCGTGGTCTGCGAGCGGCGCGTAGGTCTCCACGTACGGCACGCCACGGCGGCTGCACACGTCCGAGAACGCCGTCGACAACTCGGCCTGGGCTGCGGCATCGGTGTCCGTGCGCGGCGGCGGACCCAGCACGAATGTGGGGATCTGCCGCGCCGAGGCGTCGTCCAGCACGTTGGCCAGGTTGAGCCGGCTGCGCGCCAGAGTCACGCCGTGCCGAAGGTCGGCCGAGCCGGGGGCCACGACGAGCCGGTTCTCCCCGGGGCCGAACCGGCGGTTGCACTCGGTCTCCCAGCGGGCTGAGAGCGCTGTCGTCGTCTCGTTCGGTACGGGCAGCGGGTAGTACTCCAGCACCTCGTCGCTGCGCGTGCGTGCGGCGACCCGGCCCGTCCAGCCGAGACCCCGAGCATCCCCGACACCGGCGACGAGTTCATCGCCGATCACGCAGATCCGCCGCCGACCGGTCTGTTCCGCGGCGTATGCGCTCACCGGGCGAACGCCTCCTCCAGGAGCGTGGCCTGTTCTGCCTGGTGCACCTTCGCCGTCCCGGCGGACGGTGCGGCTGAGGCAGGCCGGGAGATCACTCGCATCCCGCGCTCGGCGACCACAGGCACGTAGGCCGGCAGTCGGGTGATCAGGTACGTCCACGCGCCCTGGTTCCGAGGCTCGTCCTGTACCCACACGAACTCGGCGTTCGGGTAGCGGTCCAGTTCGGCGACGATCTGCTCGGCATCGAGCGGGTAGAGCTGCTCGATCCGGACCAGGGCCGTGGTGGCGTCCTCCCGCTTGGAACGCTCGGCGAGCAGGTCGTAGTAGACCCGACCGCTGCACAGCAGCACCCGCTGCACGGCGGCGGGGTCGACGCTGGAGTCCCCGATCACGGGCTGGAAGGTGCCCGAGGTGAAGTCCTCGATCGAACTCGTCGCCGCCTTGAGGCGGAGCAGCTGCTTGGGGGTGAACACCACCAGCGGACGGCGCGGGCGCTGGTAGGCCTGGCGCCGCAGCAGGTGGAAATGGTTCGCCGGGGTGGAAGGCTCGGCCACGATCATGTTGTCCTCGGCCGCCAGCTGGAGGAACCTCTCCTTGCGTGCCGAGGAGTGGTCCGGACCTTGCCCCTCGTACCCGTGCGGCAGGAGCAGCACCACCGACGAGGTCTGCCCCCACTTCTGCTCGGCCGCCGAGATGAACTCGTCGATCACGACCTGGGCGCCGTTCACGAAGTCACCGAACTGGGCTTCCCAGAGCACGAGGGCATCGGGGCGTTCCACCGAGTAGCCGTACTCGAACGCGAGGCAGGCGTACTCGCTCAGCGACGAGTCATAGACCCAGAACTTGGACTGGTCCGGGGAGAGATACATCAACGGCGTCCACTCGGCGCCGTTCAAGCGATCGTGCAGGACGGCGTGCCGCTGGACGAACGTGCCACGGCGGGAGTCCTGACCGGCCAGGCGCACCGGGGTGCCCTCCATCAGCAGACTGCCGAAGGCGAGGATCTCTCCGAACGCCCAGTCCACGGCACCGTCGGTGGACATCTGCGAGCGCTTGTCCAGCAACTGGTTGAGCTTGGGGTGCACGTTGAAGCCCTCGGGCGGGCGGGTATGAGCGGCGCCGATGTGCGCGAGCACCTTGTCCGGGACGGCAGTCTGCCACCCGATGATCACCCCGGCGTCCTCCATCTGGGACTCCGGGCGCTCGAGACCGGCCACCTGGGTGGCGGAGGACTGCTGGCCGTCGCTCTTGCGTGCCTCGGTGAAGACCCGCTCCAGCTCGGACTTGTAGTGCTGCAGGGCCTCTTCGGCCTCGTCCTCGGTGAGGTCGCCGCGGCCCACCAGGGCTTCGGTGTAGAGCTTGCGGACGCTGCGCTTCTTCTCGATGAGGGAGTACATCACTGGCTGGGTCATCGACGGATCGTCGCCTTCGTTGTGCCCGCGGCGGCGGTAGCACACCATGTCGATGATGACGTCCTTGTTGAACTCCTGCCGGTAGTCGAAGGCGAGCTCGGCGACGTGCGCCACCGCCTCCGGGTCGTCCCCGTTGACGTGGAAGATCGGGATCTGCAGACCCTTCGCCACATCGGTGGAGTACAGCGTGGAGCGGGACGAGGACGCGCCGGTGGTGAAGCCCACCTGGTTGTTGATGATCACGTGCACGGTGCCGCCCGTGCGGTATCCGCGCAGCTGGGAGAGCTGGAGTGTCTCCGTCACCACACCCTGGCCGGCGAACGCGGCGTCACCGTGGATCAGCAGCGGCAGCACCGAGAATCCGGCCCCGCCGAGATCGATGCGGTCCTGCTTGGCGCGCACCACGCCCTCGAGCACGCCGTTCACGGCCTCGAGGTGCGACGGGTTGGCAGCGAGGTACACCTTCGTGGTGGAGCCGGTGGAGGCGGTGAACGTGCCCTCGGTGCCGAGGTGGTACTTCACGTCCCCGAGCCTTGGACGGTGCGCGGGTCCTGGTTGCCCTCGAACTCAGCGAAGATCTGCGCATAGGACTTCCCGGCGATATTGGCCAGCACGTTGAGACGGCCGCGGTGCGGCATCCCGATGCTCACCTCGTCCAGTGCTTCCTCGGCGGATCGTTCGAGCACACGGTCCAGCAACGGGATCAGCGACTCGCCACCCTCCAGGCTGAACCGCTTCTGCCCGACGAACTTCGTCTGCAGGAACGTCTCGAAGGCCTCGGCCGCGTTCAGGGTACGCAGGATCCGCTTCTGCTCCTCGACGTCCGGCTTCGCCCAGCCGGACTCCAGGCGCTGCTGGAACCACCGACGCTGTGCGCCGTCGTGCAGGTGCATGTACTCCGCGCCGATGGTGCGGCAGTACGAGTTGCGCAGCAGCCCGAGGATGTCGCGAAGCAGCATCTTCGCCTTGCCGCCGAACCCGCCGGTCGGGAATGTACGGTCCAGGTCCCACAGCGTCAGCCGGTGGTTCTGCACGTCGAGGTCGGGGTGCTTGCGCTGCCGGTAGGCGAGCGGGTCGGTATCGGCCAGGAGGTGCCCGCGGGAGCGGTAGGCGTGGATCAGTTCGGCGATCCGCGCCGGCTTGCCCAGGTCGTCCTCGCTGTCGGAGTAGACGTCGGTGGTCCACCGCACCGGCTCGTACGGCACCCGCAGGGCCGCGAACACCCGGTCGTAGAAGCCGTCCTCACCGATCAGCTTGCTGTGCACGATCCGCAGGAAGTCGCCGGACTGTGCGCCCTGGATGATCCGGTGGTCGTAGGTGGAGGTGATCGTGAGGATCTTCGAGATACCCAGTTTGGAGAGGGTCTCCGGTGCCGCGCCCTGGTACTCGGCCGGGTAGTTCATCGCCCCGACACCGATGATCGTGCCTTGTCCCTCCATCAGGCGCGGCACCGAGTGCACGGTGCCGATGGTGCCTGGGTTGGTGAGGGTGATCGTGGTGCCGGCGAAGTCTTCGATCGTGAGCTTGTTGTTGCGGGCCTTGGCCACGACGTCCTCGTACCCGCGCCAGAACTCGGCGAAGTCCATCGACTCCGCGCCCTTGATCGAGGGCACGAGGAGCTGGCGGGATCCGTCCGGCTTGGCCAGGTCGATCGCGAGCCCGAAGTTCACGTGCGAGGGACGTACCTGTCCGGGCTTACCGTCCACTGTGCGGTAGCCGGCGTTCATCTCGGGCATGTCGCCGAGCGCTTCCACCACGGCGAACCCGATGAGGTGGGTGAAGGACACCTTGCCGCCACGGCTGCGGCGGAGGTGATTGTTCAGCACGATCCGGTTGTCCACGAGGAGCTTCGCGGGAACAGTCCGCACGCTCGTCGCCGTCGGGACGGCGAGGCTAGCCTCCATGTTGGTGACCACCCGGGCAGCGGGGCCGCGCAACTTTGCGACCTCGTCGTCGCCACCTGCGTCACGGGGGCCGCCGCCGGTGATGGACCGGGTGTAGGTGGCCGTTGGGGCCTCTGCGGTAGCCATCGGTGGTTCTGGGGGGACGTCACCTTTGACGTTGAGCGTCGGTGGCGTGGTGTCGTTCGCCTGAGCCGTGGTGGCCGGAGCTGGTTCGATCGGCTTGGCCGGGACGACGTGCGGGGTGCCGGACGCAGTCGGCGTGGGGGTGGCGTCCGCCGGAGCGGTCTGGTTTCCGGTGCGTGGTGCTGGCTTACCGGCGGGCTCGGGTGCAGCGGGAGCGTTTTCGACCGGCTGGGACGGTGCCGCAGAGGCGGTCGAGGGCTCAGCGCTCTCGCCGTAGGAGTCCGGGCTCACTTCGCGTGGTGAGTACGACTCGAAGAAGTCCCACCAGGCTGGATCCACCTGCGACTTGTCCTCGCGGAACTGGGCGTACATCTCCTCGATGAGCCACTCGTTCCCGCCGAAGGTCGCCGATGCTGACGTGTCATCGTGGGGTGCCTGCTGGGACACTCGGGGATCGCCCTCTTTCACGTGGTGCGCGTGTGTGGATGTGTGTGGTCCAGCCTAGGCGACGCAGGCGGTGGTCTGCGCATCTTGAGTGCCGCGATTCCGCGATTCGGCTCGGGATGCGGCCGCCGTGAAGCCTCGGGATCAAGGTGAAGTCAACACCCGGTCAGGAGTAGACCTCACCTGTCGGCCGGGGATGTGGCGCCTGCATCGGTTCCGTCCGCCGGCGGATGCGTGCTCGGTCGGGTCGTGGTGACACCGCGTCGCGGACCCGCACCCGGCAGGGTCACGCGGATCATCGCGCCCGAGCCGCGCGGAGGGTCAGCAACGGCGATCGTGCCGCCGTGCAGAGTGACCGCCCACCGGGCAATCGCGAGTCCCAACCCGGTGCCGCCGGTGCTCTGTCCGCTGCGTTGGCCGGGGGCGTTGCCGCGTTCGAAGCGTTCGAAGACTTTCTGTCGATCGGCCACCGGTATGCCCTGCCCCTCATCGAGCACCTCGATCACGACGGCGGACCGGTGGGGTTCTGTCCGTGCGCTGAGCCAGATGGTGCCGCCGGGCGGGGAGTGTCGGGACGCATTGCCCAGGAGGTTCGAGATCACTTGACGGAGCCGCTCTTCATCGGCGCGCAGATGCAGGTCCTCGGGGTTGGTGCTGACCTCCCACCGCAGGTCCCGGCCGGTCTCAGCGGCCGCGTGGCGCGCTTGGGTGACCACATCCTGCAAGAACGGGCCGATGGCGAGATCGTCGAGGTCGAGGTCCGCTGCGCCGGCCTCCAAGCGAGACAGGTCGAGCAGATAGCTGATCAGGCGGGAGAGGCGCTCCACCTGGGTGAGTGCGGACTCCAGCTCCCGCGGATCGGGCTCGACCACCCCGTCGGCCAGGTTCTCCAGCTGGGCACGCAGGGCCGCCACGGGCGTGCGCAGCTCGTGCGAGACGTTGGCAACCATCTCCCGGCGCTGCGTGTCGAGCATGTCCAGGTCGTGTGCCATGGAGTTGAACGCGGCCGCGAGTTGCCCGACCTCGTCCTGACTGTCGGTGTGGACCTGCTGGCTGTAGTCGCCACGAGCCATGGCGCCGGCCGCCGCCGTCATCTCCCGGAGAGGGCGTGTCATTCCGCGGGCCAGAATCTGGGTGAGCACGAGCGAGCACACGAGCGCCACCGGAAAGGTGCGGAGCACCCCGAAGTCGAACCGATCCCCGATCCAGGTGACCAGGGTGAACAGTGCGACCGTGGCACCGATGATCACGATGAGCTTCATCTTGATCGAGCGCACCGGGTCCAGCGGGCGTAGGTCGCCGTAGAGGCCGTCCAGGCGGTCCCGCCAGCTGACGGCGTTGCGCGCGTGCCGAAGGCTGCCAGCCCTCTTCATCGACTCACCTCGATGGCCCTCCTGATCGGAGCAGCTCAGGCCGTGCCTGGTTCGATGCTCGGCTCGAGGGCATAGCCCACGCCGTGCACCGTGCGGATCAGGTCCGAGCCGAGCTTGCGCCGCAGCGCCTTGACATGGGAGTCGACCGTCCGGGTTCCCGAGGCGTCCGCCCAGTCCCACACCTGCGCGAGCAGCCGCTCGCGCGAGAGCACTGTCTTCGGGCTCTGTGCCAGGCACACCAACAGGTCGAACTCCGTCGGCGTCAGATGGGCTTCCTTGCCGTCTCGGCTCACCCGTCGCGCCGCGCGGTCGATCACCAGGTCGCCGAGGGTCAGGGGCAGCGCACCGGAGTCGGAGACCGGTGCATGCCGTGCTCGATCCACCCGCCGCAGTAGCACCTTGAGGCGGGCAAGGAGCTCGCGCATGGAGAACGGCTTGGTCATGTAGTCATCGGCTCCCACACCAAGTCCGATGATCAAGTCCGTCTCATCGTCGCGTGCGGTGAGCATCAGAATCGGGGGTGCCGTGGTGCCCGCTCCGGCGTGCAGCGCCTGGATGCGGCGGCACGCTTCCAGACCGTCGACACCCGGAAGCATCACGTCCATCACGATGAGGTCGGGCTGCAGGGTCTCCGCAGCCCGCACACCGGCGAGGCCGTCGCCGGCCGTGTGCGGTCGCCAGCCCTCCGCCTCGAGGCGGCGGGCAATCTGGGTGGCGATCTCCGGTTCGTCCTCGACGACGAGCACGACGGTGGAGGGCGACCCTGATGCTGCGGCAGGCATGGACACACTGTTCCATATCGGTCTCCGACTGGCTGGTCCGCCTGGCCGGAGCGCCGTGCCGGCGTGTGTTCGTTCACAGTGGTAGACCGGGCGCACCCTGGTCCGTTACGCTTTCGTGATCTGGTTGACACGACCGGCAATGCCCCTCCGGGTCCTGCGGTTGGCGTAAACTGGACTAACTCTTCCCACCATGTAAGACCAGATCAGTGCGCCGCGTCCCTCCGCGGGCTACTGACCATCCTTCTTCGTCCCCCTGCCCGGAGGTTGTGTGAGGCCGCAGCGTGTGTCCGCCCCTGACGCGCTCCCGACCCGACGCCAGCTCCGTGAAGCCGCTCGACGCGGTGAGACGGTGCCGGACCGGTCGTCGACCCCTGGGCTCACCAGGACCGTGATGGCGTCGTCGCCGGCCACCGATGAGGAACCTCGGTTGACTCGCCGCGAGATCCGGCGACGTGAGCGGGCGATGCTCAAGGGGTCCAGTGGTGCTCAGACCGGAGCGGGAGCGGGCGGGAACGTCGCGTCGGTCTCCGAGGACTCGCGCGCTCGGGTCATCGCCGCACTGCCCCTGCCTGCCGTCGAACGACCCGTGCCGGTGGCTGCGAGCGCCGGGACCGCGGCCGAGAGCCGAGCTATTCGGATTCGTCGCACCGCTCGTGTGCAGGAGGCCGCGATCCGCGCGAAGGCTGCGCGTACTGCGCGTTCGAACCACCGATGGCTGCCGCGACTGGCCGTGCTCGGCGCGCTCGGTGCGTTGACGACCGTGGTCCCACTGACCGGGGCGGCGATGCCAGCCACCTCCAGTGATGTCGCGACCGGCCACCCCGTGTCCGCGTCGAGCGCCTTCGAGGTCCTCGCCGCCGGCGGCACGCCAGCTTCCACGGATGCCTCGGCTGCACTGGCTGCGGACCCCCTCGCGTCCCTGCGCTCCCTCGCCTCGGCGAGCCGGAGCGACGCGGACCGCGCACCGAGTGCGTGCGGGACGCGCCCGGTGGACGCCAACGGTGTGCTGGCCTCCGAGGTGGAGACCGTGGCGCCGGAGGTCGTCCAGCCGTTGGCAGAGGGGTCCTACAATTTCACCTCGCGGTACGGGCCTCGGGTGCACCCCATCTTCGGCACTTCTAGCGTGCACACAGGGCTCGACATGTCCGCCGCTGCCGGGACCCCGATCCATGCCGTGGCCGACGGAACTGTGGTGCACGCGGGCGCTGGGCGGGACGGTCGCAGCAGCATGCTCGTGATCATCGAGCATGAGATTGACGGTGAGAAGTACTGGACCTGGTATGTGCACATGTACCCGAACGGGGTCTATGTCCAGGAGGGGCAGCAGGTATCCGCCGGCGAGGTCATCGGTGCGGTCGGTTCCTACGGCAACTCCACCGGGCCGCACCTGCACCTCGAGGTCCACGTCGACGAGGCGCTGACCTCGGTGGACCCGGAGACATGGCTCGCGCAGCGCGATGCCGTGCCGCTGACGTCCGAGACGCTCCAGTGCACCGAGGGCACCCAGGGCTGACAGACACCACCCAGGGCTGACAGGGGGGCGCCTCCTCCTCGCTCAGTCGAGGGTTATTCCCCAGGTGACAGTGTGGCTGGCGCCGGGGGAGAGCCGGACCAGGTCGTCTCCGGTGCGGAACGCATCGGCGACACAGCTCATCGGTTCAGCGGCGAGTCCGGTGCGCTGCGCGGCCACTGCGGCCACCTCGTCTCCAGTGCACATCTGCCAGCAACTCATCGTTCGGTCCATCCACACGGCCGCGGTCCGCCCGTCGGAGCCGCGCAGGCGCAGCCACGAGAGACCGTCGTCGTCGTAGGTGGCGCCGACGAAGGCATCGTCCAGTGCCGTGCGTCCCAGCGAGCGAGGCGCACGGAAGTCGAGCTCTTCCGGCAGGTCGGCTACGCCCGTCGGCAGCAGGCGATCATCGGTGGGGATCCACCGAGTGGCGTCGAGCTGCAGCACGGCGTCGTCGAGCGACCCGGGGCCGGGTGAGAGCCAGGGATGGAAACCCACCCCGTAGGGTGCGTCCGCTGCGCCGATGTTGGTCGCCGTCGTGGTGATCTGCAGACCAGTGGCACTGAGCACGTAGCGCACAGTGATACTGAGCGGGAATGGGTACCCCGGTGTCGGGGGCAGGTCGATGCCGAGTTCGACCGCGTCGTCGGTGTGCTCGTTCGCTACCCAGCGCTGCCACGAGGCCAGCCCGTGCAGAGCGGTGCCGCGGGCCGGCTCCGTCACCGGTACTTGATAGTCCACACCGTCCCACGTGTACCGACCGTCTCGGATCCGGTTCGGCCAGGGCACGAGCACCGCGCCGTTCGAGGCAGGGGGCAGTTCGTCCGCGGGGAAACCGACCACCACATCGCGGTCGGCGACGCGATACTCGCGCAGGTGGGCGCCGACCTCGGTGACGGTGGCGACGGCACCTGAATGGGTGATCTGGAACTGCTGTCCGGTCGGTGGTGTGAGTGGCACCTCTTCACCCTAGCGGCTCCGTTGAGACCTCTCAGTGGTCGACTCTCGCCGAATCGGACGAGAGGCGGCATACTGTACGGACGACTAATCTGGCCGACCATCGGGGGAACGATGAGCACGACCGCGCCGCGCGAGCCTGCCTACGGCACGGAGGTGGGTGGCGACGCTCGCGCGCAGGTCACTCTTGAGGTGCTGGGACGTCAGTCGCACACCATCGTCACCAGGATGTGCGTCGAGGGCCGCTCCGTCGACGACGTCGCCGCTGAGCTGGATCTGGACAGCACACGAGTCGCCGCCCGTGCCGTGCATGCCGATCGGCAGTTCCGCCGCGCGTATTTGGCACCACTCGTCGCCTCAGCCGGGGACGTCGTTTGCGATCGGTTCCGCAAACGAATCCTCGGTGCGGCCATGGACCGGCAGGAGATCCACGACGGCGGTCACGCCCGCCGATGCGACTCCTGCCGCGGACAGGTGGCTGCATTGAGCGCCGGAACGGCGGCGGCCGATCGGTTCCTGGCTCCGCTCACGGCCACTCTCTTCCTCGCCCCGGAGCCTGGCGCCGCGGCGACCGCGTCTGCGACGGAGCCTCCGCCACGACGTCGCGTTGTTCCGTGGCGCATCCCGGTCGGTGTTGCCTTCGTCCTGGCAGGTCTGGCCTTCCTCATCATTCCGTCCCTGACGGCACCGCTGGACCTGGCCGACCGCGACGCCTCCGGACTTGCGGCCGAAGGGATAGCGAACGACCTGTCCGGAGACGCGACCGTGCGTTGGTCCGGTGAGGCGAGCATCACGCCCACGTCGGACGAGACGGAGGATGCCGGATCCACCGAGGATCCCGCCGACGTCGACGATGCCGAGTCGGCAGACGAGAGCGAGCCGAGCGCGACGGAGAGTGGTACTGGATCCCAACCCAGCGACACTGGCCCGACCACGACGGCACCGACCACATCCGCGCCTGCTGCGCCGTCGCCGACGGAGTCGGCGCCAGCGCCGTCGGGGTCCGAGTCGGGTCCGACGACGGCACCGAGTCCTACGCCGACGCAGCCGTCGAGCCCCACGCCGACGCAGCCGCCGACTCAGGAGCCCGCGCCGAGCCCCACGCCGACGCAGCCCCCTGCTCCGAGTCCTACGCCTGCCCCGGAGCCGAGCCCGGAACCTTCTCCGGAGCCGAGCCCCGAGCCTGCGCCAGAAGAGCCTGCAGACGAGGAGGATGAGGACGACTCGGGGCTGATCGGAGACGTGGTCGGGGTGGTGGACGATCTCGTGGGTGGCCTCCTCGGCGGAGGTGACTGAGTGCTGCCCTTTCGCGGGTGCTCATGCGGAGACTGGACCGTCCTGCGGAGGTCGCCGGATGGACGCGGCGCTGCAGTTGGTTGGCAGGTCGATTGTCGATATCTGGGTCAGACCTGACGGAACTCGATCCCAAGAAGTGAGGCGGCGGCACGGTAGTCGTTGGCGCGATGCCCGACCGACAGGGACCAGTGGTGACCGACGCCGGTGGCGGACCATTCGTCGACCCACTCACCGGGGTCGCGCCCGAAGTCGACCCGACTCGTCGTGTTGCCGATTTCCAGCAACGGGCCGGCGACGACGGTTCCCTCCGAGGCGATGAACACCAGACTCCCGTCCCGGTCCTGGCCGAGCCCCAGGAGTGTCACGGGTCCGTGCTGCACGTCGAACTCGACGCTGGCTCCCCACCCGCGCTTGCCATGATAGACGCCGAGCCCCCGAAGTAGCGGGTCGCGGCTCGACACAGCGAGGTGAGCCGGTCCGTCGTGCCCCATCTCGACCACGCCGTCCTCGAAGTTCAGGGCTTGGATCTCGCAGAAGGAACCGCCGGCCCCGACAACCTCGGTCGCCAGCTGCGCAACGGTGGTCCGCAGCTCGTACTCTCCCGTCGTTGGGATTCCCCGTGCGGTGAGCAAGGAGGCGCCGAGAATCATCCCGGCGCCGAGCCGTTCGTGCTGCTCGCCGTTCAGCCCACGGTGGTAGTAGGCGAGCGTGTCGAGCTCGAAATCCTCGACCAGGCGGTCCAGACCGATCGAGACACGTGCACCCCACTCGAAGTCGTCATCGTTCACGCTGTCGTCGCGGGTGAAGATCTCACGAGCGAGAGCCATCCGTTTCTGGGTCTCGGTCTCCGTCGCAGCTTCCACCCGGACCCGGAGGTCGTCGAACTCGAGGACCTCGATGTGCGACCCGAAGGTGGTGGGCAGCAGGGTGAGGTCGGTCGACACGTCGAGCATCCCAGGGTAAAGGTGGCCCATCAGGCCGTGCCGAGCGTGCCTGATCGCGGCACGTACATGAGCGGCGTTGATCCACTGCTCGATGCGACTCCAGGCGGACTCCTGCCGGAGCCAGCCGGAGACGGAGCGGAACTCGATCCCGGCGCGGCGGAACACGTTGCCAACCTCCGGCACCGGGCACTGGCCGCAGTAGGCCAGCCACGCCCCCGTGTCGAAGTTGGCGTGGTCCATCTTCTCGCTGGGTTGAAGGTCGATCACGAGCACCGGGGCGTTCGCGCGTTGCGCGATCGGAAGCACCATCGACGAGGTGAGGTACGTCGTCAGGAACAGGACGATGAGGTCGCAGTCAGTGCGCCGGAGCGTATCGGCTGCGACCGCCCCCTCTGCGGCATCCGAGATGAAACCGACGTCGGTCACCTCGGCATCCATCTGCTGGAACCGCTGAGAGACGTACTGCGCGGACTCCTCGAGCTGAGGGAGGAGACCGGGAAACTGGGGCCAGTAGGTGCCGAGCCCACCGGCGACCAGGCCGACGCGTGGTCTCCGCCTTGTCTTCGGAGCCAGAAGCGGTGTCTGGCCAAGAGCGGGCGAATCGAGGCTGGCGCCGGGATGTTGCATCTGGGGCTCCCTGATCATCGTCGATAGCGGTCCACGGAGGGAACGCAGCGGGGATTTAATGGATTAAAATCAGCGTAGTGGCTGTCTCTGATTTGTCAATGGACCCATCAGGGGAGGTCAGGGAGCCGAAGACCGCACGACGAGCGAAGGGTCGTGCAGGACCGCCTCGTGGTGGTGCCGCTTGCCGGCGGACTCGATCTCGCCGAGGAGCAGGTCGACGGCAGATCTGCCCAACAGATCCTTCGGCTGACGGATCGTGGTGAGCGGGAGCAGGGACTCGGTCGCGAGCGCGAGGTCGCCGTAGCCAACCACGGACACCTCGTCGGGTACCCGTACTCCTGCCCGGGCAAACCCGCGGATTGCACCGACCGCCAGCTGGTCGTTCGTGGTGAAGACACCGCCGGGGGTCTGCGACGCCAGCTCGAGGGCGGCGGTCTCGCCGGCCTCGATCGTCATTTCCGCCACTGTCCTGGTGATGAGCTGGTCCGGATCGAGGCCCGCTGCGCCGAGCGCGGCGCGTGCGCCGGTCTCGCGCTCCAGGCACTGGGGAATGTCGAGCGGTCCATTGATGATCGCGACGGCGCCGGTCGTCGTCTCCAGCAGGTGACGGACTGCGAGGAAGCCGCCACGCTCGTCGTCGATCGCGACCGAGCACCCGTCGTCCACGGGCCATCGACGGTCCACCAGCACGGGATGGGCGTCGACGAGGCGAAGGCGAGCCAAGCGGGAGGTGTCCGCTCCGAGCGGGACGACGATTGCGCCGGCGGCCCGTTGCTCGGCGAGCATCGTGAAGTGGGCCATCTCGACCTCGGCGTCGTCGCCGCTGACGCACAGCGCCATCACATACCCGCGTTCCCGTGTCGCGGTTGCGACCACCTTGGCAATCGCGGCATAGAACGGGTTGACGATGTCGGGCACCACCAGACCGATCAGGCGTCCGGACCCGTTGCGTAGGGCAGAGGCGGACCGGTTCGGCACGAACTGCAGCTCCTCGATCGCGGCACGAACGCGTGCTTGGGTGGCCGGCGCCACCATGTGCGGTCGATTCAGGGTATTCGAGACCGTAGCGGTGGACACTCCGGCCCGCTTCGCGACGGCAGCGACGCCCAACTCGTGCGCTCGCTTCTTAGTGGCCACGGAGCTTCCTGTCGACGGATCTGCGCATCAGCATGAGCGTAGCCTGTCGGGAGTTCTCCTGTTCCTACCGGATTTCCACGGACTGCGGACGGCCCTCCGTGTCTCGGCCCGGTCCTCGTGCGTGTGCTGCCCGTGCCGATGTCGACAGACGGTGCGATATCGCGAGGAGGCTTCGCTGGAACCCTGCGGCCGTCACGACCACTTGGCTCGCTGCTGCGTACCCGCTCGATGAGCGATCGCAATATGCCTGCTGGTGGTGCACGGGCTCACCCACGGCGAAGCACGGCGGGAGCACGCGAGCACAGCAGGTCTTGACGAGCGACCCGATCGGCCCCTACGGTCTATTTAATCGAATAAATCCGAACGAGCGGCACTGCCGCCCAGTCCAAAGGAGGACACGGTGACACAACGATCATGCCGCTATGCGGCTACAGGCGGGTCTGGGTACCGCAACCGACGCGGCATCGTTGGGGCGGCCTCCGCTGCCGCGCTGGCATTGGCGCTCGCTGCGTGCGGGGGAGTGGGTGAACAAGGCGGTGATGACACTGCAGCGGTGACGTTGGAACTGGTCGGGAACCAGGATCAGACGGAGCCGACCGAGGCGCTCGTCCGGGCGTACGAGAGCGAGAATCCGAACGTCAGGATCGAGACCTCCTACCTGCCTGTCGATCAGGCGCAAACAGCATTGAGAACGCGGCTCGGCGCCGGGAACGCCCCGGATCTTTTCGTTGCGTGGCCAGGCAATGGCAGCGCGATGTCCACCGTGCAACTCGCACAGGCCGGCCTCCTGGAGCCCATCAGCGGGCAGGAGTGGTTGGACGGAGTGCCTAGCTCATTGAGGTCTTTGCTCGGGCACGAGGGTGAGGACTATCTATGGTCCGCCGGTGTGACCGTCATAGGGACGATCTACAACGAGTCTGTGTTCGACGAGCACGACATACAGATACCCCAGACGTGGGATGACCTGCTGGCGACATGCGCACAGTTGCAGGACATCGGCATCGCACCCTTCGCCTTGGCTAACCAGACTCCGTGGGTTACGCAACTGGTCAGTTACGCAATCGCACCATCGGTTGCGTTCGGGTCGAATCCAGATCTTGCTCAGGAGATGATGACAGGGGAGGCAACGTTCTCGAATTCCGGTTGGAGGCAAACCCTGCAGCAGTACATGGAGATGGACGAGCGCGGGTGCTTCAATGACAATGCCAACGGAACGACGCTGGAGCAGGCAATCAGTATGCTTGCCGACGGCGACGCTGCGATGATGGTGCAGGTTTCGGGTATCTATCAGCAGGTAGAAGAAGTCTCTGAGGGGCGTGCCGAGTATGCAATGTTCCCTTTCCCTGCATCGGGCAATTTCGAAGATCTGCGCATTCCAGCGGGGATCAGTTCGGGCTTGGTCGCGAGCCCCACGGGAGATCACGTCGAGGTCGCGAAGGATTTCCTCAGCTTTGCAGGGCAAGAAGAGCAGATGGAGATGTTTGCGGCGGCCAACTCTGCACTTCCGTTTGTTGTTGAAGATGCGACGTCGCTGGACCCGATACTGCAGCCATTCGTTCCCTACATGGAAAATGACATGGCCATACCGTTCATGGACCAGGAATGGCCCAACGCGGAGGTTCAGCCGACGCACTTTGCAGTGATCCAGGAACTGTTCTCGGATGCGATCACCGTCGACGAGGCGCTCGAGAAGCTGGATACGGCATACGCCGGCTGATTCTCGTGGCTAATTCCATGAATTCGCGCGCCTCGCACAACAGGGCTGTAGACCCGTCAATGAGAACTACTAAACGACTATCTAGATCATCGACCAGGCCTCCGTTCTGGTTTGCCATCCCGGCCCTGACTGTCTATGCATTCGTGGTGATCTACCCTTCACTGTCGGGAGCGGTCTATGCTTTCACTGATTGGAGTGGGCTGGGTGAGGATCTGCAATTCGTGGGGCTGGACAATTTCCGAAGCATCTTCAGCGATGGGCAATCGTTGGATGCACTGTCCAATGCGATCCTGCTCACCGTGATGATCGTGGTCGTGCAGAACGGTGTCGGCCTGCTGCTGGCGCTGGGAGTGAATGCGCGACTCAAGGCCAGAAATGTGTTGAGGACAATATTCTTCGCGCCGGCTGTGGTCAGTCCAGTTGTTGTCGCTTTTCTATGGAAGTACCTATTTGACCCTAGGCAGGACCAGGGAATTAATGCGATTCTCGGAATGATTGGCCTCGATTTCTTGCAGCAAGATTGGCTCGGTGATCCTGACATTGCGCTGTGGGCAATTGGAATGACGATCGTTTGGCAATTGGCGGGATACTCTATGGTTATATTCTTGGCTGGTCTGCAAGGTATACCTAAGGGTCTGTATGAGGCAGCGGCCCTTGACGGGGCAGGCCCTTTCTGGCGGTTCCGCTCGGTGACGATTCCGATGCTCGCGCCGGCCATCACCATCGTGGTGATGCTCTCGACCATCGGGGGCCTCAAGCTGTTCGATCAGGTATTCGCCATGACCAATGGTGGTCCCGGATATGCGACGGAGATGCCATCTACTCTGATATACAAAGAGGCATTTGTGTATGGAAACTACGGATACTCGACGGCAGTAGCGCTAGTCCTGACGCTCCTGGTAGGAACGATCGCACTGGTGCAGTTGCGATGGTTGCGGAGCAAGGAGACTGAGGGATGATGTCGAAATACAGGTTCCGCACGCTTGCCTTGGAAGTCGTGATGATCGGCGTGGCTGTGGTTTTCCTGCTGCCGGTCTACATCCTAGTTTCTCTTTCCTTCAAGTCCGCGCAGGAGATTAACGCAGGAGGTCTTGGTCCGCCTGCCGACCTCTATTTGATGAACTATCCCGAAGCGTGGGAAGGGGCTTCGATGGGCGCAGCCTTCTCTAACTCGATGGCTATCACAGTGGCGAGCCTCGTTCTGCTCGTGGTGCTCGGTTCGTCGGCGGCGTACTACCTGGCTCGGGTGAAGAGTGGACTCAGTCACGGATCGTACCTGCTATTTCTCGCTGGAATAGTGCTGCCGTTCCAGCTTGCGCTGGTTCCCTTGTATCGAATGGTGCAGGATGCGGGGCTGCTCGGGACGTTCACCTCGATGATCGTTTTCTACGTCGGTTTACAAATGCCCTTAACGATCTTTTTGTACGCCGGGTTTACGCGTGCTCTGCCGGCTGAGTACGGGGAAGCGGCACTCGTGGATGGAGCGAGTCATCTGCAGAGCTTCGCGCGAATCACGTTCCCGCTGCTACGTCCGATAACGGGTACTGTGGTGATTTTGAATGGCGTGTTCATATGGAATGATTTTCTCACGCCGCTTCTGTATCTCAATGGATCTGGAAACGAGACTCTTCCAGTGGTGATCTACGCATTTGTGGGGCAGTACCAGGCTGAATGGGGTCTTGTCTTCGCTGCGGTCGTGTTGGCAGCTTTGCCGATGCTGGTGGTTTTCCTGGCGCTGCAGCGGTACATGATTCGAGGTTTCGCGAGCGGGCTCAAGGGGTGACCCGGGCTCTGAGCTGCGTTGCTGTGCTGGGGGCCTGAGGTGGTCTAGTGCGGGTACAGGTTCGGGGGCGAGGGTGCATTGTTGTCGCGCCCTACCTGAACGTCCGCGTGATGAACGATTGACATTCGAGAGAGGCGCGCGGTTCGCGCCTCGAGAGAGGAAGAAGATGACCCCCGAACTCGACAAGTTGTTTGTCGACCCGCCCCGGACCTTCGGGCCGAATCCGCTGTGGTGGTGGTCGGGTGCGGCTGTGACGGCTGAACGACTAGCGTGGCAGATGGAGCGTTATGACGAGGGGGGGATTCATAATCTTGTGGTTATCAATCTGGCGCCGGCCGGTCCTCTGTTCAGTTCGGTCCCTGATGACCCGCCATGGTTCAGTGAGACGTGGTGGGACCGTTTCGTCCAAACATGCGAGATCGCGTCCGACCGTGACATGAAGGTGTGGTTCTATGACCAGATCGGATTCTCGGGTGCGAATATTCAGGGCCGGATCACCGGCGAGCACCCTGAGGCTACCGGTAGCACGCTGAGGTCACGTATTGTTCGGGTTGATGGCGGGGGCGTTCTGCTTGACGGCAACGAAACACTGATCGGGGCCTATCGTCTCTCAGACGAAGGGCGCCTCGAGTGTTCCTCGGACGGTAAGGTCGAAGGGGTCGGTACCGGGAGCGAGGTTCGGATCGTCACTGTTGTACCCACCGCGTTCGACTATCTTGACCCATCGGCCGTGAGTCTGCTGTTGGATCTGGTGCACGGGGAGTACGACCGGAGAGTTCCGGAGTATCTGGGGAGTGTGATTCCTGGCAGTTTCCAGGATGAAGCGCCTGCGACGAACGCTTGGACACCGCGACTCGCGGAGGAGTTCACGGCACGCTGTGGCTATGACATCCTTGACCATCTCCCGTCGCTCTTCACAGGGACAAGCGCAGAAGCGCAGAAGATTCGCAGTGACTACTACGCTGTGAGGGGTGCACTGGCGGAGGCATCATTCTTCCGGCCGCTAGCTGAATGGCACAGTGAGAGAGGGATGATCATCGGTGCTGACCAATTCAATCCCGCTCGCGCCGGATATCCCACTCAGTCGACGCAGCTGTACACCGACTACATGCGTACCCATCGCTGGTATGGCGCGGCTGGGAGTGACCATCAGGGCGACTCGAAGATCCATTCCTCCCTTGCTCATCTCTACGAGCATGAGCGAGTATGGATCGAGTCGTTCCACTCGAGTGGGTGGGGTGGGACATTGGAGGATACCTACGACTGGCTTCTACCGTTTTTCCGGAGTGGCGCAAACCTCTACAACCCTCACGCCAGTTATTTTGGCACAGCGGGAGGTTGGTTTGAATGGGCGCCCCCGTCGACCGACTGGCGCCAGCCGTACTGGCAGCAGTATCCGGCTTTCTCGCGGGCGGTTGCGCGAATCGCATCGATGCTGTCATGGGGAACGTATGATGCGGATGTCACTGTGCTGTATCCCACGAGTACCGCGCAGGCGGGGCTCACCCTCGATGTCCCCGTGGACCACTTCGGTGATGGCCAGATCGGGACGGACGCCTACGAAGACGTCGACAGCGCACAAACGGTATATCTCGACCTGGTCGGCACCAACGACTGGTTCGATACGCGTATTGGTGCTCTCGACCGAGCTCGTGTTGCCTTTGACGTCATCGACGACGACTCCCTTGTTCGCGAGGCGTTGGATGGCGCTTCTATCGTAGTAGGTGCGCAGCGCTATCGTGCGGTGATCATTCCATCGATGACCGTGCTTGAAGAGGCGACGGCGCGGCGGTTGGTTGAACTGTTGGATGCCGGGGGGCGCGTGGCCGTTGTCGGGATGGCTCCTCGTCTGGCGGCGGGCCGCTCCGGTGATGACAATGTCGTGCAGGCGCTGTCCGATCACCCCAGTGTTGAGCGATACGGGAACGTCGTGACCGCTGCTGAGGCGTTCCAGAGCCTTGCAGGTCATGCGGTGAGCGACGTTCCGGTACTCGTTCGTCGGGACGGCATGAACGGCCTTGCCTTCGTCACGGGCGCGTTCCCGAATGCGAGTGGGGACCGTCGAACGGAGGAGACGGGTTGGCTGTGGCCGGACAACACGTTCGACTCGAACCTGTATGCGGATAACAGATGGCTACGAGTGGCGGCGCCAGTGGTGGAAGCCACCGTCTTGAACCCGGCGACGGGTGAGAGATCAACTCCGGTCATCGAACCAGACGGAGATGGCAGCATCCTCCGATTCGTCACGGGAGGCGCACCTGCGGTTCTGGTCACCTGGACCGAGGGTGACAAATCTGCGTCGCGTCCACGGCCGGAGGTAGGGCCAGGTGGGAGCTGCACGGTCGACGGCCCGTGGACGGGAACACTCGTTCCGACGCTCGACAACACGTGGGGCGACCTCGCCCTCCCGATGGGTACTGATGTCGACGCACTGCAGATCTGGTCGTTCGACTGGCGCGAAGGTCGGTGTGTGGAATGGCGGCGGGCGAAGGCCACGTACGGCAACCGCGTGCGGAAGCAGGGGCCGATCCCGATCGCGGAGGCGCCCGATCCGCTTGACTCCTGTGCGGTTGCGCGGATCAGGGCTGGAGAGCAGAACCTCGCCGAGGATTGGGAAGTCTCGGTGTTCTCGAGTAGTCGCGGTATCGAGAAGCCTGGGCTTGGGGCGCTAGGGAACAAGGGACTTGTTCCGGAGGAGTTCATTCACGTAGGAGTGCCCAAGGCCGGTGAAACCGCAGTGGTCAGAACCCTCGTCGAGAGCGATGTGCGTGGCGAAGCGGACCTTCTCGTGTACGCGGGGCAGAGAAGACAGTCTGGTGGAACGGCACCGAGGTGGCGCGCACCGATGCCAACATCGCGACCGCCCGCGTCACGGTCGAGGACGTGAATGTTCTCGAGTATCGATTGGGCGAGAGTCGCAACGCTCCCGGAGCCACAGCCCGCGGCGACGAGTATCTTGGCTGTGGCTTCACTGTCACCGCGCCCGACACGTTCGAAAGCCGTCCTGCCTTCATGCGCCTCCCCGAGGGTCTTGTTCCGGACGGTGCGGTGAGGTTTGAGTCGTCCGTGACGATGCCAGCGGATGCCGAATGGTCGCAGCTCGTCGTCGGCGCCGCCGTCGGCGTCACGGTCCTCATCGATGACGTGGTTGTCGCGCGACAGGCGAAGGTTGAGTACTACGAGTCCGAGTGGGGCGCCAACCCGGCGTATTTCTCACACGACATCGCTGACCTGCTGACGGCCGGATCGCATACGGTCACGATCGTCGCGCAAAGCGTGAAGGCGAACGATGTTCTCTTCGTCGACCTTGTCACAACGGTCGGGGAGCGCACTGTCACTCTCGTGAGCGAACCCGGATGGACCGTGACGACCGGCGGCGTCCAAGGTCAGACGATCGAGCACCTCGGCCACTGGGACGACCCGGCGTCGACTCGTGCTGCGCTACGAGCGCACCCGCTTCCTGACGCCGAATGGCTCAGGGGAGTGCCTCTCGTTGGTCGGACCGTACCCGGCTTCCGGACGTCCGACTCGGTCGAGCGCCGTGCGCAGTATTACCGCTTCACCGTGCCGGCCGGTA
This sequence comes from Ruania alba, assembly GCF_900105765.1. Classification (NCBI taxonomy): domain Bacteria; kingdom Bacillati; phylum Actinomycetota; class Actinomycetes; order Micrococcales; family Ruaniaceae; genus Ruania; species Ruania alba. The sequence goes on from NZ_FNTX01000002.1 coordinate 2,385,306, forward strand.
CGCGCGAACTCGAGATCCCGATGATCGTCGACGCTCGCGTGAGAGTTGACGGTCGCGAAGTCGGGTGCGAGGAGGGGCGCGCCGTCCTCGACGCACCGCTCAAGACACCGAGCAGGGTGGAGATCGAGACGGACGAAACGGCCTTCCACCGCGGTGGTTCGGCCTTCACAGGTCCAATCCGTGCGACGGTCGACGAAGCTCCCATTCAGCTCGGCGACTGGCGGGCAATTGGCCTCGCGTCATGGTCCGGGGGGGTGCAATACAGCACCGACATCGAGGTTCGCGCCGATGCGACGGCTGCCGTGCTCGATCTTGGTGGCGCAAGGGGAAGCATGCGCATCGAGATCGATGGCGACGTGGTTGCTGATCTGTTCTGCGCGCCCTACCGCGTGGATATCGGTGATCGGCGAGGACTCTTGCACGTGACCGTCACAGTCAACAACACGTTGGGTCCGTTCCTCCATGAGTCGACGCCGACGTCGTGGGTGTTCCCTTCCCAGATGGCTTCCGGACTCTACGGTCCGGTGACTTTGCACATGCAATGACCCCGTCATACCGGGGCAGAACTCCATCGTGAGGCACCCGGATCCCTTGACCCATCCTCGGAGCAAGGGTTCCCGACCTTGCGAAGGCTCAATCCGAAGCGATAGGTCGAATGTCTCAGGCTTGGGCAACGCAACTCACGACATCTGATCAGGTATCTGTCCGGTTCTCGGTCTTCGCCTCACTGGTATCGGGGCGATCCTCGGCCGACCCGCCTTGATATTGTCGGGCTACAAGCACAGAGGACAGATGACACCTCGGCTCACCCGACCCAAGAGCAGAACGGGTGACCCGATGGGGTTCACCCGTTCGCGGAGTCGTGAACTGTCACAAAGGGTGCCCCCGGCGGGATTCGAACCCACGACCTTCTGCTCCGGAGGCAGACGCTCTATCCACTGAGCTACAGGGGCTTTCGCCGCGCTGGAGCCTATCAGGATGGAGCGGTCGGACTGAAATCGACCGACGTCAGGCTTGTCCCCGTGCGCGCCCGCGCTCGATCTCACCTGACCGGAGTCGCCGTCACGGTCCTACGATGGCTTCCGGGCGCATCGCGTCCTGATCCACCTGAGAGGAGACGCGATGACACAGGCACCCGGGACCAACGACCCGACCCCGCCACCCGGACCGGAACCAGGAGCGCCGTCGGGAAGGCGTGGAGCGCTCGCGGTGGTCGGTGCCGTCGTGGGCGGACTGGCACTGCTCGCCGCACTGATCGTCGGCGCGGTGGTGCTGGTCGACTCCCGGGACGAGCCGATCGAGACCGATCCCACGCCCACGGCTAGCGACACTGCCCCGGAGCCTGCCGGTGAGTTGCACGAGATGCTGCTCGAGGACGCCGATGTGGTCACCGACGCCGACGGAGAGACGTGGCTTCTGGACGAAGCGGGCTGGGTCGAGTCGCCGGATACCAGCGCAGAGGCGGTCGAGGCCTACACCGGAACGTTCGCCGCTGACTCCGGGGCGGTCACCCTCACGGCGCTCTCCTTCGCCGACGAGGAGGCTGCCACGGCGTACCTGGACCAGGTACGTGAGGATTCCGGGGAGCCGGACTACGAGGGTGCAGTCTGGGAAGACGGCAGCGGCACCCGCTTCGACTACGAGTCGGGGGAGGAGAGCACCGTGTACTGGCGCGACGACGCCTCGATGCTGGTCTTCTCGGTTGCCGGGCCCACCGGGGCTGCTGAGTCCTTCTACGCGGGATTGCCGTTCTGACGTCCGACGCTGAGCGCGCCGAGCCGCCACCGATCGTGTGGCCGGATGACCTTGCCGCCGCGATCGCCCGCGTGCTCGCCATTCCGGCGGGGGCGCCGGTCCCGTTGCGGGCGGGCACCCACGCCTCCGCCGACTGGCACACCGACGCTGCTCGGACGCTCATCCGATGGCTCGACCCCGAGGCGGCCGCAGATCCCGACACGGTCGATGCGTGGCAGAACGCTACCGCGCGCCGCCTGGCTGACGGGTTGGACTCCCACGACGACGTCGTCCGGGCGTGGGCAGACGGGGCGACGGTACGGGTCGCCCTCACCTCAACCTGCCTCCTGCGGGTCGTTCCCGCTGTGCTGTCGGAGTGGCCCGACACTCCACGGCGGACCGGCGAAAGGCGTGCAGACGCCGATGCGCTCAGCGACGTCCGGTTCGCGCATGCCCGCGCCCGGAACGTCTCCCGGATCGCGCGAGCCCACAGAGTCGCCCCTGCGGTCCTCCCAGGCGTGGCGACCGAGCTCGAGACACCGGACCGGCGCCTCCTGGTGGCCCTGGCCGGCTCCCGGTCCGCCCTGAGGGTCGGGACCGTGCGTGCCGTGCACGCGCACGCCCGGGCGCTCACCTCGGCCTATCACCTCTGGTACGCGAGCACGAGGACGGCTCCTCGCGCCGCCGACGAGATAACCTCGATCCATCGCACTCGACTTGCCCTTAACGATGCGGTCGCCGTGGCCCTCGCCACGGAGTTGACCGCCGTCGGCCTCGACGCCCCGGAGCACCTGTGACACATCCCCACGCCCCCGGCCTGTGGCCGCAGTCCACCGACCTCATCGACGGCGCGCTGCACCTGGGTGGTACACCAGTGACCGCGCTGGCGGACACGTTCGGGACGCCGTCCTACGTCCTCGATGTTCCGGGCCTGCGAGCGAGGGCGGCCCACTACCGGGCCGCGTTCACCGACGCCTTCGCGCCGGCGGAGGTGCAGGTGTACTACGCGGGCAAGGCTTTCCTGTCCACCGCTGTTGCGCGCTGGGTGCACGCCGAAGGATTGCGGATCGACACCGCGTCGGCAGGCGAGCTCACCACCGCGCTCGCGGCCGGGATCGACGGCCGGGACATCGGCCTGCACGGCAACAACAAGTCCCGCGATGAGATCGACCTCGCGCTGGAGCACGGCGTCGGCCGGATCGTGATCGACTCACTGCCGGAGATCGAGCTGGTGGCCCAGCGTGCGGCCGCCCGCGGGGTCCGTGCACCGGTGATGGTGCGCGTCACCACCGGCGTGCACGCCGGCGGCCACGACTTCATCGCCACCGCGCACGAGGACCAGAAATTCGGCCTGTCCCTCGCCGGCGGAGCCGCGATGACGGCCCTGGAGCGCATCCTGGAACTGCCGGAGCTGGAACTGCTCGGCCTGCACTCCCACATCGGTTCCCAGATCCTCGACGCGGACGGGTTCGCTGCTGCTGCCGCGGCACTGCTCGGGCTGCGCGCCGACCTCGCTGCACGCACCGGTCACATGGTCACCGAGCTCGACCTCGGTGGCGGGTACGGCATCGCGTACACCCCGGAGGAGACTGCGGTGGACGTGGTGGCCGTGGCGTCCTCGCTCGCGCACGCATGCCGGTCCGAGTGCGAACGACTCGGCACCCCGATGCCGGCGTTCTCTTTCGAGCCCGGCCGCGCCATCGTCGGGCCGAGCATGATCACGCTGTACAAGGTGGGCACGGTCAAGTCGGTCCAGTTGGACGGCGGCTCGCGCCTGTATGTGTCTGTGGACGGTGGCATGAGTGACAACATCCGCCCCGCGTTGTACGGCGCCGCTTACCACGCCGAACTGGCCTCCCGGGCGTCGGACGCACCGGGTGTGGCCGCGCGCGTCGTCGGAAAGCACTGCGAGAGCGGAGACATCGTGGTGCGTGACGTCGAGCTTCCGGCCGATGTTCGCGCCGGCGATCTGCTCGCGGTCCCGGCCACCGGCGCCTACGGACGCTCGATGGCAAGCCAGTACAACCTGCTTCCGCGCCCCGGCGTGGTGGCGGTCGGCGATGGTGCCCCGCGTGAGATCGTCCGTCGGGAGACCCTGCAGGACCTGCTCGCGCTCGATCTCGGCTGAACCATCGATGGGCCGGGTGATCAGGTCCACACCGCCCGGCAGGTGAAACGCGAGCGAGAACCGGCCGCAAGCCCTCTATTGTTGAGGTGCTGCGGGCGGTGTCGGACCAGCCGCCGCTTCACCTACAGCCACGAAGGAGACCATGAACGACGGCGCCCCCGCCACCCTCCGGGTGGCCGTGCTCGGTTGCGGTGTGGTCGGCACCGAGGTGGTCCGAGGACTCCTCGACAATGCCGTCGAGCTCCGTTCCCGTACCGGTACCCAGCTCGATCTCGTCGGCATCGGCGTGCGTTCGACTGCGACGCCACGAGATGCGGTCGTCCCGGTCGACCTGTTGACCGAGGACCTGACGGGCCTGGTCGAGCGGGCCGACCTGGTGATCGAGCTGATGGGCGGCATCGAGCCGGCCCGAGCTCTGATCCTGGACGCCCTGGCCGCAGGCGCGAGCGTGGTGACGGCGAACAAGGCCCTCCTGGCCCAGCACGGGCCCACGTTGTACGAGGCTGCCGACGCCTCCCGGGTGGACCTCTTCTACGAGGCTGCCGTGGCCGGTGCGGTCCCGGTGGTGCGTGGGGTGCGCGAATCGCTCGCGGGCGACAAGATCACCCGGGTGCTCGGGATCGTCAACGGCACCACGAACTACATCTTGGACGAGATGACGTCCAACGGGCTCGACTTCGGCACCGCTCTGGCGCAGGCCCAGGATCTCGGTTACGCGGAGGCGGACCCGACCGCTGATGTCGAGGGATTCGACGCTGCCGCCAAAGCCACCATCCTCGCGTCGCTCGCGTTCCACTCCCGGACCTCCATGGATGACGTCCCGGTGCAGGGGATCACCTCGATCACCCCGGAGGACATCTCGGCTGCGGCGCAGACCGGACATGTGATCAAGATGCTCGCGATCGCTGAGCAGGGCGAGCACGACGGCATCCGAGGCCTGGCCGTGCGCGTGCACCCGGCCCTGGTGCCCGAGACCCACCCGCTGGCCAGCGTTCGTGGCCCGTACAACGCTGTGTTCGTGGAGGCCGAGGCCGCCGGCACGCTGATGTTCTACGGGGCTGGGGCCGGGGGAGCGGCGACCTCCAGCGCCGTTCTCGGCGACGTCGTCGCCGCCGCACGTGACCGGGTGAACGGAGGGAAGGCGCCCTCGGAGTCGGCCCATGCCGCCTTGCCCGCGATGCCGGCCCAGGCGGTGCACACGCGCTACCAGATGCGCCTGGACGTGCTCGACGTGCCCGGCGTCCTGGCCGAGATCGCTGCCGCCGTGGCTGCCCACGGTGTCTCGATCGAGACGGTCCGGCAGGGGGTGCGGGACCCGGAGGAGGGTGCCGCCCTGATGATCGTCACTCACTCCGCCAGCGAGTCCGCGCTCGCGGCGACGGTGGCCGACCTCGATACCCTCGATGTGGTCGAGCGGATCACCTCGATCCTGCGTGTGGAAGGAAACTGATGGCCAAGCCGTGGCGTGGCGTGATCGCCGAGTACGCCGACCGACTTCCGATCGAGGATGGCGACCCGGTCGTCACCCTGGGTGAGGGCGGCACCCCGCTGGTGCCGGCCCCGGCCCTGTCGTCGACGACCGGTGCCCAGGTCTACCTCAAGGTGGAGGGGGCGAATCCGACCGGCTCCTTCAAGGACCGCGGCATGACGATGGCGATGAGCAAGGTGGCCGGCACGGGCACCGAGGCGGTCGTGTGTGCCTCGACCGGGAACACCTCCGCCTCGGCGGCCGCGTACGCCGTTCGCGCCGGGCTGGGATGCGCCGTCGTGCTCCCGCACGGCAAGATCGCGGCCGGCAAGCTCGCCCAGGCGATCGTGCACGGCGCCACGCTGCTGGCCGTGGACGGCAACTTCGACGACTGCCTGCGGATCGTGCGCGAGCTCGCCGACTCCTATCCGGTGGCCCTGGTGAACTCGGTGAACCCGTACCGGCTGCAGGGGCAGAAGACTGCAGCCTTCGAGGTCGTGGACGCCCTCGGCGACGCGCCGGCCATCCACGTGCTGCCGGTGGGCAACGCAGGCAACATCTCCGCCTACTGGATGGGCTACCGCGAGTACGCCGCCGATGGTCTGGCCTCCCGCACCCCACAGATGTGGGGTGTCCAGGCCGACGGCGCGGCGCCGTTGGTCAAGGGCGCGCCCGTGGAGTTCCCTGAGACGGTGGCCACCGCCATCCGGATCGGGAACCCGGCTTCCTGGACCTTGGCGACCGCCGCCCGGGACGATTCCGGTGGGCGTATCGATGCCGTGAGTGACGCCGAGATCCTCGAGGCTCAAGCGCTGATCGCCCGTGAGGTCGGGGTGTTCGTGGAACCCGCCTCGGCGGCGAGCGTGGCCGGCCTGCTGGCGCGTGCGCAGGCAGGTGAGGTGCCCGAGGGTGCCACCGTGGTGTGCACGGTGACCGGGAATGGCCTCAAGGACACCGCTACCGCCCTGGGCGGGCGGGATGTGGACCCGCAGGTGATCGGGACCGACGTGGCCGATGCGGCCCGCGCCCTCGGCCTCGCCTGACATGAGGCTCGTTCGCGACGAGGTGCGGGTACGGGTGCCCGCCACCAGTGCCAACCTCGGCCCCGGGTTCGATGCCTTCGGGCTCGCCCACACCGTGCATGACCAGGTGCGAGTACGTGCCACGACCGGCGCTACCGAGGTGCGGGTGATCGGGGAGGGCGCCGGAGAGGTCTCCGACGGTGACGACCACCTCGTGGTGCGCGCGTTGCGTGCTGGGCTCGAGCACGTCGGCGCACCGCAGGCCGGATTCTCTCTTGACTGTGAGAATGCGATCCCGCACGGCCGAGGACTGGGCTCCAGTGCGGGAGCCGTTGTGGCCGGTCTCGTCGCGGCACGTGGCCTGATCAGCGAACCGGAGGCGTTGGACGACCAGGTGCTGCTCGAGCTGGCGACCGAGTTCGAAGGGCACCCCGACAATGCGGCGCCGGCACTGCTCGGAGGAGCCACCGTCGCGTGGATGCAGGGGCGAGCTGCCCGCGCCGCGCGGATCGAGGTCAACCCGCAGATCGCACTCACCGTGCTGATCCCGACCGAGCGGTTGCCCACGAAGCGCGCCCGCGCGGCATTGCCAGCCACCATCTCGCACGCCGATGCTGCGTTCAATGCGGGGCGTGCGGGGCTGCTCACCCTGGCACTGAGCACCCGACCGGATCTGCTGATGGCGGCCACCGAGGACCGCCTGCACCAGACGCAGCGGGCCGACGCGATGATGGCGACCATCGCCCTGGTAGGGCGGTTGCGAGAGGCAGGCCATCCGGCGGTCGTCTCCGGGGCAGGCCCGACCGTGCTGGTCTTCAGCGAGCTGGAGCACCGGGACCTGGAGGCCGTCGGGCTCGCCGGGGCAGGGGAGACCTGGACGGTGCGGCGGCCGACCATCGATACCGCCGGGGCACAGCTCCTCTGACCCTGCCCGAGCCGTGAACGCAGACCGGTCGGCGTGTGATGCCCTGCCCCTGGTGCCGGACCGGTGCTAGGCTGGCTCTGCAGGCTGCACCCGGGGGACGACGTCCCTTGCAGCGATGCCCGTCCACGTACCGCATTGCCGAGTGCGTGGCCCCATTCCACTCCGGCCGGTCAAGGCCGATGTCATCCCCGCCCTGGCGCTCTGAGGCCAGGTGCGCGTCGAGGGAAGGAACCTCGTGTCAGAACCCACCACCTCATCCGCTACGCCCCGTAGCGGTGCACTCTCCTCGTTGCGGCTCGCTGAGCTGCAGGCGCTCGCCACAGAGCTGGGCCTGAAAGGCACCGGCAGGATGCGCAAGAGCGACCTGATCGAGGCCATCAAGGCTGCCCGCAGCGGCGGCGCGGGCAATGCGGCCCCGTCCGGCTCGCGTTCGCAGAAGCAGGAGGATGCCTCCGCTCCGCAGAAGTCGGCCCGTGCACCGCGACGCTCGACGTCGAGCAAGTCTGCGGCTGCCGCTGCGGACCCGGTTGAGTCGTCAGCGGCGACCAGCACGACCGATCAGCAGGACACGTCAGCCGATCGGCCACGCCGGTCACGAGGCGAGAGCAGCCGATCAGCCGGGGGCAACCAGGTCGCGAGTGGCAACCAGGCGGCCACGCGGGACCAGGCGGCCACGCGGGACGACCAGCCCGCTAGCGGTGACCAGTCCGACAGCTCCTCGGGGAGCCGACGGAACCGTCGTGCACGCTCCTCCGGAGGCGGGCAGCCTCAGCTCGACCTCCCGATGCCGGCCGATCAGGAGTCCAAGGCGCCACGCACGCCGTCCCTGGACGACATCCAGCTGCCCGAGGGGCGGCGCCCGGACGGTCCGGGTGACGGGCCCGGCCGCAACGACAATGGTGGTCAGGGCGACAACGCCGGCAAGAACGCCCGGAAGGGCGGGCGGAGCGGCTCCGGTGGCGGCTCGGACGCCGGCCGGGACGGCCGACCGGACTCGGGTCCCTCTCGCTCCGGTGAGCAGGACGACGACCGGTCGGGCCGCCGTCGGCGGGGACGCGACCGGTACCGCGACCGCAAGCGCCGGGGCCGTTCCCCGGAGCCGGTCGAGGAAGAGGTGGAGATCTCTGAGGACGATGTGCTGCTGCCTGTCGGCGGCATCCTGGACATCCTGGAGAACTACGCCTTCGTGCGCACCAGCGGCTACCTGCCCGGGCCCAACGACGTCTATGTCTCCCTCGGCCAGGTGAAGAAGCACGGACTGCGTCGCGGTGACGCCGTCGTGGGCGCCGTGCGCCAGCCCCGCGAGGGAGAGAACAATCAGCGGCAGAAGTACAACGCCCTGGTGCGTCTGGACCAGGTCAACGGTGTGCCCGTGGATGATTCCGGGCACCGGCCGGAGTTCTCCTCGCTCACTCCGCTCTACCCGCAGGACCGGCTCCGCCTGGAGACCTCCCCGAAGGAGCTCACCTCACGGGTCATGGACATCGTGGCCCCGATCGGCAAGGGCCAGCGCGGGCTGATCGTGGCACCGCCGAAGGCGGGTAAGACGAGCATCATGCAGCAGATCGCCAACGCGATCACGGCGAACAACCCCGAGGTCCACCTCATGGTGGTGCTCGTGGACGAGCGGCCCGAAGAGGTCACCGAGATGGAGCGCACGGTCTCCGGTGAGGTGATTGCCTCCACCTTCGACCGCCCGGCGTCGGACCACACCATCGTGGCCGAGCTCGCCATCGAGCGCGCGAAGCGGCTGGTGGAGCTGGGGCAGGACGTCGTGGTGCTGCTCGACTCGCTTACCCGGCTCTCCCGTGCCTACAACCTCGCCGCACCCGCCTCGGGGCGGATCCTCTCCGGTGGGGTCGACGCATCGGCGCTGTACCCACCGAAGAAGTTCTTCGGAGCAGCGCGCAACATCGAGCACGGTGGTTCGCTGACCATCCTCGCTTCGGCGCTGGTGGAGACCGGATCGAAGATGGACGAGGTGATCTTCGAGGAGTTCAAGGGCACCGGCAACATGGAGCTGCGTCTGTCCCGCCAGCTCGCCGACAAGCGGATCTTCCCGGCCGTGGATGTCAATGTCTCCGGTACCCGCCGGGAGGAACTGCTGATCTCCGCAGAAGAACTGGCGATCATCTGGAAGTTGCGGCGGTTGCTGGGGTCCCTGGACCAGCAGCAGGCGATCGAGCTGCTGCAGTCCAAGCTGCGGAACACGTCCTCGAACGCTGAGTTCCTGCTCACGGTGAGCAAGACGACTCCCACGCACTCGAACGCTGGCGACCGCGACTAGCCCCACTGTCACGCGAGTGCGGCCGATCTCGCTCACTTGGTGAGATATGCCCGAGATTCGCCGCACTCGCGTCACCGTCAGTGCGCACGAGTCGATCAACCAGAGAGGGTGAGCATGAGCGAGGAGTTCGCTGCGGTCGAACCGCTGCTCGTCGAGTACGCGGAGATCGAGTCCGCTCTGGCGGACCCGGACGTTCATGCCGATCAGGCACGGGCGCGTACGTTGGGGCGCCGGTACGCCGAGCTCGGGCGCGTGGTGACGGCGTACCGCACCTGGCGTAGCGCGGTGGACGACGCCGGCGCTGCTGCCGAATTGGCTGCCGACGACCCCGCGTTCGCCGAGGAGGTCGAGCCGCTGCGTGCCGCAGCGGCCGAGGCCGCCGACGCGCTGCGCAATGTGCTCATCCCGCGAGACCCCGACGACGGCCGGGACGCGATCGTCCAGGTCAAGGCGGGGGAGGGTGGCGAGGAGTCCGCGCTGTTCGCCGCCGACCTGCTGCGGATGTATCAGCGCTACGCCGAGCGACAGGGCTGGACCACGCAGGTGCTGGACGAGACGCACTCCGATCTCGGCGGGTACAAGGATGTCTCGATGGCGGTGAAGTCCAAGAGCACCGATCCCGCCGAGGGTGTCTGGGCCCACCTGAAGTACGAGGGCGGCGTGCACCGGGTGCAGCGGGTGCCCGTGACCGAGTCGCAGGGCCGCATCCACACGTCGGCGGCCGGTGTGCTGGTGTTCCCCGAGGTGGACGACCCTGGTGAGGTGGAGATCGACCAGAACGATCTCCGCATCGACGTGTTCCGGTCCTCCGGCCCGGGTGGGCAGAGCGTGAACACCACCGACTCCGCCGTGCGGATCACCCACCTGCCGACCGGCATCACGGTCTCCATGCAGAACGAGAAGTCGCAGCTGCAGAACCGTGAGCAGGCGATGCGGGTGCTTCGAGCTCGGTTGCTCGCCGCTCAGCAGGAGGCGGCGGATGCGGAGGCTGCCGAGCTGCGCCGTTCGCAGGTGCGCACCGTGGACCGGAGCGAACGGATCCGCACCTACAACTTCCCGGAGAACCGGATCGCAGACCACCGCACCGGATACAAGGCCTACAACCTCGACACCGTGCTGGCGGGAGATCTCGGAACGGTGATCGCCTCCGCGATCGAGATGGACGAGGCCGAGCGCCTCGCCACCGCAGGTGAGTGACCGCCGTCGCTCCACCGGTCGCATCGGCGGGGTGGGGCTGAGCGCCGACGCCGAACAGGCACGTGCCCACGCCTGGGAGAGCCTTGGATTGGCGACGGACGGTCCGACGCAACCTGCGCCGTCGTTGGATGCCATCGTGCGCGCCGGCGCGGCGATCCTCGCCGAGGCGGGGGTGCCCTCACCGGAGGTGGATGCCTTGCGGATCGCTGAGCACCTGCTCAGCACACAGCGGCTCACCCTGGTGGTCCCGCCGCGGATGCCGACCGACTTCCCTGGTCGGTTCGCCGAGGCGATCGATCGCCGACGGCGGAGGGAACCCCTGCAGCACATCACCGGCACGGCGGCCTTCCGCTACATCGAGCTGGAGGTCGGGCCTGGGATTTTCGTCCCGCGCCCGGAGACCGAGCTGGTGGCCGGCGCCGCGATCGAGGCCGCTCAGGCGGCGATCGAGGCAGGCAACGCTGCGCCGATCGTCGTCGACCTGTGTAGTGGCAGTGGCGCGATCGCGTGCTCAGTTGCGGACGAGGTTCCTGGCGCCGAGGTGTACGCGGTGGAGCTCGGGCAGGTGGCGGCGTCGGCGACGGAGGAGAACGCCGAACGCCTGGGACTGACCATCGATGTGCAATGGTCGGACGCGACATCACCGGACGTGCTGGACTACCTTGACGGCACGGTGGATGTGGTGGTCTCGAACCCGCCCTACATCCCTCCGGATGCCGTGCCGGTGGACCCCGAGGTGCGTGACCATGATCCCGACCTGGCGTTGTACGGCGGCGGAACCGACGGTCTGGAGATTCCCGAGGCGGTGCTCGCCCGTGCGGTGACGCTGTTGCGCCACGGTGGGGCGCTCGTGATGGAGCACGCCGAGGTGCAGGCGGGGGCGTTGCGCGAGCTCGCCGAGGCGACCGGAGTGCTCGACGAGGTACGGACCGGCCAGGACCTCACCGGCCGGGACCGGATGCTGCTCGCCCGCAAGCGGTAGCGGGCAAGCCTCAGCGGCGGAGCCGGTGCCGGGTGATCATCGACGCGACGTACCAGCCCACGGCGATACCGGCCAGGTCCGCGACGACGTCGAGCAGGTCTCCCGAGCGCGCGGGCAGTAGGAGATGCTGGATGAGCTCACTGATGCCCGCGTGAGCCGCCAGGCCGATCGCGAGCGGGATCGACGGGTACCGGGCCAGTCGTCCAGTCAGCATGACCAGGGCGAAGATCAGCACGTGCAGGGCCTTGTCGGACCCGGGTGGGCTGGGGGCGCCGTCGGGAGTCTGCGGCACGTAGAGCGCCGCCAGTTGCAGCAGCACCGCCGCGACGAACGCCGCTTGGAGCAGCCGTGCCGATCGCGAACGAGTGGAGGACGAGCCAGGCGGGTGCGGTGCGGAGTTCGGCACATGGTCACTGTGCCATGCCGCGGCCCACGGCAGCCGTTGCCTGACGATGCGTGGAGGCACACGGGCGGCAAAACATGAAAGACTCACCTCTCGTGAGTGACGAACAGATGCGGGACTGCTCCGACGCAGGGACCCGACCGGGCCACCTGGACGAGGCAGTCAAGACTCTGGCCACCGGGGGCCTCGTGGTGTTCCCCACCGATACGGTCTACGGCATCGCTGCGGACGCCTTCACCCCGAAGGCGGTCACGGCGTTGTTGAACGCGAAAGGACGGGGCCGGCAGATGCCACCCCCGGTGCTGATCGGCGACCTGCGCACCCTTGACGGTCTGGCGACGGAGATCCCGCAGCCGGTGCGGGACCTGGTCGCGGAGTTCTGGCCCGGGCCGCTCACCGTGATCCTCACCGCGCAGCCCAGCTTGCACTGGGACCTGGGGGAGACCCATGGCACCGTCGCCCTGCGGATGCCGGACAACGAGATAGCCCTTGAGCTGCTGCGTCGCACCGGCCCCCTGGCTGTCTCCAGCGCGAACAAGACCGGCCAGGACGCCGCCGTGACGTGTGCGGACGCGGCCGAGCAGCTGAAGCGGGCCGTGCGTCTCTACCTCGACGGCGGAGCGACCCCGGGTGCAGTGCCGTCCACCATCGTGGACGCGACCGGCCCACGGCTGAGGATCGTGCGGGAGGGTGTGCTGACTGCGGAGGAACTCGGTTCGATCGCGCCGGAACTCCTGCCGGAGAACCAGGTGGAGGAGCCGGCCGACGAGCCGACTGACGACGAGCCGGCTCACGAGGAACCGGCGGACGACGAGGCAGCCGACGGGGAGCGCGATGACGACGCCGGCGGCCCGCAGGACGGTGATGCGGACCTGCCCGACGCCGAGACGCCAGAAGCCGACGAGCCAGACCCCGAGGAGCACGACTCCGAGTCGACCGAGACCGCAGCAGGGACCGACCAGGCATCCGCCGACGAGACGCCCAGGGGTAGCACCGAACCGTGAGCGTCTACCTGCTCGTCCTCGCGATCGCTGCAGCGGTGACGTACCTGACGACGCCGTTGGCGCGTCGGTTGGCACAGCGCACCGGAGCAGTGACGGCGGTACGCGCACGGGACGTGCACACGATCCCGACCCCGCGGTTGGGGGGTGTGGCGATGGTTGCCGGTCTGGGCGCCGCGCTCGTGTTCGCGTCCCAGACCCGGTTCTTGCAGCCGGTGTTCTCCGATTCGCTGCCCTGGGCGATCCTGGCCTGCGCCGTCGGGATCTGCCTGCTCGGGGTCGCTGACGACATCTGGGACCTGGACTGGATCACCAAGTTGATCGGCCAGATCGTGGTCGCGGGCGTTCTCGCCTGGCAAGGGGTGCAGTTGGCCAGCCTGCCGATCTTCGGGCTGACCATCGGTTCCTTCCGGCTCTCGCTGATGGTCACCGTGATCGTGGTGGTGGTGGCGATCAATGCCGTCAACTGGGTGGACGGCCTCGATGGACTGGCCGCTGGGGTGATCGCGATCGGCGGATCGGCGTTCTTCATCTACACGTACGTGCTCACCCAGAACAACAACCCCACCGACTATTCCAACCTCGCGACCGTGCTGATCGCGGCTGTCGTCGGCGGCTGCCTCGGCTTCCTTCCGCACAATTTCCACCCTGCACGCATCTTCATGGGTGATTCCGGAGCGATGGCGCTCGGACTCACCGTGGCTGCGGCGGCGATCATGGTGACCAGTCAGATCGACCCGAACGTGCTCGAGGCTCGGCAGGCGATCCCCGCCTTCGTTCCGATCATCTTGCCCGTCGCGGTGCTCATGCTGCCGCTGCTGGATGTCGGCGTGACGAGTCTGCGCCGGCTGCTCTCCGGGAAGTCGCCGTTCCACGCCGACCGGACCCACCTGCACCACAAGCTGCTGGACCGTGGGCACTCGCATCGTCGGGCCGTGGCGATCATGTACGTCTGGACAGGCGTGATCTCGTTCAGCGCGGCCGCGCTGGTCTGGTTCCCCCTGCAGCAGGTCCTCATCGGCGCCGGGATTGGTGCTGTGCTCGCCACGATCATTACCGTGGTGCCGCTACCCACTCCGGCGTTCCTCAAGCAGCGCACCGCCGGACCCGACCACAGCTAAAGGATCCCGAGTGCCTGAGAACTCTTCCTCGCCGCACGTCCCGACCGATTCAGTGCTCGGGATGCTACGGCTGGTGATCCGTCGTTTTGCTCTGGTCGGGCTTGCCGTCACGGTCGTGGTCTGTCTGCTGGGCGTGCTCGTCGCAGGGATGCCCGGCTTGTGGGGTGCGCTGATCGCGTCCGCCGTCGGGCTGGTGTTCATGGGTGTCACCGTGGTGTCCATGTACGTCATGGCCGGTCGAGGGCCGGAGATGTTCCAGATCGTGCTGCTCGGCGGCTGGCTGGTCAAGATCGTCCTGCTCGTTCTGCTGCTGAACTGGCTCAGCGACATGACCTTCTACCACCGCACCATGTTCATCGTGGCGATCGTGGCGATCGTCGTGGCCGGACTCACCGTGGAGACGCTCACCGTGATGAAGTCCCGGATCCCCTATGTGCAACCGTCGAAGGGTGAGGATCAGGGCAGTTGAGGCCCACCTCACACCTTCACGGGAAGGTCACGAAACCTCCGCGAATCAGGTAGGCTGACCGCAGTCCCCGTTACTCGCCCGAGTTCGGTCCCCGCAGTGTTGCCTGGAGCATCCTGAACAGGGGATAGCCGTCTGACAACCCTGGGAGAGCACCCTGTCCACTGCAGCGATCGACGTCCCCGTACTCGCCGACGCGCAGAGTGAAGACTCTGGCGGTTTCCACGCTCCCACGCTGGAAGAGTTCTTCCCCGATGCGATCTTCGGCGCCGGGACGTTCCTCGAGTTCGATCGGATCATCTTCGTCCGGCTGGTGATCGTCGCCATCCTCCTGCTGCTGCTCTGGCTGGGAGTGCGCAAGGCCAAGTTGGTGCCGGGGCGTGGGCAGAGCATCCTCGAGCTCTCCGTGGACTTCGTCCGCGTGCAGATCGCCGAGCAGGTGATGGGCGTCGAGCGAGCCCGGCCGTTCGTGCCGATGCTCACCGCCATCTTCTTCATCGTCCTCACGATGAACCTCGCCGGCCTGGTCCCGGGGCTGAACATCGCCGGGACCTCGCGCATCGGTATCCCGCTGCTGCTGGCTCTCTGGGTGTTCATCGTGTATCTCAGCGCGGGCGTCCGGAAGCAAGGGCTGGGTGGCTACCTGAAGTCGCAGCTCTTCCCGCCCGGGGTGCCGTGGCCGATGTACTTCCTGCTCACCCCGATCGAGATCCTGCAGGTGTTCATCCTGCGCCCGGCCACGCTGGCATTGCGGCTCGTGGCCAACATGATGGCCGGCCACTTCATGATGATCCTGGCCCTGGCCGCCACCAACTTCCTCCTTCTCGAGGGAGCCGGGGTGCTGAAGGGCCTGAGCATCCTGACCTTCGCCGGTGGGATCTTCATCTTCCTGTTCGAACTGATGGTCGCATTCCTGCAGACCTACATCTTCGTGCTGCTCTCGTCGATCTACCTGAACTTCGCCCTCGAAGAGGAACACTGATCATCTTCGCGGGTGGGCGGGTCTCTCATATCCGCCTCACGCACGTCACATATCCAAGTACCTAAACCCGGACGCTCTCCCGAGCGCCACAGGAAGGAATCACCGTGGAAGGCAACCTCAACACCGTGGCTTACGGTCTCGCCGCCATCGGCCCCGGCATCGGTCTGGGCATCATGATCGGTCAGACGCAGGCCGCGATGGCCCGTCAGCCCGAGATGGCCGGTCAGCTCCGGACCAACATGTTCATCGGTATCGGCTTCATCGAGGTGCTCGCACTGCTCGGCCTCGTGGTCGGTTACATCGTTCCTGCCTGATCGAACCCGGACTCGATGAGCCTAAGGAGTTCTGAATGATCACAGCAGAGGGCGACGCTCCGAACCCGTTCATTCCACCGGTCTACGAGATCGTGTGGTCGCTGATCGTCATCGCGATCATCGCGGCGTTCGTGATCAAGTACGTGCTGCCCAAGATCAACGCGATCCTGGACGAGCGCGCCGCAAAGATCGAGGGCGGGTTGCAGCTGGCGGAGCAGGCCAAGGCCGAAGCCGCCGAGTCCAAGGCAGCAGTCGAGCGTGAGTTGATCGAGGCGCGCAAGGAGGCAGCGGGCATCCGTGAGGAGGCTTCTGCCGACGGCGCTCAGATCGTGTCCGAGGCCAAGACCAAGGCCCAGGCCGAGGCGACTCGGATTGCGGAGAACGCGCAGCGGCAGATCGAGGCGGAGCGGCAGTCGGCGATCGTCTCGCTGCGTAGCGAGGTGGGCTCCTTGGCCACCGAACTGGCCTCACGGATCGTCGGTGAGTCGCTCGCCGACGATGCACGCCAGTCGCGCGTGGTCGACCGCTTCCTGGCCGAGCTCGACAGCACCGTGGACGCCTCGGCCGAGACGCCGGCACAGAACTCCTCGAGCGCCTCTGCTGCGGCGCCGGCGAACCCGGAGGCGTGATGCGCGCGAACAGCCAGTCTTCCACCGACGCCGCCCGGGAGCGTTTCGAGCCCGTGCTGCGTGCGGCGGGGGAGTCCGCCGACGCGCTCGGCACGGAGCTGTTCGCGGTCGTGGACGTCCTGGACTCCTCGGCCGGCCTGCGACGCGCCCTGACCGACCCCTCCCGTGAGGGGCAGGACAAGGCGCAGGTCATGACCGACGTCTTCGGCGGCAAGGTCAGTTCCGACTCCGAGGACCTGCTCGCCGGGCTGGCTCGGGCGCGCTGGTCGACCGACCGGGATATCGCGGACGCGATCGAGGTTCTCGGGACCGACGCGGTGCTCGCGAGCGCCGAGGCTGCCGGCACGCTTCTTGACGTGGAGACGCAGATCTTCTCGGTGATCCGGCTGTTGGCCGCGAACCGTGAGCTGCGGTTGGCGCTCTCGGACAAGTCGCGATCGATCGAGGACCGCGCTGGACTGCTGGAGAATGTCGCCGGTGGACGAGTCGCTTCGCAGACGGGGCTGCTGCTCCAGCGGGCACTCGGGAACCGCCGAGCGCCGACCCTCACGGCAGGCCTGGTGCGTCTGAACGAGGCAGCGGCGGCACGCCGTCAGCAGCTCGTCGCCACCGTGACGGCCGCTGTTCCGCTCAACCAAGGTCAGCGGGACCGGTTGAGCGACATCCTGCACCGCGCCTACGGGCGCGGTGTGCAGCTCAACGTGGCTGTGGACCCGAACGTCGTGGGCGGCGTGCGGATCCAGATCGGTGACGAGGTCGTGGACGCGACCACGCTCAGCCGCCTCGACGAGGCTCGCCGGCGCCTGGCCGGCTGACCCCGCCCCCATCGCTGAAGAACGAACCGATCGCCGACGGCGGTCTAAGGAGAAGGACACACAAGATGGCTGAACTGACGATCAAGCCCGAGGAGATCCGGGCTGCGCTGGACAGCTTCGTGAACTCCTACGAGCCGGCCACGAGCGCGGCGGAGGAGGTCGGCACGGTCACCCTCGCGGCCGACGGTATCGCGGAGGTCGAGGGACTGCCGGGCGTGATGGCGAACGAGCTGCTCACGTTCGAGGACGGCACGCTGGGCCTCGCGCTCAACCTGGACGTGCGCTCCATCGGTGTGGTGGTGCTCGGTGAGTTCAGCGGGATCGAGCAGGGCCAGAGCGTCCGCCGGACCGGCGAAGTGCTCTCCGTGCCGGTCGGCGACGGTTACCTCGGCCGTGTGGTGGATCCGCTCGGTCAGGCTATCGACGGACTCGGCGAGATCGCCACCGACGGTCGCCGTGCCCTGGAGCTCCAGGCCGCTGGTGTGATGGAGCGAAAGAGCGTGCACGAGCCGCTGCAGACCGGGCTCAAGGGCATCGACGCGATGATCCCGGTCGGGCGCGGACAGCGCCAGCTGATCATCGGTGACCGCCAGACAGGTAAGACGGCGATCGCGCTCGACACGATCATCAACCAGAAGGCCAACTGGGAGAGCGGCGACCCGGACAAGCAGGTCCGCTGCATCTACGTCGCGATCGGTCAGAAGGGCTCGACGATCGCGTCCGTGCGCGGTGCGCTCGAGGATGCCGGCGCGCTGGAGTACACCACCATCGTGGCCGCTCCCGCCTCTGACGCCGCAGGCTTCAAGTACATCGCGCCGTACACCGGTTCGGCCATCGGCCAGCACTGGATGTACCAGGGCAAGCACGTCCTCATCGTTTTCGACGACCTGTCCAAGCAGGCCGAGGCCTACCGTGCAGTCTCCCTCCTGCTGCGCCGTCCGCCGGGCCGTGAGGCCTACCCGGGTGACGTCTTCTACCTGCACTCCCGTCTCCTCGAGCGCTGCGCGAAGCTCTCCGACGGTCTGGGTGCCGGTTCGATGACCGGTCTGCCGATCATCGAGACCAAGGCGAATGACGTGTCGGCCTACATTCCGACCAACGTCATCTCCATCACCGACGGTCAGATCTTCCTGCAGTCGGACCTGTTCAACGCAGGTCAGCGCCCCGCCGTCGATGTCGGTATCTCGGTCTCCCGCGTGGGTGGTGACGCCCAGATCAAGGCCATGAAGAAGGTGGCCGGAACGCTGAAGATCGACCTCGCCCAGTACCGGGCGCTGGAAGCCTTCGCGATGTTCGCCTCCGACCTGGACCCGACCTCTCGTCGTCAGCTCACCCGTGGTGCCCGACTGATGGAGCTGCTCAAGCAGCCCCAGTACACGCCGATGGACGCCGAGGACCAGGTGGTCTCCATCTGGGCCGGGACCAACGGCTACTTCGACGACGTCGAACTCTCCGACGTGCGGCGGTTCGAGGGAGAGCTCCTCGACCACATCCGTCGCCACACCGGCGTGCTGGACACCATCCGCACGAGCGGGAAGTTCGAGGATGAGACGGCGGAGGAGCTGCGCGCCGCGGTCGAGAAGTTCCGCGACACCTTCCTCGGATCGGAACCCTCCGCCCCCGTGGGTGATGAGGTGGACGACTCCGAGGACGTGGACATCGACCAGGAGCAGATCGTCCGGCAGAAGCGGGGCTGAGCATGGGCGCCCAGCAGCGGATCTACAAGCAGAGGATCAGGTCGACCCAGACCCTCAAGAAGATGTTCCGCGCCATGGAGCTGATCGCCGCCTCCCGGATCGGCAAGGCCCGGGACCGCGCGGTCAAGGCGAGCCCCTATGCGCGGGCCATCACCCGAGCTGTCTCGGCGGTGGCCACACACGCGGACATCAAGCACCCGCTCACCTCCGAGCGCACCGATACCAACCGGGCGGCAGTCCTGGTGGTGACGGCCGACCGTGGTCAGGCCGGCGCATACTCGGCGAGCGTGTTGCGTGAGGCCGAGGCGCTCCGGCAACAGCTGGAGGAGGAGGGCAAGGAAGTTGCCCTCTACGTCACCGGTCGTCGCGGCGTGAGCTTCTACCAGTTCCGTCGTCGCGAGATCACCAAGAGCTGGACCGGTGACTCGGACAACCCGTCGCTCGAGACCGCGCAGGAGATCGGCAACGTCCTCCTCGACGCCTTCGAGGCCCCAGCCGATGAGGGTGGGGTGGCTGAGCTGCACGTGGTCTTCACCCAGTTCAAGTCCATGGTCGCGCAGGAGCCTCAGGTGATCCGGTTGCTTCCGCTCGAGGTCGTCGACGGCGTGGCGCCGGCTGAGGAGAAGGCGCTCCCGCTGTATGAGTTCGAGCCGTCCTCGGAGGCAGTGCTGGATGCGTTGCTCCCGCGGTACATCCGCAGCCGCCTCTTCAACGCCATCCTCCAGGCAGCGGCCTCGGAGCTGGCGGCTCGGCAGCGTGCGATGAACACTGCCACGAAGAACGCCGAGGACATCATCCGCAAGTACACCCGGCTCGCCAACCAGGCCCGGCAGGCCGAGATCACCCAGGAGATCAGCGAGATCGTCTCGGGTTCCGACGCCCTGGCCGCCAGCTGACTGAGCACCCACCCACACGAAGGAACGCACTCCCATGACTGCTACCGCATCCGAGGCACAGGCCAGCGGCGCCGGCGAGCCGGGCGTGGGCCGGATCGCCCGCGTGATCGGCCCCGTGCTGGACATCGAATTCCCGCCGGACGCCATCCCGGAGATGTACAACGCCCTGACCACCCGGGTGGACCTGCCCGGTCAGGACGCCTACGACATGACGCTCGAGGTCGCCCAGCACCTGGGTGACAACATCGTCCGCGCCATTGCGCTCAAGCCCACGGATGGTCTCGTCCGTGGTGGTGAGGTCCGTGACACCGGCTCTCCGATCTCGGTGCCCGTCGGTGACATCACCAAGGGCAAGGTCTTCAACGTGACCGGTGACGCCCTGAACCTGGCCGAGGGGGAGACCCTCGAGGTGACCGAGCGCTGGCCCATCCACCGCCAGCCGCCCGCGTTCGACCAGCTCGAGTCCAAGACGCAGATGTTCGAGACCGGCATCAAGTCGATCGACCTGCTCACCCCGTACGTTCAGGGTGGAAAGATCGGCCTCTTCGGCGGTGCGGGTGTCGGCAAGACGGTGCTCATCCAGGAGATGATCTACCGTGTGGCTGCCGACCACGGTGGTGTCTCGGTCTTCGCCGGTGTCGGTGAGCGCACCCGTGAGGGTGGCGACCTGATCGACGAGATGGACGAGGCCGGGGTCTTCGACAAGACGGCACTGGTCTTCGGTCAGATGGACGAGCCGCCGGGCACCCGTCTGCGGGTCGCGCTGTCCGCCCTGACGATGGCGGAGTACTTCCGCGACGTGCAGAAGCAGGACGTGCTGCTCTTCATCGACAACATCTTCCGCTTCACCCAGGCCGGCCAGGAGGTCTCCACGCTGCTGGGCCGGATGCCGTCGGCGGTGGGTTACCAGCCCACCCTGGCCGACGAGATGGGCTTGCTGCAGGAGCGCATCACCTCCACGCGTGGTCACTCGATCACCTCGCTGCAGGCGATCTACGTGCCAGCTGACGACTACACCGATCCGGCCCCGGCCACGACGTTCGCCCACCTGGACGCGACGACCGAGCTCTCCCGTGAGATCGCCTCGCGTGGTCTGTACCCGGCGATCGACCCGCTGGCCTCCACCTCCCGCATCCTCGACCCGCAGTACGTGGGCGAAGAGCACTACCGGGTGGCCAACCAGGCGAAGGCGATTCTGCAGAAGAACAAGGAACTGCAGGACATCATCGCGATCCTCGGTATCGACGAACTGTCCGAAGAGGACAAGGTCACGGTGAACCGGGCACGCCGGATCGAGCAGTTCCTCTCCCAGAACACCTACATGGCCGAGAAGTTCACCGGCGTGAAGGGCTCGACCGTGCCGCTGTCGGAGACCATCGAGGCGTTCAGCAAGATCGCCGGCGGTGAGTTCGACCACGTGCCGGAGCAGGCGTTCTTCAACATCGGTGGTCTTGAGGACCTCGAGCGCAACGCTGCGAAGATGCGCGACGAGGACTGACAGAGCCCGCTGGACTGGACGAGACGAAGGAGGGCGGCGTGCCGCTCACGGTGGAGATGGTCTCCGCGGACCGCACCTGGTGGTCCGGGGAAGCAACAAGCATCGGCGCCCCGGCGGCGGACGGTGACCTGGGTATCCTGCCTGGTCACCAGCCCGTCCTGGCCGTGCTGCGTGCCGGCACGGTGAAGGTTCGCCCGTCCGACGGCGATCCGGTCACCATGGAAGTCACGGGCGGTTTCCTCTCGGTGGACTCTGACGACGTCACGATCGTCGTCGATCCCACCACCTCGGAGGACGCCGTCGGCGCAGGCGAGGCCTGAGAGCCGGGCATGCGGGTGGTGATGATCGCCGTCATTGTGGTGGTCATCGCTGCCCTGCTGCTCGTCGGTCTGTTCTTTTGGCGGCTGCGCACCCTCGGGCGCAGGGTCGGCTCCTTCGAGTGCGCCGTGCAGTCCGACAGCCGCTGGAAGGCCGGCATCGCCGCCTACACACGAGACCACCTCGACTGGTACGAGGTGGTCTCGTTGTCGTTACGCCCGTCCCGCCGGTGGGGGCGGCGCGAGCTGGACATCCTGGGCCGGCGTCATCGCAGCGTGCACGGGCACAGCGAGCCGTTGAGCGAGGCGCGCTGCCGGTACCGAGGTGAGGAGTTCCTGGTGGTCGCCGAGGACGGCGCACTGGACGGTCTCCGGTCCTGGCTGGAGGCGGCACCACCGGACACCAGCACGTCTCGTATCGTGTGAGAGCGCACCCGCGCAGAACGCCCCAAGTGACGGAGAGGCAGCACCACACGTGAGGATCGTCATCGCGACGTGCTCGGTGGACTACACCGGACGACTGACCGCACACCTTCCCCTGGCGACGAGGGTGCTGATGGTGAAGGCCGACGGCTCGGTGCTGGTGCACTCCGACGGTGGATCGTACAAACCGTTGAACTGGATGACCCCGCCGTGCACGCTGACGGAGTCCGACCCCTCGCCGGAGCAGCGCGAGGCCGGCGTGCAGGCGGTGTGGACGGTCCGCAGCAGCAAGTCTGACGACCGCCTGATCGTGTCGCTGCACGAGGTGCTCGGGGAGCACTCCTACGAGCTCGGCGTGGACCCGGGCCTCGTCAAGGACGGGGTGGAGGCCCACCTGCAGAAGCTGTTGGCCGAGCAGATCGGCGTGCTTGGCGATGGGCACTCGTTGGTCCGCCGGGAGTACCCCACCGCGATCGGTCCGGTGGACATCCTGGCGCGGGCCGACACCGGGCATGTGGCCGTGGAGATCAAGCGCCGTGGTGACATTGACGGTGTGGAGCAGCTCACCCGCTATCTGGACCTGCTGAACCGTGACCCGCTCCTCGCACCGGTCGCCGGGGTGTTCGCTGCCCAGGAGATCAAGCCCCAGGCGCGGGTGCTCGCCACCGACCGGGGATCCGGTGCGTGGTGCTCGACTACGACGCGATGCGCGGGATCGACGACGTCGACTCCCGGCTGTTCTGAGAGGAAATCCATGGTGCAGGCAGTGCGGGGCCGGGTCATCACCCCCGAGCAGGAGATTCCTGACGGCGGAGTGTGCTGGGAGGGGGACCGGCTCACCTGGGTGGGAGCTGTCGCGGACGCCCCAGCCGACGTGGCAGCCGAGCTCGCGACAGTACCTGCGGCACCGGACACCTCGTTGCTGCCCGGGCTGGTGGACATCCACAACCACGGCGGTGGTGGCGCCAGCATCCCCGCCGTCGAGGATACGGTCGAGGCCCTGCAGGCCGTCACCGAGCATCGCCGGCACGGCACCACGCGCATGCTCGCCTCGCTCGTCACGGCGGCGCCGGAGGTGCTGCTCGCCCGCGCCGCGGTGCTTGCCGACCTCGCCGACGCCGGGGAGATCGAGGGGATCCACTCGGAGGGGCCGTTCCTGGCCGAGTCCCGCTGCGGTGCACAGGACCCCACCTTCCTCATCGACGGCGACCCCTCGCTCGTGGAGCAGCTAGCCGCCACGGCGCGTGGTCACCTCGCCACGATGACCGTCGCGCCCGAGGTCCATGGTGCGGACGCCGCGCTGGACGCCCTCGTCGAGGCCGGCGCGCTGCCGTCCATCGGCCACACCGACGCCGCCTCCGAAACCACCCGCGCCGCCGTCGAGCGGCTCACCGCGCGGCTCGCCGGGAGTGGACGCCGCGTGACGGTGACGCACCTGTTCAACGGGATGCGCCCGCTACACCACCGCGATCCCGGCCCGATCCCGGTGCTCCTCGCCGCGGCACGGCGCGGCGAGATCGTGCTCGAGCTGATTGCTGATGGCGTGCACGTGCACCCCGAGCTGGTGCGGGACATCATCGCCACCGTCGGTGCGGAGAACGTCGCCCTGGTCACCGACGCGATGGCCGCCGCCGGGATGGCGGACGGGGAGTACCGGCTGGGCAGCCTCGACGTGCGGGTGGCCGAGGGGGTGGCACGACTGGCTCACGGCGGCTCGATCGCCGGTGGTACGGCCCACCTCATCGATGTCGTGCGCATCACTGCCAGCGGGGGAGTGCCCCTGGTGGACGCTGTGCGCAGCGCCTCGCTCACCCCGGCCGAGGTGCTGCGATCGCGCAGGGGCGGCAGCACGCCTTTCGGCGCGTTGCGAGCCGGGTACCGCGCCGACATCGTCGTGGTCGACAGTGACCTCCAGGTCCAACGGGTGATCCGGGACGGGCAGGACGTCGCCCGAGGCCGATGAGTCCTCCGCCGAGCGCTCAGAGCTGGGCGTCGTAGGTTCGGAACATCACCAGGCCGGCGGCACCGAGGATGGTGGCATCATCCTGCTCGGGCGCCGCGATCACTCGGATCTCGGCACCTCGGCGCGGGATGCGCCGCGTGATCTCCTCGGCCACCAGGGCAGCGAACGCGTCGCCGCCACCGGCAGCATCGCCGTGCAGCACGTACGTCCCGGATCCGAGCAGCTGCTCGAGGTTGGCCAGTCCCAGTGCCAGGTTCCGGGCGTACTCGCCGCGCAGCGTGCGGGCTGCGTCGCTGGGGTCGGCGGCCAGGATGCGGGAGGTGAGCTCGTCCGGGCGAGCGATCCCGAGCTCGCGGGCCCGATCGCGCAGCCAGCCCAATGACGCCACCGTGTACCAGCAGCCGAGTTGTCCGCACATGCATCTGGTCCCGTGCTGGTCGACCACGGTGTGCCCGATCTCGCCACCCCCGCCACGCGGACCGTGCACGGCGCGGCCGTCGGCTACCAGGCCCACGCCGAGAACGTCCCCGGTGTAGACGGAGGCGAAGTCGCGGCAGTCGCGGCCCACTCCGAACCACAGGTCGCCGATGGCCTGCACGCGCGGGTGGTGGTCGACGTAGACCGGCACGCCGAAGTGATCGGCGAGCAAGGGTCCCAGTGGGAGGTGATTGAGGGTCGGGATCCGATAGTTCTCCATGATGGTGCCGGTCGGAACGTCGACGGCACCGGCCGATCCCACGCCGATCCCGAGCAGGGTGTCCGCCCGGAACAGCCGCTCGCTGTGGGTCAGCAGGGTTGTACGGAAGGAGTCGACGTCGGTGAACCGGGCACGGCTGCGCTGCAGGACCTGCCCGTCGAGCGAGACAGTGGCCACGACGAGCACATCCGGTGCGGCGAACACGGCGCCGAGCTGCCAGGTGTCGGCGAACCACAATGGCCGAGGTGGTTTGCCGTGCGCGGCCGGAACCTTCGCCAACTCGAGCAACAGGCCCTGGTCGAGCAACGGTTGCACGATCGTGGTGACGCTGCCCCGGCCGATGCCGAGCTCGCGTGCCACCTCGGACCGGCTCATCGGGCCGTGCACCTGGAGGGCACGGATGACCCGGGCGCGGTTGGCCCGGCCGAGGTCAGCAGGGCCGAGAACGCTGGTGGTCGCCATCGACGGTTCCTGTCGACGCGAGCCAATGTGGTGCTCCTGCTCGTTCATGGGCGTCGCCTTCACCTCATCCTGATGCGCGCTGGGGTGTCACGCATTAAGTTATAGTTGCAAACATAATAGTCCGTCAGGCCGTGAGGAGCCCAGCCATGCCGTCGACCGTCATCCGGGGCGTACAACTGGCTGACGAGCCCATGTCTGGACAGCTGGTGGACATCCACGTCGCTGACGGACAGATCGTGGCGGTGCATCCCGCAGCTCGGGCGACCGAGGCGGATTCGATCATCGACGGCGGTGGTCGCCTCGCCATGCCGGGCTTCATCGATGCACACGCGCACGCCGAAGGCGCCGTCTTCGACGACGAGGTGCAGCTGGCGATGCTCCGCCAGGGGGTGACCAGCGTGGTGGTGGGCAACGACGGTGTGTCGTTCGCGCCTGCACCCGGTCCGACAGCCGAGTGGGCCAGTGACTACTTCATCGCGATCAACGGTGAGCACCCCGATGGTGCGCAGGCACGGATCGCGGATCTGCGTGCGGGCTACAACGGACGCACCCGGGTGAACGTGGCGACCTTGGTGCCGCACGGGAACCTGCGCCATGCCGTGATCGGCGGATCGGACCGGCCCGCCACCGCGGGTGAGCTCGACGAGATGGTCAGCCTGCTTGAGCAGGGCCTGTCCGACGGGGCCTGCGGGCTGTCCACCGGCCTCGAGTACCAGCCCGGTGGATATGCCGACGTGGCCGAGCTGACGGCCCTGGCTCGGGTGGTGGCGGAGCACCGACTCCCGCACGTCAGCCACATGCGTGGCTACGAGGGGCTCGCCGTCGGCGCCATGGCCGAGCTTGCTCAGATCGCTCACGACAGCGGCGTCGCCACCCATATCTCACATCTGCACGGCCCGGACGATCAACTCGTCGCAGCGTTGGACAGCATGCAGGCGGAGGGGCTCGACGTCACGTTCGACTCCTACCCGTATCTGCGCGGAGCCTCGATCCTGTCCATGGTGGCACTGCCGGACTGGGTCCCGCTGGCCGATCCGGCGCAGGCGGTGGCGCTGCTGCGGCGCCCGGACGTTCAGGAGCGGCTGCACGCCGAGCACCTCCCGCAGCTGGAGGAGGTGTGGCCGCGGATCACGATGGCGCACGTGCCAGGCAAGCTGGCGTGGGCCGAAGGGCTCGGCCTGATGCAGGTGGCGGACCGGCTCCGCCTGTCCCCGGCGCAGACCGTGGTGGAACTGCTGATCAGCACCGAGCTGCGGGCGGGCTGCATCTTCGCCCAGCCGCCTACCAACTCGGAAGCCTCGGTCCGCACCCTCCTGGGCTCGCCGGGGCACATCGGTTCCTCCGACGCGATCTATTCCGGTGGGAAGCCGCACCCGCGCGGCTGGGGAGCATTCGCACGTTTCCTCGCCGAGCACGTACGCCGGCTCAGCGACTGGACGTGGGCCGAGTCACAGTGGCACCTCTCCGGTGCGGCTGCCGCCCGGTTCTGTCTCCATGATCGTGGCGCACTGGCGCCCGGAATGGCGGCGGACATCGCACTCATCGATCCGGACGCCGTCCAGGACAACGCTGACTACGAGACGCCACGCACCCTCGCCACCGGCGTCGACGACGTGCTGGTCAACGGCACGCCCGTGCTGACCGGCGGCATGCTGACCCCCGAACGAACCGGCCGCGCGCTACGACCCCCGAAGGTGACCCGCTGATGCCTGAACGGATACTGGACACCCACCTCAAAGGGCTGAACGTCGACCCTGGCACATCGGTGCCCGAGCTGCTCGCGGGCACACCGTCGATCACCGATGACGTGTTCTCCTGGCCGCTGCTGACCCTGAGCGAGGTCGCGCTGGAGCACAACATTCAGACCATGGCCAGCGTGTGCGCCGACGCCGGCGTGCTGCACGCCCCCCACGTGAAGACGGCGATGTCCCAAGAGCTCTACGCACGCCAAGCCGGGGCAGGGGCGTGGGGCGCCACGGTGGCCACCCCGGCGCAGCTGCGCGCCGTCCGCTCGTGGGGGTCGTCACCGGTGATGCTCGCGAACGAGCTGACTGACCCCCGCGAGCTGCGCTGGTTGCGCGAGCACCTCATCGGCGCGGCGAGGGACGGCGAGCCGGCCACTGTCTGGCACTGGGTGGACAGCTTGTGTGGTGTCGAGCTGGCGCGGCAGGCGCTCCGGCCGGAGGGTGACCCGGCGCCGTCGGGTTACGGCGTGTTGATCGAGCTCGGCGTTCCGGGTGGGCGCACCGGGGTGCGCTCCGCCGCCGACGCACTCGAGCTGGCCCGGGGCCTCGCCGCCGCGAGGATTCCGCTGGTCGGTGTAGCCGGGTACGAGGGTCCGCTGGTCGACCACGACGAACGGCCGCGAGCCGGCCGGGTGATCGAGTACGTGCGCGCGCTGCGAGACCTGGCCGAGGCGATCGATCGGGAGAATCTGTGGGGCCCGGGTATCGGCACCGACGGCCTTGCCCCCGTCGTCACAGTGGGCGGCAGTGATGTCATCGACGTGATTCTGTCCGAGTTGGGCGAGGTCGACGGCCGAATGCCGATCCGCGGGGTGATCCGCTCCGGCGCCTCCCTCACCCACGATCACGGGCTCTGCGCGAGAGCCAACCCGTGGCAGCACCTCGGCCTGGCGCTGCAGCCCGCTGCCGTGGTGTGGGCGTCCGTGCTGTCCACCCCGGAAGAGGGGCTTGCGCTGCTCAACGCCGGACGACGCGACGTCCCCTTCGACATCGACCTTCCGGTGCCGCTGCACGTGCTCGGCCTGGCCGAGACCGGGGCGTGGGCCGGCCCCGGCCCGATCGAAGGATGGCAGGTGACGACGCTGAACGACCAGCACGCCTACCTGCGCACCACTAACGGCACCTCCACCCCGCTCAGCCCGGGGGACGTCGTCGGGCTCGGGATCTCCCACCCCTGCACCCTGTTCGACAAATGGCGCACGGCCGTAGTGGTCGATGACCAGCTGCGCGCCGTCGACCTGATCACCACCCAGTTCTGAACCGAAGGAGCCATCATGACCAAGACAGCCGTTCACACCGACGCTGCCCCGCCGCCCGCGCACGCCTTCCCGCAGGGGGTACGCAAGGGACCGTTCCTGCAGGTCTCCGGCCAGGGGCCGGTGGATCCGGCGACCCGCGAGTACGTCTTCCCCGACGACGTCGCCGCGCAGACGACCCGCGTGCTGGAAAACGTCGCGGCCATCGTGCGCGCCGGCGGCGCGTCCTTCTCCGACGTGATCTCCCTGCGCGTCTTCCTCACCGACCGGTCGCTGTTCCCCGCCATGAACGAGGCTTACGCGGCATTCGTCGAGCAGCACGGCGGCCAGGACGTGTTCCCGGCACGCACCACCGTGATCTGCGGACTGCCCCGTGAGGAGATGCTCGTCGAGATCGACGCGCTCGCGGTGGTCAGCGAGTAGCGGCGACGCCGCGCCTCTCAGACGAGCGCGGCCTGCACCCGCTCGCCGTGCCGGGTGGCCAGGTCCGCTCGCCCCACTTCGTGCAACCAGGCTGAGTGCCGCTCCCAGAGGCGACGGACGTCGTCGGGACGTTCGCCGAGGAGATCCTGAGACTCGGCGAGGTCGGCGGACAGGTCGAACAGGTGCACGCCGTCCCCGACGTCCACGTGCTCGACGGTGTGTACACCGCGCGCCTCGTCCGAGTCACCGTGGGTGATCCGCAGCTTGAGATCTCCCACCCGCACGGCCGACTGGAACCCGGTCTCCCAGTGCAGCGACTCGTGCCCCGCGCCGCCCTCACCACGCCACAGCGCGCCCTGGTCGGTGCCATCGCTGTCCAGGGTGGCCACGTCATAGCCGGCGGCGGCGAGCAGCGTCGGGTAGAGGTCCATCGAACTGACCAGGCCCGGCTGGGTGCGCCCACCGGACCAGCCGCCGTCGGGCCAGCGCACCAGGTAGGGCACCCGCACCCCACCCTCGGCGAGGGTGTACTTGGTGCCGCTGAGCGGGGTGTTGTCGCCGTAGTTGCAGGTGGAGCCGCCGTTGTCGGTGAGGTAGACAACGATGGTGTTATCGGCGTTCCCGGACTCGTCCAGCGTGTCCAGGAGGCGGCCGATCTCGGCGTCCATCAGCTCCAGCTGGGCCAGGTAGTACTCCCGGCCGTGCTCCAGGTTCGGGGCGATCGCCCCGTCGTACCAGTCGTGGTAGCTGAGCGCGTCGGCGTCGTGCCAGTCGGCCTTCGCGGGAAGGCCGCGCTTCTCGAGCTCCTCGGCCGGCAGCTGCCAGCAGAAGTTGTGCACCGCGTTGAACGCGACCATGGCGAAGTACGGGCCCTCGGTGGTGGTGATGAAGTCGCGGGTGCGCCGGCCCAGCTCAGCGGTGAGGAAGGAGTCGAGCTCCACCTCGTCGCCGTTGTGCAGCATCGGCTGCACCGCCATCCGCCACTGCGCCTCCGGTCCGTACTCGGCGACCGCGTCATCGCTGTGCACCAGGTAGTTGAGGCGCCCCTGCTGCTGCCCGGCAAGGCCGTAGTAGGACTCGTCGAACCCGTGCTCGGACGGGCAGGCACGATCACCGGGCTCCTCCGGGCCGTAGTGCACCTTGCCGAAGTAGCCGCAGGTGTAGCCGAGCTCGCCGAACCGTTCGGCGAGCGTGCTGCGCTCGTCCGGGAAGCGCGTGTCGGAGAACCAGGTGGACCCCCACCGTGCCGGATAGGAGCCGCTGATGATCGCACCGCGGGAGGGGTTGCAGATCGGCGCGGCCACGTAGGCGTCGGAGCAGCTCACCCCGTTCGCGGCGAGCCGGTCCAGCGCCGGGGTCCGCACGGCCGGGTCGAACCCGAGGGCGCTGCGGTCACCGTACCCATGGTCGTCGGAGAGGATCAGCAGGACGTTCGGTGGGTTGGACGCAGGCACAGGGCTCCTTGCGGTCATGGGGTGGTGACGTGCCAGGTGGCGCCCGGCTGTTCCCGGACCACGGCGACCTCACCCGGTTCCAGCAGGATACCGCCGTCGGTGCTGGCCTCGGTGAGGAGATCGTGGCCGGCTCCGGTGACCCGGACCGGCGCGCTGCCGTGGTGCAGGAAGAACAGGTAGTCCGCCTGCGCGCCACGGCGGCGCACCACTTCCAGGCCCGTCCCGACGGCGTCCGGGACAGGTGCGTAGATGTTCTCGGCCTGGCACAGCCTCGCCCAGAAGACGTCCCGGGACTCCTGCACGAGCCGGGCGGACAGGTAGGTGGCAGTGCCGGCACCGACGGTGCGGCGGGTGATCGCCGGTAGCCCGGCCAGGTCGCCATCGGCGTAGCCCGCTACCTGTTCGGCCCCTTCGAGGTGCACCCGCTCGGTCCACTGCTGGACCTGGCTGCCATCGGTGAGTGAGCCGGTGATCTCGGGGGCGAGCGGCCGGATCTCCTCCACCCGGATCCCGAGCAGGTCGCGGATCCGCCCCGGGTAGCCGCCGAGGACGACCCGCTGGTTCTCGTCCGCGACGCCGCTGAAGTGACCGACCACCAGGTGGCCGCCGGATGCGACATAGGCGTCCAGCCAGGCCACGGTCGCGTCATCCATGGCGAACAGGCTGGGCACGGCGAGGATCCGGTAGCGGGAGGCGTCCGCGCCCGGTCGGATGAAGTCGGACGCGATCCCGGCCCGCCAGAGCGAGCGGTGCGTGGCGCGTACCTCCTCGGCGTAGTCGATCCCGTCGTGCGGCAGGTGCGGAGTCTCCAGGGACCACCACCCGTTCGCGTCCCAGACGATGCCCACCTGCGCCTCCACCAACGGCCCGTCCGCAGGGGGCTCGGCCACCTCGGCGATGCGTGTCAGGATGCGCCCGAGCTCGATGGTGGCCTCGAAGGAGCGGCTCTCGGGCCCCGCGTGCGGGACCAGGGCACCGTGCCAGAACTCCGCACCGGCCGCCGAGGCGCGCCACTGGAAGAACAGTGATGCCTGCGAGCCGCGAGCGATGTAGCCGAGGGAGTTGCGGATGTTCCGGTCCGGATCCTTGACGAGGGTCAGCTCGCCGGTGCGGATGCCGGTGGCATTCTGCTCCATCAGCAGCCATGGGCCGTCGGCCCAGGACCGGGTGAGGTCGGCGCCGTACGCCACGTGCGCCTCGCCGTCGGGTCCGGCGCTGTCCAGGTAGTGGTCCACGGAGACGACGTCCTGGTGCTCGGCCCAGGCCCATTGATCCAGGTGGTTCCAGGTGGGCAGCATGAAGTTGGTGGTGACCGGTGCGGCCGAGGACGCCCGGATCTCGGTGACCTGCTCGCGGTAGGCGGCGAGCATCTCGTCCGAGCAGAACCGTTTGAAGTCCACCACCTGGGCGGGGTTGTGCAGGTACTGGGTCTGCATCGGCGGGAGGATGTCCTCCCAGTCGCTGTAGTGCTGGGACCAGAACGCGGTGTACCAGGCGTCGTTGAGGGCATTGAGGGTGCCGTAGCGGGCCTGCAGCCACCGGCGGAACGCCGCCGCGGCGTGCGGGCCGTGGTCGATCGTGCCGTACTCGTTGTGCACGTGCCAGCCGCGCAGTCGCGGGTGCTGCCCGTAGCGTTCGGCGAGGAACCGGGCGACCCGGCGGCATGCCTGGCGGTAGGCCGGGGCGCTGATCGCGTACGTGTCCCGGGAGCCATGCAGCACCCGGGTGCCGTCCGGGCGGACCGGCATCGCGTCGGGGTGGGCGCGAGTGAACCACGGCGGGGGAGAGGCGGTCGGGGTGGCGAGGAAGAAGGAGATACCCGCCTCGTCCAGGGTGGCGATCACCTCGTCCAGCCAGGTGGCGTCGAACTCACCCTCCCGCGGTTCGAGCAGCGCCCAGGAGAACACCCCGAGGGTGACGGTGTTCACCCCGGCCCGGCGCATCAGCTCCATATCCTGCGCCCATACCTCACGGGGCCACTGCTCGGGGTTGTAGTCGCCGCCGAACAGGAATCCGGTGGTGCCGGATGCGATCTCGGACACGCGGTCCTCCTTCACTTCTCGGCGAGTGCGGCCGATTTCGCTCATATCCCGGGATATGAGCGAAATCGGCCGCACTCGCGGTGTGGTGGTCAGCCCTTGATGCCGCCGCTGATCAGGTCCAGGCGCCAGTAGCGTTGCAGCACCAGCATCATCACGACCAGCGGGATGATTGCCACGGCCGCGCCGATGATCGCCAGGCTGTACAGCGACGGCGTACCGGACCCCTTCGACAGCAACGTGTACAGGCCGACCGTCAACGGGTACATCCGCTCATCGGAGAGCATGATGAACGGCAGCAGGAAGTTGTTCCAGATGCCCACGAACTGCAGCAGGAAGATGGTCACCATCCCGGGGACCATCATCGGCAGGGCGATGGCGGTGAAGATCCGCACGTCGTTGGCCCCGTCGATCCGAGCCGCCTCCATCGTGTCGCTGGGGATCGCCGAGGCGGCGTAGACCCGGGCGAGATAGATCCCGAACGGGGAGATCAGCGAGGGCAGCAGCACCGACCAGTAGGTGCCGGCCAACCCGATCTCGGACATCAGCAGATACTGCGGGATCGCCAGTGTGATGCCGGGCAGCAGCACCCCGCCGAGAATGGCGTAGAACACCGCCTGGCGGCCGGGGAAGGTGTACTTGGCGAGCGCGAAGCCGGCCATCGTGGAGATCAGGGTGGAGGCTGCCGCACCGAAGCCGGCGAAGATCAGGCTGTTCAGCGCCCACTGCGGGAATTGACCGCCACCGTAGGTGAACAGGTCTCGCAGGTTGTCCAGTAGGCCGGAGCCGGGGGCGAAGGTGAAGGTGGTGAACAGCTCGGCGTTCGACTTCGTCGAGGCGATCACCACCCAGGCCACCGGCACCAGGCAGTAGAGGGCGCCGAGCAGCAGGACCAGGGTGGGCAGGACCCGGCGCGGGTGGGAGCGGGGCCGCGGTGCGGTGCTCGAGACCGACCGGACCACCGGGCGTGCGGCGGTGCTGGTACTCATCAGGCGGCTCCGAACGTGCGCTTCTGGGTGAGTCGGAGCAGCAGCACCGACACGATCAGGGTGCCCAGCGCCAACACCACCGACGAGGCGGCGGCCAGGGACAGGTCATCGCGGACGAAGGCGTCGCGGTAGATCTTCATCAACGGCACCCACGTCTGGGAGATGGAGTTGGTCATCGGGCGCAAGGTGGTCGGCTCGCCGTACACCTGCAGGGTGCCGATCAGCGCGAACAGCCCGGTCAGCACGAGGGCGGGGCCGACGAGCGGGATCTTGATCCGGTAGGCGATGTGCCACTCGTTCGCACCGTCGAGACGGGCCGCCTCGTACACCTCTCCGGGGATGCCACGCAACGAGGTGTACAGGATGATCATGTTGAAACCGACGCCGGTCCAGATCGCGATGTTTGCCACGGACGGGAACAACATGGCGCCGTCCAGCACAGCGATCGGATCGAGCCCGATCCGGCGCAGCACGTAGTTCAGCGGGCTGGTCGAGGGCAGGTACAGGAAACCCCACAGGAGCGAGGCGATCACTCCCGGCACGGCGTACGGGATGAAGATCGCGGTGCGCGCGAAGCGTGCGCCCGCCACCCGGGGGAGGTCGAGCAGCAGCGCGAAGGTGAGGGCGAGGCCAAGAGTGAGTGGCACGGCGATGAAGCCGTAGATCGCCAGGCGCCCGAATCCGGCCAGGAACTCGGGGTCAGTGAAGGTCGTGGCGTAGTTGGCGAAGCCGACCCAGGTCTCCTCCTGCACGCCGAACGGGCCGTCGCCGCTCACCCGTAACCCGCGGAAGCTCAGCACGATCGCGTACCCGATCGGGATCGCGAGGAAGGTGAGGTAGAGGATCCCGGCAGGCAGCAGGAAGCCGTAGGGGGCGACCCAGCGGTGGCGGATCCGGCGCCGGGTCGGTCTCGGTTCGGTAGCGGTGCTCATCGCACACGTGCTCCTTCGTCGAGCGGGTGCCGGCGAGGAGGACATGGCTCCCGCCGGCAC
Source organism: Ruania alba (assembly GCF_900105765.1). NCBI lineage: Bacteria > Bacillati > Actinomycetota > Actinomycetes > Micrococcales > Ruaniaceae > Ruania > Ruania alba. The sequence goes on from NZ_FNTX01000002.1 coordinate 2,419,631, forward strand.
CCGGGGTGCGTCAGTTGGTGGTGACCGTGAAGCCAGCGGTCTCCATGTCCTCGACCACGACGTCCTGCGTCGCGGCCAGGGCCTCGCGCAGCGGCGTGCCGTTCTCGATGGCCGCGGACATGGCGTCCTGGAAGGCGCTCGAGGCGACGTTCACGTTCGGGCCCCAGCTGATGTCGGGCACCGTGGTGGCCGCGATCTCCGCGGCGACCTCCCAGTAGTCGGACTGCTGCGGCATCAGCAGCGGCGGCTCGGAGTCGAGAGTGAGCTCCTGGCCGGTCAGCGAGGCCGGGTACTGACCCTGCTCGATCTGGATCGCGGCAGCTTCCTCGCTCGCGCCCATCCAGGCGGCGAACTCGGCGGCTGCCTCGGGGTACTCGGCCGAGGTGGTCACCACGACGGCGGAGCCACCCTGGAACGCGACCCCGGGATCGCCGTCGTTCCACTGCGGCAGGGGAGCCATCGCCCAGTCGCCGGCCATGGGTTCGGCCACCCCGTAGAGCACACCTGCCGCCCACAGCCCGGCGGGCCAGGAGAGGATCTCGCCGGAGTTCAGCGCCGCGTTCCACTCGGGCGTGAGCAGCGGCTCGGCGAGCACCAGGTCCCGATCAATCAGGTCCTGCCAGTAGTCGGCCACCTCCTGGGAGGCGGGGTCGTCGATTCCCACCGTCCAGGTGTCACCGTCCACGGACCACCACTCGCCCCCGGCCTGCTGGGCGAAGCCCGCGAAACCGCCGAACTCGGCCGGGGCGAAGGTGGTGATGTAGGCGTTCGGGTCGGCGGCGCGCACCTGCTCGGCAGCCTCGGCGAACTCCTCCCAGGTGGTCGGCACCTCGACGCCGAGCTCGTCGAAGCGGGCCTGGTTGTAGGTCAGGGCCATCGGGCCGGCATCCTGCGGGACCCCGTAGGTCGCACCGTCGAAGCTGGCCTGGCTCCACACCCCTGGGGCGTACTCGCTCTCCAGGTCGGTGGTGTGGGCGCTGATGTCCGCGGCCACGCCGGCCACGATCATCGCCGGCAGGGTGTTGTACTCCACGATCGCCACGTCCGGGGCGTTCTCCGCCCGGGTGGCGGTGACGAGCTTGGCGGAGGAGTCGGAACCGCCGCCGGCGTCGGTGTGCACCACTTGGATGTCCGGATGGGTCTCATTCCAGGCGTCCACCATGGGCTGCTGAGCGGTTCCCCAGGCCCAGTAGTCGATGGTGATCGGGCCGTCCGGGCTCGGTGCCTCGGCATTGCCGTCCGCTCCGGCTGAGCAGGCGGCCAGGGTCAGTCCTGCCACGGACAGGCCGGCGACGGCCAGGAGGTTCTTGCGCATGTCTCACATCTCCTTCGACGTGCTGGGATGAGGCGGGTGGCATCGTCGCACTAGCGAAGCGCTTCGATTGCTGCGTCCGATCATGGACCGATGATCAGCCACCTGTCAAAAGGGGAAAGGATGCTTGGACCAGTGAGATGGCCGCACAAATGCGATCTCGGCGCACCGGTGCGGGCGATGGCCGAAGCGGATCGAAGCGGTTGGTGGCCCCGGGGTCAGGCCAGCGGTGCGCTTGTGCTGGCGCGGTCGGTGAGTTCGGCGCGGACGAGGCGCGTCTCGGGGGCTCCCTCGCCACGGAGTGCGGCCACGGCCATCTCCACGGCCGTGGCGCCGATCGACTGTGCCGGGACGTCGATCGAGCTGAGTGGAGCGGCCTGTTGCTCGGCGATGCTCGGTGGGCACACGGCGATCACGGAGATGTCCTGCGGGAGGCGGAGCTGCCTCTCGCGCAGGACGTCCAGGACGCTGGGTAGCGCCGCTTCGTGGTGCACCACCAGTGCCGTGGCGCGATCCGGCCCGTCCAGTACGGGGGCGAGTGCCGTCGCCACGGCGTCACGGCGGGCGGCCGTGGGGGCGATGCTGAACTGCGCGCCGGCGGCGGCCGACTGTTCGCTCAGTCCGCGCACCATGCGTTCGGCGAAGGACATCCGGCGCTCGAACGTCACCGATGGTGGGCCCACCATGGCGATCCGGCGATGCCCGTGCGCGGCCAGGTGCCGGATCGCCAGCCGTCCGGCACTCTCGAAGTCGAAGTCGACGCAACTCAGGCCGTGCGGATCGTCCGGCAGGCCGATCAGGATCGCCGGGGTCCGCGCTCGGGAGAGCGCCTCGATCCGGGGATCCTCCGCCTGGACGCTCATCGCGATGATCGCGTCCGCTGTCGAACCTGCCCAGACGCGCTCGGTCGCCGAGGGGTCGTCGTCGGTGACCAGCAGCACGTCATAGCCCAGGGCGCGCGCCCGTGGTGCGATCCCGGCGACGAACTGCATGAGCACGTTGACGTCGATGTCCGGCCGCAGCGCCTTCGTGCCAGGGGTGAGGGGGAGTGGCACCATCAGTGCGAGCACGTTCGTGCGGGCCGAGGCAAGCGCACGGGCGCCGGCGTGCGGGTGATAGCCGAGCTCGGCGACGGCGGCCTGCACCTTGGCTCGCGTCGCGGCCGAGATGCGGCGCTTGCCGGAGAGGACGTAGGAGACCGTGGAGGTGGCGACGCCGGCGCGCTTGGCGACGTCATCGATCGTGGCCATCCCTCGTCCTCCCAGTGCTGGTCGTGGCGCCGCGTTGCGATCTGCGTGACGTCGCCCCTACAGTGCAGACCGTACAGTGTTGAAGCGCTTCGACGGGTCGAGTCGAATGCAACCCCGCTCCGCTATTCGAGCGCGAGCACAGGAAGGCGACGATGAAGTTCACCGATGGCTACTGGCAGACGCTTCCGGGTGTGGAGATCCTCCGTCCCCGTGATGTGGAGTCGGTGGTCGACGGCGGGGATCACCTCCTCGTGTACGCCTCCACCGTGCCACTGCGTCATCGTGGCGACACGTTGAACCGGCCGATGATCACGATCCGCGTGGATGCTCCGGCCGAGGGCGTGATCGGTGTGCGGATCGAGCATTTCCGCGGTGTGCGCGACCGTGGCCCGCACTTCGCGCTTGCTTCCACCGGTGCCGCCGCTGAGGTGCACCTCCCGGAGGGCGGGCCGGCCACGCTCACCTCCGGCGGGTTGACCGCCCGAGTGGCCACCGACGGTCCGTGGCGCCTGGAACTGGTGCGCGCCGACGGCTCCGTGCTCACCGAGTCGACAGACCGCGGTACCGCGGTGATCAGCACACCGGACGGACCATTCGTGCGTGAGCAGCACTCCCTCGGTATCGGCGAGCACCTGTACGGTCTCGGCGAACGGTTCGGCCCGCTGGTCAAGAACGGGCAGAGCATCGACGTCTGGAACGCCGACGGCGGGACGGCCTCGGAGCAGGCGTACAAGAACGTGCCGTTCCACCTCTCCGACCGCGGCTACGGCGTCTTCGTGGACCACCCCGAACGGGTCTCCTATGAGATTGCCACCGAGGTCGCCTCCCGTACGCAGTTCTCCGTGGCCGGTCAGCACCTGCAGTACTACGTCATCGACGGGCCCGACCCGAAGGACGTGCTGCGTCGCTACACCGCGCTCACCGGCCGGCCTGCCGCGGTGCCCACCTGGTCCTACGGGTTGTGGCTGTCCACCTCGTTCACCACCGACTACGACGAGGCCACCGTCACCTCCTTCATCGAGGGCATGGCCGAGCGTGACCTGCCGCTCTCGGTCTTCCACTTCGACTGCTTCTGGATGCGCCAGTTCCACTGGAGCGACTTCGTCTGGGACCCGGTGACCTTCCCGGATCCGGAAGGCATGCTTGCCCGGTTGCACGAACGCGACCTGAAGGTCTGCGTCTGGATCAACCCCTACATTGCCCAGCGCTCCCACCTGTTCGCCGAAGGCGCCGAGAAGGGCTATCTGGTCACGACGCCGTCGGGAGATGTGTGGCAGTGGGACATGTGGCAGGCCGGGATGGGCCTGGTGGACTTCACCAATCCCGACGCCTGGGCCTGGTACCAGGACAAGCTGCGGGTGCTGCTGCGCCAGGGCGTGGACGCCTTCAAGACCGACTTCGGCGAACGGATCCCCACCGACGTCCTCTGGCACGACGGCTCCGACCCGCAGCGGATGCACAACTACTACGCCCAGCTGTACAACCAGTGCGTCTTCGAGCTCCTCGAGGACGAGCGCGGCGCGGGCGATGCGGTGGTCTTCGCACGGTCCGCGACCGCCGGCGGCCAGCAGTTCCCGGTGCACTGGGGCGGCGACTGCGAGTCGACGTTCACCGCCATGGCAGAGTCCCTCCGCGGCGGACTGTCGCTGGCCGCCTCCGGTTTCGGCTTCTGGAGCCACGACATCGGCGGCTTCGAGGGCACCCCCGACCCGGCCGTGTTCAAGCGCTGGGTGGCCTTCGGTCTGCTCTCCTCGCACAGCCGCCTGCACGGGTCGAGCTCGTACCGGGTGCCCTGGGCGTTCGACGACGAAGCGGTCCACGTGACCCGGCGCTTCACCCACCTCAAGCACCGCCTGATGCCCTACCTCGCCCGCGCCGGGCAGTTCGCCTCGTCCGACGGGGTCCCGGTGATGCGCCCGATGATGCTGGACTTCCCCGGCGACCGGAGCGTGGTCGCCGCCGACACCCAGTACCTGCTCGGCGGCGACCTGCTGGTAGCCCCGGTGCTGCACGAGAGCACTGCCGAGTACTACGTCCCAGCGGGCACCTGGACCCAGGTGCTCACCGGCCAGACCGTGACCGGGCCGCGCTGGGTGCGTGAGGAGCACGCGTTCGACTCGGTCCCGCTGCTCGCCCGGCCCGGCAGCGTCATCGCCTTCGGCTCCCGCACCGACCGGCCGGACTATGCCTACGCCGACGGTGTGGAACTGCACGTCTTCGAGCCGGCTGACGGTTCCGAGCTGATCGTCGAGGTGCCCACGCCCGACGGCGCAGGGTGCGCTGCCGAGTTCACCGTGCGCCGGTCCGGGGACCTGATCGAGGCCACCCTCACCCGCGGATCCAGCCCGGCCTGGGCTCTGGTGCACCGCGGGGTGCGCTGCGAGGCCGACGGCGCCAGGGCGTCCATCGACCTGTCTGCCGAGATCGACCCCGGGAGCACCCGATGACCCGCACCTTCCCACCCGACTTCGTCTGGGGCTCGGCCACGGCCGCCTACCAGGTGGAAGGAGCTGCGGCCGAGGGAGGTCGCGGCCCGTCCATCTGGGACGTCTTCTCCCACACCCCGGGCACCACGCTGAACGGTGATACCGGTGACGTGGCGATCGACCACTACCACCGGATGCGTGCGGACGTCGCCCTGATGGCCGAGCTCGGCCTGGGCGCGTATCGCTTCTCGGTCTCCTGGCCGCGGGTGCAGCCCGGCGGGCGCGGAGAGCCGAACGCCGAGGGGCTGGCGTTCTACTCCGCCCTGGTCGATGCACTCGTGGAGCATGGCATCACCCCGGTGGTGACGCTCTACCACTGGGACCTGCCGGCCGAGCTGCAGACCACCGGCGGGTGGACCAACCGGGAGAGCGCATACGCCTTCGCCGAGTACGCCCGGATCGTCGCCCGGGCGCTCGGTGACCGCGTGCAGATGTGGACCACGCTGAACGAACCGTGGTGCGCCGCCTTCCTCGGCTATGCCTCCGGCGTGCACGCCCCGGGCATCACCGACCCGGTGGCGGCCCTGCAGGCCGCGCACCACCTCAACCTGGCACACGGCCTGGCTGCCACGGCGATCCGCGCCGAGCTCGGACCGGACACGAAGGTGTCGGTGACCCTGAACACCCACGTGAACCGCCCGGCGGACCCAGACCACCCCGGTGACGTGGACGCCGTGCGGCGACTGGACGCCGTCGGGAATCGGATCTTCCTCGACCCGATGCTGCGCGGGCACTATCCGGACGACCTGCTCGCTGACGTCGCCCACCTCACCGACTTCTCCTTCGTGCACGAGGGCGACGCCGAGCTGATCTGTCAGCCGCTCGACCTGCTCGGGGTGAACTACTACTGCACCGGGGCGGCCCGCCAGTTCCGTGGCGGAGTGCGGGAGAGCTCGACTGCGCATGGCGACTCCGAGCACAGCCCGTGGGTCGGCGCGGACGACGTGGAGTTCCTCCCGATGCCGGGCCCGCACACCGCGATGGGGTGGAACATCGACCCGTCCGGGCTCGCCGAGCTGCTGCACCGGCTGCATGACGAGTACGGCGTGCCGCTGATGGTCACCGAGAACGGTGCCGCCTTCGACGACCGGGTGGGTGCCGATGGCACGGTGCACGACTCCGACCGGATCGCCTACCTGCACGGCCACATCGACGCCGTCGGGCAGGCCCGGGAAGCCGGGGTGGACGTGCGCGGCTACTTCGTGTGGTCCCTCTTCGACAACTTCGAGTGGGCCTACGGCTACGAGCGGCGGTTCGGGATCGTCCGGGTGGACTACGACACCCAGCAGCGGACCCGCAAGGACTCGGCGCACTGGTACGCGCGCCTGGTCGCGAGCGGGGAACTGCCGGTGCCGCAGAGTTGAGGCGCCACGGTGTGGTCATCGGTGCCGGCGGGTGATACTGGGGTGGTGGTACGCCGGTCCCGGAAACGTCGTTACGACGAGCCTCATCCCGAGCTCGACGTGGAGGCCGTGCTGCGTGGCCGTCCGCGAGTGGAGTCAGGACCCGACGGCGGACGCTGGAACGTGCGCGAGGTGGCCGGCTCGGACAAGACCTACCGGTGCCCGGGATGCGAGCAGATGATCCCGGCAGGGGTCGGGCACGTGGTCGCCTGGGGCGACGACCACCTCTTCGGTGCGGATGCGGCGCTCGCCGAACGGCGGCACTGGCACCGGGCATGCTGGCGGGCGCGGCACCGGCGCGGCCCACGCTGACGCCGTCAGGCGGGGACCTCCCAGGTGTGCACCGGCTCGTTGGAGTGCATCCCGTCGAGGTAGTGGCGCAGCATCTCGGTGAGCGCCTCGGTGCGGTCGAGCCCGCGGCGCTCCAGGGCGGCAACGGTCTCGGTCTGCCACCACGCCCCGTTCCGGCGCCACTTGCAGCGCCCCTCGATGATCGGCAGATAGCGATCGATCACGCTCGGGGAGACCCCGCGCAGCGCCAGCCCCTCCGCGGCCAGGGGCAGCAGGTGCCGCAGCACCAGCTCGTCCCAGGGCACCTCGCCATAGCCCGGCCAGTACATCTGCGCCTCGACGCCGTCCCGCGCGCCGTTGGTGAAGTTGCCGTGGGCAGCGGCGAAGGAGATCCGGGTCCAAGCGGGGCGCTCCTCCCGGGCGAGCATCTCCAACGCGCCGTAGTAGAAGGCGGCGTTCGCGAGGATGTCCACCACGGTCGGACCGGCAGGAAGCACCCGGTTCTCCACGCGCAGGTGTGCCTCGCCGTCGACCACGTCGTAGATCGGGCGATTCCACCGATATACCGTGCCGTTGTGCAGGCGTAGCTCCTGCAGGCGTGGCGTCCGCCCGGCCGCCAGCTCGGCCTCCGGGTCCTCGTCGGTGCACTCGGGCAGCAGCGCCGGGAAGAAACGCACGTTCTCTTCGAACAGGTCGAAGATCGAGGTGATCCACCCGTCGCCGAAGAACACCGGCGGGCGGACGCCCTGGTTGCGCAGCTCGGGGGAGCGGGTGTCGGTGGCCTGCAGGAACAGCTCGGTGCGGGTCTCGGCCCACAGCTGCTTGCCGAACAGGTACGGCGAGTTCGCGCCGAGGGCGAGCTGCGGACCGGCGAGCAGCTGGGCGGCGTTCCAGTGTGCGGCGAACTCGTTCGGGGAGACCTGCAGGTGCAGCTGGACCGAGGTGCAGGCCGACTCCGGGGCGATCGTGCCGGTGGTCATCCGCAACGGCTCCGGTCCGGAGATGTCCAGATCGAGGTCCTCCCGGCGGGCGGCGAAGACAGCTTCCTCGAGGGCTTGGTAGCGCGGGTTGGCGCTCATCCAGTTGCCGGTCAGGTGCTCGGGGCGCAAGGTCGGCAGGATCCCGATCATGGCGATCGCGATGCCGTGCTTCCCCGCCCGTTCCTCCGCGACGTTGAGGTGCTTGCGCAGCCGCTGTTCCAGCTCGAGCACCGACTCGCCAGGGAGTTCCGCCGGCGGCACGTTCAGCTCGATGTTGTACCGGGCGAGCTCGGTCTGGAAGGCAGGGTCGGCGATCTCGTCGAGCACCTGCGCGTTCCGCATCGCCGGCTGGTACTGGGCATCGACGAGGTTCAGCTCGATCTCGAGTCCGCTGCGCGAAGGTGCATCCGCGAAGTGGTGGCTGCCGAGCATGTCCTCGAATACGTCGAGGCAGCGCCGGACCTTCTCGCGATACCGCTGACGCTGTTCGCGGGAGAACGTGTGCGTGGTGATCTCATCGCCCATCGCGAGCTCCTCCAGGTCGGCGATCGCCGTACGGCGTCCTCACATCCCACCACCCCGGTGGCTCGCCCGCCACCGATTCCAGGTGTGATCGACGGTGATGCGTCATGCCAGGGGCCTATTGCTCATGACTCGACGCATTCCCGTCGATCGGGTGCGGCCGTAGGTCGTGAGTAGGCTCGCGAGGACGAGACTGACGCGTGAGAGAGGCTGACATGCTGACCGTGAACGCCTACGGACCGACAGTGACCGAACCTCTGGTGCTGCTGCACGGGTTCCCGTTCGACTCCCGGATGTGGGCCGATGTGCTGGCCGCGATGCCCAGGGTGGGGGTGCTCACGATGGACGCACCCGGGTTCGGGAGGTCTGCGCCGATCGACGGTGGACTGGAGGACTATGCCGATGCTGTGGCCGAGACGCTGACCGCACGTGGTGTGCAGCGCGCCGTCGTGGCCGGGCTGTCGATGGGGGGATATGTGGCCCTGGCGCTCGCCGAGCGGCACCCCGACCGGCTGGCGGGTATCGGTCTGCTGGACACCAAGGCGCAGGCCGACCCGGAGCCGGCCCGGCAGAATCGGCTCCGGGTCGCCGACGCGGCGCTTGGACCGGAGGGTGCGGCGGCGGTGGCGCCGATGATCGACGTGCTGACCGCCCCGGGTGCACCAGCGCAGGTGCGCGCCACGGTGACCAGATGGCTGGAGGAGGCACCGCCGTCGGGAATCGCCTGGGGGCAGCGCGCCATGGCCGCGCGCCCCGATCGGCTCAATGTGCTCGACGGGCTCGACATCCCTGGGCTGGTGCTGCGGGGGAGCGACGATGCCACGGCCAGCGTGGCCGACCATGAGGCGATGTCACGTGCGCTCGGAACGGACGTGGTGCAGGTGGCCGGTGCGGGTCACATGAGCGCGGTGGAGGCGCCAGGTGCCGTGGCCGAGGCATTGTCAGACCTCGTGGCACGGGTGCGCCACACCGGCTGAAGTTGTCACCTGTGTCCGAGTTGTGATCGGACTATGTCAGGACAAACCTTGCGTTCATGCCGACATGTCGCTTATTGTCCGAGGTAAACGCTTCCCGTGTCACGAGTGCCCCCCTCCGGACGCCCTGACACACTCAACGATGAGAGGTACTCCTCATGAATCCCATTCTCGGTCGCCGTCAGGTGCTCGCCGGCGGACTCGCCTCAGGTGCCGCCGTGGTCGGTCTCTCCGCATGCGGCTCCGATGGTGGTGGCAGCGGCAGTGGCTCGGACGTGGGCACGCTGCAGTTCTACCTCTCCGGTGACGCCAACCAGGGTGGCGGCTACCAGCACATGGCCACCAAGTACGAAGAGGAGACCGGCGTCCGCATCGAGATCGTGGACGTGGCCAACGAGGACCTGCAGACGCGCCTGCGCAACGCCGCTCTTGCGGACGACCTGCCCGCGCTCGCCCGGCCGGGCGGCTTCGACCCGCAGTGGATGAACGCCTGCCGCGACCTCACCGAGATCGCCGAGTCGACCGGCGCGATGACCGACCTGTCCGTCATCGACGAGTCCGGCCGGGTCCTGTCGTTGCCGAGCGACGTCACGGCCGTGGGCCTGTTCCTGAACAAGTCGCTCTTCGATGAGGCGGGCGAGAGCTACCCGCAGTCGCCGGAGGAGATCTGGACCTGGGACGAGTTCGTCGCCACCGTCAAGCGCGTGCAGGAAGCCGCCGGCGTCAGCTACGGCATGGTGATGGACCGGACCTCCCACCGGCTGAAGGCGTTCCTGTACGAGTTCGGCTCGGACGCCTTCCTGGCGGATGACAACAACGAGTACCAGACCAACGAGAACACCAAGCCGGCGCTGGAGTACTTCTACGGGCTGAACGACGACTCGTTCATGCCGCGCTCGGTCTGGCTCTCCGATGGTGACCCGAACGCCCTGTTCAAGAGCGGTGACGTAGTCTCCTATCTCTCCGGCTCCTGGCAGATCGCCGACTTCGCGGAGAACATCACCGACTTCGAGTGGGTCTCGGTCTACCTGCCCAAGCAGCCGGTGCGTGCCACCAACTTCGGCAACGCCGCCAACATCGTGGTCTTCGAGGGCGACCAGGCCGACGCCGCCTACGACTTCATCAACTGGCTGTACCAGCCGGAGAACTACACCGAGCTCAGCGAGACCTCCGGCTTCCTCCCGGCCGTGGAGGGGCTGACGATCGCCTACGAGAACCACCAGGAGTTCTTCGACCTCTACAACGCCGAGATCGAGGCGTGCGACCCGATCGCGGGTGAGGTCAAGGCGCAGGAGCTCGTGCTCCAGTCCGAGGGGCTCCAGCTCGAGGGCGACCCGTTGCGCGACGAGGTCGTCAAGTACCTCAACGACGAGCAGGACGTGGACACCGCGATCCAGAGCATCAAGGACCAGCTCACGCAGGCGCTGACCTCGATCCGCTGACCGTTCGGGTGCGCCCGGCCGACGAGCCGGGCGCACCCGGAGTCCATCCGAAGGAGCCCCATGACTGCGTCCACCGCCGAGCCGGTTCAGCAGACCGCGCCGGTGCCCCCGCCTTCCCGACGTCGGCGTCGATCGATCCGCCGTGGTCAGACCCTCGCACCGCTGATCTTCATCGCCGCCGCCGTGGTGCTGTTCGCGCTGTTCTTCGTGTGGCCGGGCGTCTTCGGCTTCATCTACTCGCTCTCCGACTACCGCGGCTTCGGCAGCCCGGACATCATCGGGTTCGACAACTACACCCTGTTGTTCGGTGATCCCGAGTTCTACAGCGCGCTCGGGCGGACCTTCCTCTTCGTCGGGCTCTCCGTGCCGCTGCACTATGCGATCCCGCTCGGTCTCGCGGTACTGCTCACCACCAAGCTCGCCCGCGGTCAGACCGTGGCGCGCGCCGTCTTCTTTCTTCCCTGGCTCATCTCGCCGATCGTCAACGGTGTGATCTGGCGGTGGCTGTTCGGGGAGAACTTCGGCTTCTTCAACTACTTCCTGTCCCTCTTCGGGATCGGGCCGGTGCAGTGGCAGACCAACGGTGAGCTCGCTCTCGTGGTGGTGCTGATCGCCGGGACCTGGGGTGGGACCGCGTTCACGATGCTGTTGTTCATCGCGGCCTTGCGAAACATCCCCCGGTCCTACCTGGAGGCGGCAGCCATCGACGGCGCCACCAGGGCCCAGCGCTTTTTCCGGATCACCATGCCGTTGCTGGCGCCGACGACGTTCCTGGTGGTCCTGCTGACCACGATCGGCGGCATGAAGGAGTTCGCGATGATCCAGGCGCTCAACGGCGGCGGTCCGGGTACCGAGAACGTGCTGATGGTGCAGTACATCTACCGGACCGGGTTCGAACGCGGGGACATCGGCTACGCCAGTGCAGCATCGATGGTGCTGATGCTGATCCTCATCGTGATCGCGCTGATCCAGATGCGCTTCGACCGGAAGGACGTCCAGTGAGCTCGGTGACGAAAGCGTCCGACCGTTCGGTGCGCCGGGAGAAGAAGCCCTCGGCCGCCCCGGCGACCGTGCTGCTGTGGGTGCTGGTGGCGATCTACGCCTTCCCGCTGCTGTGGTTCATCCTCAGCTCGTTCAAACCCGGTAGCGAGCTGTTCAGCCTGCCGCTGTCGATCCTCCCGGAGAACTGGACGGTCTCCGGATACGTGGACGCCTGGAGCCGGTTCAACTTCGCCCGGTACTTCATGAACACCGGCATCGTGGCGGTGGTCACCACCGCGCTGACCGTGCTCGTCTCCTCGATGACCGGATACGCGCTCGCCAAGTACAAGGCGTGGTGGCTGAACGTTTTCTTCATGTGCATCCTGGCCACCACGATGCTGCCGACCGAGGTCATCATGCCCTCGACCTTCGTGGTGATCCGCGACCTCGGCCTCTACGACTCCCTGCCAGGCATCATCATCCCCTCGATCGTCACCGCGACCGGTGTGTTCATGTTCCGGCAGTACTTCAAGACGGTGCCGGACGAGCTGCTCGAGGCTGCCCGGATCGACGGGGTGGGGGAGATCCGGACGTTCTTCTCGATCATGCTCCCGCTGGCGAAGCCGATGGCGGTGACCCTGGCGATCTTCTCGTTCCAGTGGCGCTGGAACGACTACATCTGGCCCCTGCTGGTGCTGAACGATCCGAACCAGTACACGCTGCAGATCGCGCTGCGCTCCATCGTGGGTGCGGACAACATCGACTGGTCGGTGCTGCTCTCGGCCTCGGTGATCTCGTTGCTGCCGATGATCATCCTGTTCCTGATATTCCAGCGTCAGATCATGAGCGCAGATATGAACTCCGGCTTGAAGGACTGACCGCGCGTGCAGGGAGACGACCAGACGGTCTTCACCACCCAGGCCGTATCGGGTGCGGACGAGGTGCTGGCGGCACTGATCGACGGTGGCCCGGCCGCGGCGGCCGAGCGCGTGCGTGGTCATCGCGGTCTGATGGCGATGATCAAGGCCGCGGTGGTCTGTTCGCTGAGTCCGACCTCCCGGTGGTCCGGGCGGGACGAGCCACTCCGGGCGGCGTCGGGCTGGCTGACCGAGCTCGAGAATGCCCAGGGACCGAGCGGGCTGTTCACCTCCGGTGACAACGTCGATTCCCCGCCGGACTCCAGCTTCACGCTGAACGACCTCGCCGTCGTGCACACGCTGCTCACTGGCCAGCGAGGATGGGAGGCGGTGCGCTCGGGGTTGGCCGAGGTCGCCTGCCGCGCCGCGGACGCCGTCCTGACCGGTGGCGTGCACACGCCGAACCATCGGTGGGAGATCGCCTCCGCCCTCGCCGGGTTGGCCCAGGTGCTCGGCGACGACCGGTGCACCGGGCGGGCTCGGCAGTGGCTCGCCGAGGGCGTGGATGTGGACCCCGACGGCATCTACTCCGAACGGTCGGCGAACTATGCCGCGCACGTGTCCAACCCGTCGCTGCTCACGCTCGCCGATGCGCTGGGTGAGGACTCGCTGCGAGAGGTGGTGCACCGCAACCTGCACGCGATGATCGACCTCACCGACGCCGGCGAGGTGGAGACCGTGCACTCGCGCCGGCAGGACCAACGTCAGCGGTTCCCCATCGGTCCGTTCGCCATGCAGTGGCGCCGGTTCGCCGTGGCCGGGTGTCGGCGGTGCGCGCACGCCTGCGGGGCGGCGCAGACGGCGCCGGGCTTCGACCCGGTCGATGCGCTCGCCCAGCTGCTCGCCGAGCCGGCACTCGGAGCAGACGTGGAGACGGGACCACCGCCCGAGGTGAGGCGCACCTTCGAACTCGGGTTGCGCCGTCGGCGGGACGCGCAGCAGATGAGCACGGTCTACGCCGGCTCGGACGTGGCCCGTAGCGGGCGGATCGCCTCCGGTCTGGCCTGCAACCCCACCGTGCTGCGGTACCGCTACGGGGCGGCGCTGCTGGACTCGGTGCGCCTCTCCCGAGACTTCTTCGGTCTCGGGCCGTTCCGGCCGAGCCAGTGGCAGGAGATCGACGGCGGCCTGCTGCTGGTCGAGGAGCTCACTACCGGCTACTACCAGCCGCTGCCGCCGGACCAGCACCGCTTCGACGGCCGGTACGACCTCGAGTTCGAGGGCCGGTTCGCCGCGGCGATGAACTTCTCCCGGCGCCCGGTGGATACGGTCCGGCTGCGTACCGAGCTCGGTGTGCGCGAGGAGCCGGACGGTCTCCGGCTGGACCTGAGCTTCTCCGGGGCCGACGTGCCGTTCGCCGTCGAGGTCGCGTTTCGTGCCGGTGGCACGCTGACCGGCGGTCGTGACCTGGGCACCGGCGCGGTCGAGCTGGACGAGGGGCACGCCGCGTACCGGGTCGGTCGGGACGAGATCATCGTGGGGCCGGGCCACGGGAGCGGGCCGGACCGGCCGCCGGTGTACCACCCGGGGGAGGCCTACACCTTCCTCGGCGGCACCGACGCGCTCACCGGGCCGCGGGTCTACCTGACCGGACGTACGACGGAGTCGATGGCGGTGACGATCCGGGGGACGAGCGTCTAGTGCACGGCCAGGGCGATCACTCGTCGCGCCAGCCGGGCAGCAACCGCTCCAGGGCGACCGGAAGGTCGATCGACTCGCCGTCCTTCCCGCCCGCTCCGAGTACCAGCGGGGGATCCTTGGGCGTGGGTGTGACCCCGCGCAATCGCTCCCACGGGGAGAGCGGTGCGGTGAGCACGTAGAACGCGCCGTCCGTCCCGACGGCGGCCGTTCCGTCGTTGCGCAGGTACCAGCCGCGTAGGGGGGTGCGTGCCTTACCCCGGCCGCCGTAGCCCTTTACCTCGAGCGCCTGGGGCGCCAGTCCGGCACGGCCGGCGGCGTCCGCGAACTCCTCCAGCAGTCGTTGTGCCCTGCTGCTCTCACTGGCTTTGCGGTTCGCGAGGCGTCGTTCGTGCTCGGCCGCGGCTTCGCGGCGTTGGCGCGCCCAGTCCTGCTCCGTGCTCACCGCACCAGGGTACGTGCCCGCCCGCGTCGGCACGCGTGCCGGGTCGCCGGCGGCGTCTAGAGTACGGCCATGACGACGGCACGGATCCGACCAGCGCACGCCGGGGACGCTGCCGCCCTGCACGCGCTGCACACCGCCACCTGGCGGGAGGCGTACGCCGATCTCCTGCCGGAGCACGTGTTCGAGGCACGCGAGCGGGACGGGCTGCCAGCCTGGGAGCACCGACTCACCGATATGGCCGGCCCGTCGGTCTGGCTGGCTCATCGGGACGGTGAGCCGGTCGGGTTCGCGTGGGCGGAGGCAGCGGGGACGGGGCAGGTCCGGGCCCTCGAGCTCGCTGCACTGTATGTGCGCGCCAGCGAGTACGGGCAGGGGACGGCAGCGAACCTGCTCCAACTGGCCACCGGCGATGCCCCGTGCATGCTCTGGGTCGCGCAGGACAATCCGCGGGCCTTGGCGTTCTATCGCAAACACGGCTTCGAGGCCGACGGTGCCGCACGCCGCGTCGACGCGTGGGGCAACCTTGCTGTGGTGCGGATGGTCCGCTAGCCGGGCGCGCGATCCGGCCTTGGACGACCCGGCCGGCTCAGTCCTTGACCTGGTCGAGCACCTGGGTGTCGTCGTTCGACCCCGCGTCCTCGCTCGACTCGGTCTGGTCAGGTTCGGTCTGGTCGGCTGCCTCCGCGGGAGACTCGTCGGTCTCCTCCACGTCCTGTGACGGATCCGCATCGTCGGTGGCCTCGGTGGCCTCGGTGTCGTGCGCCTCGTCTGGTTGCTCCTGCGAACCGTTCTCGTCGGTGTCGTCCTCTGGAGCGGCCAGGTCCGCGGCTTCGGCCACCTGGCCGGAGCCGAGGAGGGCGCGCAGCTCATCGAGATACCCGGTGATGGACTCACGCTGCCGGTTCAGGTCGTCCACCTGCCGCTGCGCCGTGCGCCGCTCACGGTCGGTCTGCGCCGACGTGTCGCTACGCAACCGATCGGCGTTCTCCCGCGCCTCGCGGGTGATCCGCTCGGCGCTGGACTGGGCATCGGTAAGGATCTCCTCCGCCTGTGCTTCGGCCGCGGAACGTACCTCCTCAGCCTTCGCCAGCGCCTCGGCCACCCGGGCCTCGGCATCCTGGGCGTGAGCCTGCGCATCAGCGATCATGGCGTCGGTGTCGGCCTTGGCCTGCGTGTGCATCTGCGCGTCGGCCTCCTCCGAGGCGGCTCGACGTGCGGCGACCTCGAGCTCGGCCGTCTCGCGCATGTCGGCCACCGACCGGCGGATCTCATCCGCTTCGGCGTTCGCCGTCCGCAGGATCTCGGCCGCCTGCTCCTCCGCTTCGCTGATGGTCGCCGTAGCCGTGCGCTGGGCGTCCGCACGCAGTGACTCGGCGTCGGCCTTGGCACGCTCGCGCAGCTCGGTGGCCTCAGTCTCGCTGGTGGCCTTCAGCTCCCGGGCGTCACGTTCGGAGCCCACCTTGAGCTCGGCCACCTCCTGCTCGGCCGTGGCACGGAGCGTGCCGAGCTCGCGCTCCAGGCTCGCGTGCCGTTCGCTCTGCTCGGTGGCTGAGACGCTGGCGATCCGAGCGGCCTCCCGCTCCGCGGAGCCGACCAGCTCTTCGGCCTTGCGCTGCGCTGCGAGCAGAACTCCCTCGGCCTTGCTGGTGGCCCGCTGGGTGGTGCTGTCGGCGTCCCGGCGTGCGTTCGAGAGCCGCTCGGCCGCCTCGTTCTCCGCCTGGGAGGACAGTTCGGCGGCACCGGCCTCGGCTCGTTCGAGGAGCTCCTTGGCCTGCAGGTTCGCCTGCGTGACGACGTCGCTGGACTGCTCCTCTGCCGAACGCAGTAGGTGCTCGATCCGGGCGCCCAGACCGGCGTAGCTCGGCTTCTCCGCCTCACGGAGCTGTGCCTGAGCATCGGCCAGCTCACCCGACACCTGCATCACGGAACCATCCAGGGATTCCACCTGCGTGCGGACCTCGGCCAGCTTGCGCTCGCCGTCGGCGACCTTGCGTTCGAGGGAATGGATGTACTGATCGACCTGCGCACGGTCATAGCCGCGCATCACTACCGGAAAGGTCGACGCGTCGTCAGCCACACCAGTCTCCTGCCTGTGTCGGGTGCTCGAAGAGTCCAGGACAGCGTATCGGTACCCATTGAGGCGCGGATGTGTCTCGCGTCACCTCCTGTCCCAGATCACGGAATGGTCACGTACCCTGGGAGGCTGTCGACGACACCGCTCGACCACGACCAGAAGGGGTGGCCCGCTCGTGCTTGGAAGGATCTTCGCGGTCCTGCTCATCGTGCTGGGGCTCGGCACGGCAGGTGCAGGTATCGCCTCGGGCACCGTCTGGCGCCCTGACGAGGTGGTCACCGCCACCCTGCCGCAGGACCCGGAGGTTCCCGTCGTCCTCGCGCCCGGGCACGTACTGGCCACGGTGAACCCGGACGTCACCGTCACCGTGTCTGCCGCCGACGGTGAGACACCGGTGGTCCTCGCGATGGGTCGGACAGCCGACGTGCGCGCCTGGGTCGCGGACGCGCCCGCCGTCGAGATCACCGGGCTGACCGATTGGGAGACGCTCTCGGTCGAGCAGGTGACCGCTGATCCGACCGAGGAGCCGAGCGAGGACGCGTCGGCCGATCCGTCCGAGTCGCCTTCCGACGATGCCGAGGGCGCCGAGAGCGAGAGCAGTGATGCCGAGACCGCCGACGAGGGCGCCGAGGCTGAGGCCGAGATGCCGACCGTTCCCGATCCTCGTGGCTCGGACCTGTGGATCGAGGAGCTCAGCGACACCGGCGAGCTCACGTATGAGTGGTCGCAGGTCGAGGGTGACTGGCTGATGCTGGTGGCCACCGACGGCTCCACCCCGGCGCCGACGGTCTCGCTCACCTGGGAGCGTGAGGTGACCACACCGTTGATGGTGCCCGGGATCATCGTCGGCGGTGTGTTGTTCCTGATCGGTCTGGTGTGGCTGGTGATCCTGCTGCTGATGGCCCGGGAGGAGAAGCAGGCCCGACGCCGTGCGGCCGAGTCAGAGGCCGAGGACGCGGCGCCGGCGATGGTGTCGACGGTCGCCGAGGACGGCACCCCGTTGACCCGCCGTCAGTTGCGGGAGGCCGCTCGTGCCGCGGAGGAGCAGCAGCGCACCGGAGCGATCGCCGTGACCGAGGACGCGGACCCCAGGGAGGACGGATCCACTGAGGACACGGACACCACCGAGGACACGGACACCACCGAGGACGGAGCGACGGACCTGGCGGCCTGGGTCAACGCCGGCCGGAAGGACGCAGCGCCGGACGACGAAGGGTCCCACGGCGAGGACGCGTTGCCTGAGCACGCCAGCAGCGATTCCACCGAGGATGCCGATTCCGGCGACGGCGAGACAGAGAGCGACACCCGCGACAGTCTCGATGAGGACAGGTCCACGGCCGACGCTCCGGACTCAGATGCGCTGAGCGCCGCCTCGGCAGATGACGCTCCGACCGATGGTGCCGAGGTCGATGACGCCGACCCGTCCGGGACCAAGGAGGACACGCCACGCCGCCGGTGGTGGCAGTTCGGTCGGTCCCGGCACACGGGCGATGCGGACGAGCACCACGTCACGGAAGAGAGCGGCTCCGCAGGACTCGGTGACTTCTCCACCTGGGGGGCGCCGACGATCGGGGCCGCCGCCGCTGAGAGGAGCGCCGCAGCGGGTGAGCGCGTGGACACGCCACGTGAGTCGTCCGAGACCGAGGACGGCGCTGCCGATCCGGGAGCCACGACGGACTCGCCGGAGGAGCACAACCCGCAGGCGTCCGGAGCCTCGTGGCGGCAGACCTGGGGCCTGCACCGGGCTGCGCCCGAGACGCAGCCGGAGGAGACACCCACCGACGGAGACGAGGAGGACCAGCGATGAGTCGTCGACGCCGGATGACCGGGATCACCGCGCTGCTCGCCGCGGCGGGGATGCTGACCGCGTGCGCGATCGAGATCCCCGAGCCTCAGGAGCCGCCGGAGCAGACCGAGACGTTGCCCGTGCTCGACGAGCCCCGGCTGGAGCGCCTCCTCGCTGAGCTTGGCGAGGACATCGCCGCGGCGGACGAGGAGCAGGACGCTGAGCTGCTGGCCGGCCGGATGGAGGATCCGGCGCTCTCGGTGCGCGAGGCGGAGTACGCGCTCGCGGCTGCGACGGCTGACACCGATCAGTCCTACACCCCGCAGCCCTTGACCGCCGAGACGCAGGTGGAGATCGTGGCGGTGACCGACACCTGGCCGCGCACGGTGATGGTCGTCACCGAGATCCCGGACGAGTCCAATGTGCCGCTGCTGGTCACCCTGGAGCAGGAGACGCCGCGAGACCAGTACCGGATGCACAGTTGGGTGCGGCTGCTCCCGGGAGTCGAGATGCCGGAGACCGCTGTCCCGTCCGTGGGAAGCGCGCCGGTGCCGCTGGACGCTGAGGGCTACGTGTATACACCGCAGGAAGCGTTGGATGCCTACGCACAGCTGCTCGGCGACCGCGACGAGGAGGGGACCATCGGTGACACCTTCGTCGAGGACCCGTTCCGTGAGCTGGTGACCGAGCAGCTGGACAGCTTCGACTTCGACGAGGCCGGTGAGTTCAGCCACAACACCACCGCACCAGGGGATGACATCCTCACCCTTGCGACAGCCGCCGGCGGCTATCTCGTGGTCGGTGCGATGAACACGCAGTACACGTTCACCAAGACCGTCGAGGGATCTGAGCTGAGTCTGGGCGGTGAGATCGCGGCGCTCGACCCCGAAGACGGTGAGGTGTCCGAGGACGGTGAGTCGCTGAACGCGCGGTATCGCCTCATGGTCGCCCTGCACGTGCCCGCTGAGGCCGAGGACGCACAGGTGACCGTTGTCGGTGCGGAGCGGGTGCTCACCGAGGTGAGTCACGCAGACGCCGACGAGTGATCGGCGACCTCTCGTACGAACTAGGATCAACCCCATGAGTCAGCCATCGAACCCGGTCAACCTGCACGGCGCCGTGGACCTCTCCTCGATCGCCGCCCCGAAGCCCCCCGCTCCCTCGGAGAGCACACCGGACGGGCTGGTGGTCGACGTCAGCGAGGCCACCTTCAACGATGTGGTCCAGCAGTCCATGACCGTGCCGGTCGTGGTCATGCTCTGGCAGGTCGGAGAGGGACAGAGCATCCAGCTCAACCCCACCATGGAAGCGCTCGCCACCGAGTACGGCGGGAAGTTCCTCCTGGCCCGCGTGGACGTGGCGGCGAACCCGCGGATCGCTCAGGTGTTCCAGGTGCAGTCGGTTCCGACCGTGCTGGCCGTGATCAAGGGCCAGCCGCTGCCGCTGTTCCAGGGGTCGCACGCTGCCGACCAGTTGCGCCCGGTGCTCGACCAGGTCCTGCAGGCTGCCCAGGAGAACGGCGTGACCGGGACGGTGGAGGTCGCCGAGAACGATGCGGAGGACGCCGAGCCGGCCGAGCCCCCGTTGCCGCCGCACATCCAGGCTGCCTACGACGCGATCGAGGCCGATGACCTCGATGGTGCGGCCGCAGCGTTCCAGCAGGGGCTCGACGAGAACCCGCGGGACGAGGAGGCTGCTGCCGGGCTGGCGCAGGTGGAGCTGCTCCGCCGGATCGCCGGTCTGGACCCGCAGCAGGTGCTCACCGCGGCGAGCGAGGCTGCCGCCGGTGACGTCGCAGCGCACCTTCCGGCCGCTGACATCGAGGTGGCCTCCGGCAAGCTCGCCGAGGGATTCGCCCGGCTGATCGGCGTCATCCGGGTGACCGCCGGGGATGACCGCGATGCGGCCCGGACCCGCCTGCTGGAACTCTTCCAGCTCGCCCCGCACGATGCACCTGAGGTCGTCAAGGCACGCCGCGACCTCGCGGTCGCGCTCTACTGAGTCCGACCACCCAGCACTCACCTCACCCAGCACTCACCTCACCCAGCACCCACTCGACCGGGCACCGACACCACAGCGAGTGCGGCTGATCTCGCTCATATCCCGGGATATGAGCGAAATCAGCCGCACTCGCGTCAGGGGAGGGGCGTCAGGAGGACGAGTGCGTCAGGGGGTGGGCGTCGGGCGTAGGAAGGTGACGCCGAGTGGGGGCACCCGCAGCACGATCGACTCCGAGCGACCGTGCCACGGCACCTCCTCGGCCGTCAGCGGGCCGGTGTTGACTACCCCACTGCCGCCGAAGTCGGTGTGGTCGGTGTTCAGCACCTCCTCCCACGTGCCTGCTTGCGGGACGGCCACCCGGTAGTCCTCGTGCGCGGTGCCGGAGAAGTTCGCCACCACCAGGAGCTGCTCACCGGCGCCTCGGCGCAGGTACGCGAGCACGTTGTGGTCGCCGTCGTTGGCCTCGATCCACTCGAACCCGCTGGGTGAGAAGTCGTCCGCCCAGAGCGCGGGGGAGGCGGTGTAGAGCAGGTTGAGCTGGCGCAGCATCAGCCGCACCCCGGCGTGCGAGGGCGTGTCGCTGAGCCCCCAGTCGAGGGACCGGGCCTCGGCCCACTCGGTGTTCTGCGCGAACTCACCACCCATGAACAGCAGGTTCTTGCCCGGATGGGACCACTGGTAGGCCAGCAGCAGCCGCACCCCGGCGAGCTTGGCCCACAGGTCACCGGGCATCCGCTCCCACAGGGATCCCTTGCCGTGCACGACCTCGTCGTGGCTGAGGGGGAGCACGAACTGCTCGGAGAAGGCGTACACGAGGGAGAACGTGAGCTCGCCGTGGTGGTAGCGCCGATTGATCGGCTCCTCCGCCAGGTAGCGCAGCGTGTCGTTCATCCAGCCCATGTTCCACTTCAGACCGAAACCGAGGCCCCCGTGCTCGGTGGGTGTGGTCACCCCGGGCCAGGCGGTGGACTCCTCGGCGATCATCATCGTGCCGGGCGCTACCCGGTAGGCGGTCGCGTTCGTCTCCTGGAGGAACTGGATCGCCTCCAGGTTCTCCCGCCCGCCGCGCACGTTGGGCCGCCACTGGCCCGGTTCGCGGGAGTAGTCGAGGTAGAGCATCGAGGCCACGGCGTCCACCCGGAGCGCGTCCACGTGGAACTCGGTGAGCCAGTACAGCGCGTTCGCCACGAGGAAGTTGCGCACCTCGTTGCGTCCGAAGTTGAACACGTACGTGCCCCAGTCCAGCTGCTCCCCGCGCAGCGGGTCCGGGTCCTCGTACAGAGCGGTGCCGTCGAACCGGGCGAGCGCCCAGGCGTCCTTCGGGAAGTGTGCCGGCACCCAGTCCACGATCACGCCGATCCCGGCCTGGTGCAGCGCGTCGACGAGGTGCCGGAACTCGTCGGGGCTGCCGAAGCGGGAGGTCGGGGCGTAGTAAGAGGTCACCTGGTAGCCCCAGGAGCCGCCGAACGGGTGCTCGGCCACCGGGAGCAACTCCACGTGGGTGAAGCCCATCCAGCTGACGTACTCCACGAGCTGCTCGGCGAGCTCGGTGTAGGACAGCCCTTGCCGCCAGGAGCCGAGGTGCACCTCGTACACGCTCATCGGGCCCTGGTGCGGATCGGACGACGCCCGGCTGTCCATCCAGGTCTGGTCGGCCCAGGTGTACCCGGACTCGTCCACGACGGAGGCCGTCGCGGGCGGGATCTCGGTGGCTCGGGCCATCGGGTCGGCCTTGGTGTGCCAGGAACCGTCGGTGTGGCAGATCTCGTACTTGTACCGCTCACCCGGACCCACCTCGGGCAGGAAGATCTCCCACACGCCGCTGGACCCGAGTGAGCGCATCGCGCTGCCGCGCCCGTCCCAGTGGTTGAAGTCGCCGACTACCCGGACGGCGCGTGCGTTGGGTGCCCAGACCGCGAACGAGGTCCCGACGACGTCCCCCAGGCTGGATGGGTAGCGACGCACCTGGGCGCCGAGCACCTTCCAGAGCTCCTCGTGCCGCCCCTCGGAGATGAGGTGCTGGTCCATCTCACCGAGGGTGGGCAGGAAGCGGTACGGGTCGTCGGTGAGAACCTCTCCGCCGGCGTAGGTGGCCAGCACACGATAGTCGGGGATCTCCTCGGCAGTCAGGGCCACGGTCCAGATCCCGCCCCACTCGTGGGTGGCCGGATGGTCGCCGGCGACGGTGCGTATGGTGACGGCGGTGGCCAGGTGCCGCACGGTTCGGATCGTGACCACGCCGTCGGCCAGGTGCGGTCCCAGGACGTCGTGCGGGGCGAAGTGTGCTCCCTCGGAGAGTGCCTGCAGCACTTGGTCGTCGGTCGGGGCGGGGCTCGCACCCGCCGGGGTCGCAGGCGCGGGTGTGGGGGTGTCGTTCTCTCTCATGGCCTGCTCCTCGATGATTCGCCGGATGCCACCCAGGGGGATCGACAGCCAGTCGGGGCGGTTCTGTTGTTCGTAGACGGCTTCGTAGAGTGCCTTGTCGAGCTCGAGGGCGCGCAGGACCACCGGATCGGCGTCCCCGCCCTCGCGGCGGTATCCCTCGATGAGGGCCTCGCGGGCGTCCTCGGTCCATCGTGGGTCGCCGGCTGGGCCGACGGCGGCCGCGTAGTCGATGGAGCGGAGCATCCCGGCCAGGTCGCGCAGCGGGTGGTCCGGGGCGCGGCGTTCGGCGAGGGGGCGCAATGGCTCACCCTCGAAGTCCAGCAGGAACCACTCCTCCGGCCCACGCAGCGCCTGGCCCAGGTGCAGGTCACCGTGAATGCGCTGGTCCGGCGGGAGGGGCCGTGAGGTGACGGCGGAGATCACCTGTTCCACGCCGTCGGCCCATTCGCTCAGTGCTGGGACGGCGGTGAGTGCCCATCGGGCGCGGGCGCGCAGCGCATCGGCCAGGTCGGCCGGCTGATCGCGCACCGGCAGCGCCTCGCGCAGGGCGGTGTGCATGGCCCCGGTGCACCGGCCCAGCTCCCGGGCGAGGTCGGCGAACGAGCGGGCTTCGCGCGCGTGCTCGCAGGCGAGCTCGAAGCCGTCCCGGGCATCGGGGACGAATGCCGACAGCACGCCCAGGTCACCAGCCTGTGATCCGTCCGGCGTCCCGGTGCCGTGCGGGGACGGCCACCGACCGGAGAGCCAGCCGAGTGGTTCGGGCACCTGACGCCATCGGGCGCCGTGCAGGGCGCGGGTGATCTCGATCTCGGGATTCGGGCCCGGTGCGAGCACGCGAAAGACCTTCAGGATCGCCGACCGGTCGCCGTCGACGGCGGGGATACGGATGGAGGTGTTGGACTGCTCGCCGGTGTGCACCTGCCCGGCGGTCGGGTCCAGGTCAGGCAGGGCGAGGCTCGGGTGTTCAGGCGTGGCGGCGGCGGCCAGCCAGGCGCGCAGGAAGGCCGGGTGGTGCGGTCCGTCCACCAGCACCGAGTCCGTGCCCACGGCGGCGATCTGCCCCGGGAGCGGTTCGTCCTCCCGGCGGGCCACCACGAGGGGGACCTGGAGGACGGCGGTGCCGCTGTCGCGCTCCAGGGCCAGCAGCACCACGGTGCAGGCCCCCTCGTCCTCCGGATCGGGGAGGTCGAGAGTGGTGAGGATGCGCAGGTCGGCGTCGGTCGCGTCCTTGGCGGGGAACCAGCGCGCCTGCCGTACCCACGGGGTGAGCAGATCCAGGAGTAGGGATCCGTCGGTCGCCGTCATCGGCTCACCACCTGCAACCAGAAGAAATCGCGGGAGCCGAGCGTCAGCACGGCGGTCCCGTCCGTCCGCTCAGCGTGGTCCGGATCCTCCGCCGGGGCGTCCTCGTCCGCCGCGGAAGCTGCGGTCTGCACAGCGGGGAAGTTCTCGCCTCCGAACACGTCCACCAGAGCGGCGCCGGCCAACCCGGGCAGCGCGATCGTCGCCGATCGCGGGGTGGCAGCGAGGTTCGCCACGCACAGGATGGTCTCGCCGTCGGCGCCCTCGTCCGTGCGCAGGAACGCCAGGACGGCGTCATTGTCGGTCTGCAGCGGGACGTAGGCGCCGGTGCCGAACACCGGGTGAGCACGCCGCACCTCGAGGATGCCGCGCACCCAGTGCAGCAGGGAGGTGGGGATCGCCAGTTGTGCCTCTACGTTCAGCTGGTGGTAGCTGTTCGTGAGGTTCTGCACCACGGGGAGGTACAGCCGACCCGGGTCCGTGGCGGCGGAGAAGCCCGCGTTGCGGTCCGGGTCCCACTGCATCGGGGTCCGGACGGCGTCCCGGTCCGGGAGCCAGATGTTGTCGCCCATCCCGAGCTCGTCGCCGTAGTACAGGCAGGGGCTGCCCGGGAGGGAGAGGAGCAGTGCGTGCGCCAGTTCGATCTCGGCTCGCGAGTTGTCCAGCAGTGGCGCCAGCCGACGGCGGATGCCCACGTTCGCACGCATCCGCGGGTCGGGGGCGTACCAGCCGTACATGGCGGCCCGTTCCTCGGTGGAGACCATCTCCAGGGTGAGCTCGTCGTGGTTGCGCAAGAACGTGCCCCACTGCGCCTCGGCCGGGATCTGCGGGGTGTCGGCGAGGATCTGGATAATGCTGCGTGCGGACTGCTCGCGCAGGGAGTAGAAGATCCGGGGCATCACCGGGAAGTGGAAGCACATGTGACACTCCGGGGCGTCCGCGGTGCCGAAGTACTCCACCACTTCGTGCGGCCACTGGTTCGCCTCGGCGAGCATCAGGCGTCCGGGGAACTCCTCGTCCACCATCGCCCGTACCTGGGCGAGGAAGGTATGCGTGGCGGGGAGGTTCTCGGAGTTGGTGCCCTCCTCCTCGAACAGGTAGGGCACCGCGTCCAGCCGGAAGCCGTCAACCCCCGTGCGCATCCAGAACCGGACCACCTCGAACATTGCTTCCCGCACCCGTGGGTTCTCGAAGTTCAGGTCCGGCTGGTGGGAGAAGAACCGGTGCCAGAAGTACTGCCGGCGCACGGGGTCGAAGGTCCAGTTGGAGACCTCGGTATCGACGAAGATGATGCGCGCGTCGCCGTACTGCTCCGGATCGTCGCCCCAGACGTAGAAGTCACCGTACGGGCCGGTGGGGTTGGAGCGGGAGGATTGGAACCACGGGTGCTGGTCGCTGGTGTGGTTCATCACCAGGTCGATGATCACTCGGATGCCGCGGGCGTGCGCGGACTCCATCAGCTCGGCGAAGTCCTCGATGGACCCGTACTCGGCAGCCACCGCGGTGTAGTCGGAGACGTCGTAGCCGCCGTCGCGCAGTGGGGAGGGGTAGAACGGTGGCAGCCAGAGGCAGTCCACCCCGAGCCACTGCAGGTAGTCGAGCCGGTTGATGAGCCCACGCAGATCACCGGTGCCGCTGCCGTCGGAGTCGGAGAACGCGCGCAGCAGCACCTCGTAGAACACGGCGGTCTTGTACCACTGCGGGTCCTCGCTCAGACCCGGGCGCGGCCCGCCCGCGAGGGCCAGCCGTCCGCGGCTGCCGGGGGAGGTCACTGGGAGCTCACCTGGATGATGTGCGCGCATCGCCCGAACGGGTCGAGTCGGACGAACGGCTCCTTCGACCACGCGTAGGTCTCCCCGGTGAGGCGGTCGTGGGCGGTGAATTCGCTCCGACCGGTCAAGCCCAGCGCTGCCAGGTCGAGCTCGATGACCGACTCCCGGGTGGTGTAGGGATCCAGGGTGACCACCACGATCACCGTGTCCGCCCGCCCGGTGGGGGACAGGTGCGCCGGCAGGTGGCGGGAGAAGCAGAAGATCGCGTCGTCGGTGGTGGGATGCACCGTGAGGTTGCGCAGCCGTTGCAGCGCTGGGTGCTCGCGGCGCACCGTGTTCAGCAGTCGGAGCAGGTCGGTCAGTCCGTGCTGGCGGGCGGCCGCGTCCCAGTCGCGCGGCTTGTACTCGTACTTCTCGTTGTCGATCTGCTCCTGCGCGCCGGGTCGGGCCACGTGCTCGGCCAGCTCGTATCCGGAGTAGATGCCCCACGTGGGCGAGCCGGTGGCGGCCAGCACAGCGCGGATCGCGAACGCCGAGGCGCCTCCCTGCTGCATATAGGGGGTCAGGATGTCGTGCGTGGTGGGCCAGAAGCTGGGCCGCATCACCGCCGCTGCGTCCCCGCTCACCTCGGTGAAGTACTCGGCCAGCTCGGCCTTCGTGTTCCGCCAGGTGAAGTAGGTGTAGGACTGGTGGAAGCCCACCGCCGCCAGGGTGCGCATCATTGCGGGCCGGGTGAACGCCTCGGAGAGGAAGATCACCTCGGGGTGCGCTGCCCCGATCTCGGCGAGCAGGCGCTCCCAGAACGGCAGCGGCTTCGTGTGCGGGTTGTCCACCCGGAACGCGGTGACCCCGTGGTCGATCCACAGCTGCAGCATGTCCCGGATCGCGACGTAGATGCCCTCGGGGTCGTTGTCGAAGTTCAGCGGGTAGATGTCCTGGTACTTCTTCGGCGGATTCTCCGCGTACGCGATCGACCCGTCCGCACGCGTGGTGAACCACTCCGGGTGCTCGGACACCCACGGGTGATCGGGGGAGGCCTGCAGCGCGATGTCCAGAGCCACCTCGAGGCCCAGCTCGCGGGCGCGGGCGACGAAGTCGTCGAAGTCGTCGAAGTCACCCAGGTCCTGGTGGATCGCATCATGGCCGCCATCGGCGGCGCCGATCCCGTACGGGAGCCTGGGTCTCCCTCGAGCGCCTCGAGCGTGTTGTTGCGGCCCTTGCGGTTCGTGGTCCCGATCGGGTGGATCGGGGTGAGGTAGACGATGTCGAACCCCATCTGCGCGATCGAGGGGAGCCGATGCGCTGCCGTGCGCAGGGTGCCGGAGATCCACCGGCCGGTGTCCGGGTCCTGGAAGGCGCCCTCGGAGCGGGGGAACATCTCGTACCACGAGCCGTACAGGGCGCGCTCGCGGTGCACCACCAGCGGATAGGTGGCCGAGGGGGAGACGTCGTCACGCAGTGGTGCGGCGGCCAGGGTGGCTCGCACCTCGGGCGAGGTGGCCACGGCCAGACGGGCCAGTGGCGGGCGGGAGGTGTCGCGCAGGGCGAGGACGGCCTCCCGGAGCACGCGAACGCCGTCGGGGGTGGCGGACACCTCCACCTCGGTCAGAGCACGCTCGAGCACCAGCGCGCCCTCGGTGAGCATCAGCTCGGTGTCGACGCCGGCGTGCACCTTCAGCTCAGCATCGTGGCTCCACGTGCCGTACGGGTCCGACCAGCCCTCCACCCGGAACCCCCAGGTGCCGACGGCGTCCGGCACCAGCCACGCCTCGTACACGTCGTTGCCGGGGGAGACGTCCTCCATCGGTGCGCTCGAGTGATCGTGTCCGTCCGGGCCGACCAGGACGGCGGTGGCGGCCACGGCATCGTGCCCCTCGCGGAACACCGTGGCCCGGACCGGAATGGCCTCGCCGACGACAGCTTTGGTGGGCCAGCGGCCGTTCTCGACGGTGGGGCCGACCTCGATGACGGGGATCCGGCCGATCGGGGTCGCGGGGGTGGGGACTGGAATGCTCACGGACTCGAACCTACCCAGATGAGAGCCCGTACACATCTGGGATTGGCACTCGGTTCGTGACGTGATCAGGTCGTGACCGGCCACATCGCTGTAACGCATTCTGAAAAATACAGAAACGCCTACTCAGTGGCCTATGCTGCCTCGCGTGAGAGCTATCCGACGATTCACCGTCCGCACCGTGCTGCCCGAGGCGCTCGCGGCCCTGGACGACCTCGCACTGAACCTGCGCTGGTCGTGGCACGCACCCACCCGGGAGCTGTTCGCCTCGATCGACCCCGAACGATGGGGTGACGTGCACGGCGACCCGGTCCGGTTCCTCGGCGGGCTCTCCCCGGAGCGGCTCGCCGAGCTGGCCGCCGATGCCGAGTTCGTGGCCCGGCTGAACGGCCTCGCCGACGACCTGCACCGATACCGCAGCGAGGACCGGTGGTACCAGGACGAGGCGCAGCGGCGTGTGGCTGCCGGCGAACCGGCACTGCCGTCCTCGATCGCCTACTTCTCCGCCGAGTTCGGGATCACCGCCGCGCTGCCGCAGTACTCCGGCGGCCTCGGCATCCTGGCCGGTGACCATCTGAAGAGCGCCTCCGACCTGGGCGCGCCGATCATCGGCCTCGGCCTCCTTTACGGCGCCGGCTACTTCCGCCAGTTCCTCACCCGGGACGGCTGGCAGCACGAGACCTACCCGTTGCTCGACCCGGACAACCTCCCGCTGACGCTGCTGCGCGAAGGTGACGGGACGCCGTCGAGGATCAGCCTGCCCCTGCCCGGCGGCCGGGTGCTGCACGCACAGATCTGGCGGGCCGACGTCGGGCGGGTGCCGTTGCTGCTGCTCGACTCCAACGTGCCGGAGAACGACGACCTCGCCCGCCGGGTGACGGACCGTCTCTACGGCGGGACCAGCGAGCACCGGCTGCACCAGGAGCTGCTGCTGGGCATGGGCGGAGTGAAGGCACTGCGGGTGCATGCCCGGCTCACTGGTACGCCCGAACCCGAGGTGTACCACTGCAACGAGGGTCACGCCGGCTTCCTCGGGATCGAACGGATCCGGGAGCTGATCGAGCGCGCCGGTCTGTCCTTCGCCGCGGCCACCGAGGCGGTGCGGGCCGGGACCGTGTTCACCACGCACACCCCCGTGCCGGCCGGGATCGACCGCTTCGGCGCCGACCTGGTGGCCGAGCACTTCGGCGGCGGGAACGAACTGCCCGGGATCGGCGTCGAGGACGTGCTCGCGCTGGGACGTGAGTCCTACGACGGCGGTGACCCGGCTGTGTTCAACATGGCCGTGATGGGGCTGCGGCTCGCGAAGAAGGCCAACGGGGTGGCCCAGCTGCACGGACGGGTCTCCCGCGGCATGTTCGCTCACCTGTGGCCCGGATTCGACACCAGTGAGGTGCCGATCACCTCGATCACCAATGGTGTGCACGGCGACACCTGGACCGACCCGTCGTTCGTGCGGGCGCAGACCGAGGCCTTCACTCCCGACGAGCTCGCGTCCGGTGCCGGCTGGTACAAGTCCGAGGGAGGGATCGACAACACCACCCTGTGGGAGCTGCGCCGGCAGATGCGCTCGCGGCTGGTGGCCGACGCCCGGGTGCGGGTGCGCAAGTCCTGGCTCAAGCGGGGCGCGTCACCGGCCGAGCTGGGCTGGGTGGATGGCGTGCTGGACCCGGACGTGCTCACGATTGGCTTCGCCCGCCGGGTGCCGACCTACAAGCGGTTGACGCTGATGCTGCGGGACACCGACAGGCTGCGGCGGCTGCTCACCGACCCCGAGCGGCCCGTGCAGATCGTGGTGGCCGGCAAGTCCCACCCTGCCGACGAGCAGGGCATCCGGCTGATCCAGAAGCTCGTGCAGTTCGCCGACAGCGAGGACGTGCGTGAGCGCATCGTCTTCCTGCCGAACTACGACATCGAGATGGCGCAGACCCTCTATCCGGGCTGTGACGTGTGGCTGAACAACCCGTTGCGGCCGTTGGAGGCGTGCGGGACCTCCGGGATGAAGGCCGCGCTGAACGGTTCCCTCAACCTGTCCATCCTGGACGGCTGGTGGGACGAGATGTTCGACGGCGAGAATGGCTGGGCGATCCCCACCGCCGACGGTGTGGACGATCCGGAGCGTCGCGACGACCTGGAGTCCGCGGCTCTGTACGACCTGCTGGAGAACACCGTGGCACCGCGGTTCTACGACCGCACCGACGGGTTGCCGGTGCACTGGCTGGAGAACGTGCGGCACACCCTCGCCACGCTCGGGCCGAAGGTGCAGGCCACCCGGATGGTGCGCGACTACATCACCGAGCTGTACACGCCGACGGCTGAGTTCTACCGGGCGTTGGGCGGCGGCGACGGTGCTGACCGATCGGCGGCCCCGGCGCTCGCGGACTGGAAGGCACAGGTGCACCAGGCGTGGCCCGGTGTACGGGTGGAGCACGTGGAATCCGAGGACGTGCACGACGTCGTCAAGGTCGGCGACCGGGTGACCCTCAAGGCGTTCGTGGCGCTCGGGTCCCTGCGGCCCGAGGACGTCGAGGTGCAGGTGAACTACGGCCGGGTCGGTGAGGACGACGAGCTGGACGAGTTCGGCACCGCCGAGCTGGCCCTGACCGACACCTACGAAGGCGGGCGCTACCAGTTCTCCCGGGCGTTCACGCTGGCTCAGTCCGGACCCTTCGGCTACGCGGTGCGGATCGTGCCGCGGCACCCGGCACTGGCTGGTGCGACCGAACTGGGGCTGGTGGCTGCGGCGTCCTGAGAGAGTGCGCTTCAGGCGTCGCACATGCGCCTCGGTATCCCTCGGGCGCCCCTCGTGGCCGGCCGTTGCCTCCCTGCTCCCGTGCTAGTGTGATTTAGATCACCTCAACTGAGGTGGGGGCGGGAGAGCAACATGGTGGGTGAACTGGCATCCGCGTTGCGCGAATCGGCTGGAGATCCGAGTCTACGACGCCGACAATTCATCGGTTAGGTGCCTGTGATGCAACAACGGGCCATTCATCATCGAATGTGTTCGACTGCACGACGTGCGGCTAAGGTCGGCCTCGGGTTCGTGATCACTATTACTGCAGTCGCTTTCGGTTCCTCTGGGGACCTCGCCCATAGTCTTCTCGTCGCAGGTGTTCCCGGGCTGGTGGGTGCGGGGGCATGACGGCCCTGTTCCAGTATGTAGGTCCGCACGGGAACCTCGGGAAGCGTCCAACGGATTAATACACCATCTGCATCGCCCGGCGGACCTCATCGAGGGTCTCTCCGGCGATCTGGCTGGCACGCTCGTTGCCGCGGCGCAGCACCTCGTCCACAGCGCTCGGATCCGCCTCGAGCTCCCGGCGACGCTCGCGAATGGGGCGCAGGTGCTCGTTCACGGCCTCGGTGACGAACTTTTTCAGGCCGCCGCCCCCGCCATCGCCGATCTCGGCGGCGATCTCGACCGGGTCGCGCCCGGTCATCTCGGCCGCGATAAGCAGCAGGTTCGCCACCTCGGGGCGCCCGTCCGGGTCGTAGGTGATGGTCCGGTCCGAGTCGGTGACGGCCCTCTTGAGCTGCTTGGCGGTCTCGTCCTCGGTCATCGCCAGCTCGATGGTGTTGCGCCGCGACTTCGACATCTTCTGCCCGTCCACCCCGAGCACGTTCGTGGCCTGGGTGAGCAGCGCGTCCGGGGACGGGAAGATCGACTTCCCGCCGGCGTAGCGTTCGTTGAACCGCCGCGCGATCACCCGAGTGAGCTCCAGGTGCGGCAGTTGGTCCTTGCCCACCGGCACCAGGTTCCCCTTGCAGAACAGGATGTCCGCGGCCTGGTGCACCGGGTAGGTGAGCAGCAGCCCGCTCATCGGCCGCCCGCCGCTGGCCTCGAACTCGGCCTTCACCGTGGGGTTGCGCCGCAGCTCGGAATCGGTCACCAGGGAGAGGAACGGCAGCATCAGCTGGTTCAGGGCGGGCACGGCCGAGTGCGCGAAGATCGTCGTCCGTGCCGGGTCGATCCCGATCGCCAGGTAGTCGGTGACCAAGTCACGCACCCGCTGGGCGATCGGGCCGGCGTCGTCCCGGTCGGTGATCACCTGGTAGTCGGCCACCAGCAGCATCGTCTCCACGCCGAGGTTCTGCAGCCGTACCCGGTTGCGCAGGGTGCCCAGGTAGTGGCCCAGGTGTAGTCGTCCGGTGGGCCGGTCCCCGGTGAGTACCCGGAACCCGGTCGGGTCGGCGGCCAGCTGGGCCTCGATGTCGGCGCTGCGTCCGACCGCGGTGGCCAGCGACCGGTCAGCGGTTGCTTCGGTGCTCAGCTCGTCGGCATCGGCGGACACGGACTCGGCGGGGGAGACGTCGGAACTCACCGGCCCATCCTATGAGCACCGGCGCCGTCAGATCGCCTCGCCGGCGACCTTCCCGCTGAACAGGCACCCGCCGAGGAAGGTGCCTTCGAGGGCTCGGTGCCCGTGGATGCCACCGCCACCGAACCCGGCCGCTTCCCCGACGGCGTACAGCCCGGGGAGCACGGTGCCGTCGCCACGCAGCACGCGAGCCTGGCCGTCGGTGTGCAGACCGCCGAGGCTCTTGCGGGTGAGCACGCGCAACCTGACGGCGAGCAACGGGCCGTCCTTGATAGTGGTCAGCGGCCGTGGGGGCGCCACCCGCATCCGCTTGTCGACGATGTAGCGGCGGGCATGGTGGATCGCCGTCACCTGCGGGTCCTTGCCCAGTCCCGTGCGCACCTGCGCGTCCCGTGCGTCGATCAGGGCGGCCAGGGCGGCGGGGTCGATCTGGTTGGTGCCTACGAGGGCGTTCATCCCGTGGGCCAGTTCGGTCGGGTCGTGGCCCCAGACGAAGTCCGGGGAACGACGGGCGAACTCGGCCAGCGGTCCGGCGGCTCCGGGCAGCACCCGCTGAGCGAGGAGCCGGGGGTCCTTCTCGGTGAGGTCGGGGTTCAGGTCGGAACCGGAGAGGGCGAACTCGGTCTCCATGATGGCCTTGTTCAGCACAAACCAAGAATGCTGGTGTTGATGCCCGGTCACGTGCCGCAGCGCACCGTGGGCGTCGAATCCTGGGAACAGTGGCGGGGGCAGCCGTACACCGTCGGCGTCCAGCCACAGCGAGCTCGGCCCGGGCAGGATTCGGACCCCGTGCCGGCGCCACACCGGCGAGTGCATCTCGATGCCCTCCGGGTAGTGCCACATCCGGTCGTTGTGCACCTGCGCGGCTCCGACGTCGCCTGCGATCCGGATGCCGCTGCCGTCGGTGCTCTCCGGAACCCCGGAGAGCAGCTCGTCCGGCAGCCGACCCGCCTCGGCAGGCCAGGCGGCCCGGACCGTGTCATGGTCGCCGCCCATGCCGCCGGTGGCCAGCACCACGGCACCGGCGGAGAGCTCGACCGTGCCGATCACCTCCCGGCCGGAGAGTTCACCGCGACGCACCTCCGAGGGCTCCAACTGATCCACACGGACCCCCGTCACGACGCCATCAGTGGTCACCAGGGAGGTGACCCGGTGCCGGAGCCGGACCTCCAGCAGCCCTTCCTCGCGCGCCTCCCGGGCCGCGGTCAGGAACGGGGCCAGCACACCGGGCCCGGTGCCCCAGGTGACGTGGAAGCGGGGCACGCTGTTGCCGTGGCCACCGGCCGGGTACCCGCCGCGCTCGGCCCACTGCACGAGCGGGAACCAGCGCACTCCTTTGCCGTGCAGCCAGGAGCGCATCGGCCCGGACGCGAACTCCACGAATCGCTGCGCCCAGGTGTAGCCCTGAGCGTCGGGCCCCTCGCCGCGGTCCGCCCCGGCTGCGAAGTCAGCGGCGCCGACCCAGTCGGCGAAGGCGAGGCCGGCGTTGTCGCGCACGCCGAGGCGGCGCTGCTCGGGGGAGTCCACCAGGAACAGGCCCCCGAAGCTCCAGTGCGCCTGGCCGCCGAGCGAGGCCGCCGGTTCGGCATCGAGCAGCAGCACCCGCTCCCCGCGACGTGTCAGTTCGGTGGCGGTGACCAGCCCGGCCAGGCCGGCCCCGACGACGATGACGTCAGTGTCAGTCATGCTCAGCAGCCTAGCGGGAGACGCCGGACCGACCGAGCTTCAGGAACTGCTGAGCATGGTGCTGAGGTCGGTCCCGACCGGGATTTCCTGCGGTGAGGAGCCGCGCGAGAACAGCCGCCCACCCGCCGGGGTCCCGCCGAGGTGCAGACGGTTGCCGTCGCGCCGCAACCAGGTTCCTTCGCGCAGCCCGAGAACCGGGCCGGGATTCTCCTCCAGGTACTGCAGGATGCGCAGCTCACGGGTCTCGCCCTGGTGGCGGGACGAGGGGTCCGGGTCGAGATAATGGGGGTTGATCTGGAACGGGACCAGCCCGAGCGTGTCGAACGTGGGCGGCTGCACGATTGGCATGTCGTTGGTGGTGCGCAGGCTCGGGCACGCCACATTCGTGCCGGCGCTGGATCCCAGATACGGGATGCCTGCGGCGACCGCGGACCGGATCGGGTCGATCAGGCCGTGCCGGTGCAGGGCGTCCACCAGCCGGAAGGTGTTCCCGCCACCGACGAAGATGAGCTCGGCCGCCGCGATCGCCCCTGGCGCGTCATCGGCCTCGTGCAGCCCGGTCACCGAGAACCCGGACGGTGCCAGGGCCGCAGCGACCTGCGCGGTGTAGGACGCATGATCGGCGAGCGCGAACGGGACGAACAGGATTTCCCGCGCCTCGCCCGCGACCGAGTGGATCTCCTCAAGCGCGTGCTCGAGGTAGCCGCGACCGGGTGCGGTGGAGTTGGACAGCAGCAGCAGAGTCATCGGGATCCCCTTCGTGTGATGGTCGGGCGGCGTCGGCGCACAGCAGCGCTGTTCTGGCCGAGTAGGTCGGTGAGCTCGAGGCTGGCGGAGAGCAGCCGGGGGAGATGGTCGGCCAGGGTGGTACCCGGGTGCTCGACGACGGACTGTCCCACGGTGAGTGACCCGACGGGCCGTCGGCCCAGCATCACAGGGACGGCGAGTGCACGGGTGTTCTCGTCGTACTCACCCTCCGAGGAGGCGTACCCGAGGCGTTCGGTCTCGGCGAACCGCTCCTCGAGAGCGTGCACATCCACCTCGGTGCGATCGGTGAACCGGCCCATCGGCCGCCCCCACAGCAGGGCCCGGCGTTCGGTCGGACCGATGAACGCGAAATAGGCACGGGACGTCGCGCCGGCATGCGCGGGATACAGGTCACCGACCAGCGCCGAGCTGCGCAGCGGGCCGTCGGAGCCGTCGGCGGCAGCGACGCACCGCACGTGCGTGCCGTCCGGGATCGCGAACGCCGCGGCGGCCCCGGTGTCCTCTGCGAGGCGCAGCACCACCGGGTCGGCGAGCCGCGCGAGCCCGCCGGTGCGCTCCCAGAGCAGCGCCATCCGCCACATGGTCGGACCGAGCGTGTAGCGGCGGGTGTCCGGATCCGCGCGCAGGAAGCCACGGGCGGCCAGCGCCGCGAGCAGTCGCTGCGCGGTCGACTTGTCGAGCGAGAACTCCTCGGCCAGCTCCGTCACAGACCACTGCGTCCGGCGCTCGGAGTAGGAGAGCAGCACCTGCAGGGCGCGGTCCACGGTCTGCAACGGGGACCGCCGCCGGTCCTCGGCCGTGGCGTTCATCTCGTCCCTTCGTTCGGTCGCCTCACCGTAGCAGCGCGAAGGTCACAGACTGATGTTGTGGTGCAGATAGTGAGATGAGGTTGCAGAAAATGACCTATTGGATGGACGCTCGCTCTCACGTGGTGCCCGAGTGCCGGACGCAATGTCCGCTGAGTGAGATGGGAGGTGTGGTGCCGTGCCGTACGTCCTTCGCCGGATCGCCTCGATGATCCCCGCGCTGCTGGGCGTGATCGTGTGCATCTTCCTCATCACGCGGGTGCTCCCCGGTGACCCCGCCCGCACGTTCGCGGGGGAGCAGGCCGCACCGAGCGTCGTGGAGCAGGTGCGGCGGGAAATGGGCCTGGACCTTCCACTGTGGGAACAGTTCCTGCGATACGTGGCCGACCTGCTGCGCGGTGACCTCGGCTTTTCCTGGCACACCGGCCGCACGGTCGTCGAGGAGTTCACGATCCGGCTCCCCGCCACTGTCGAGCTCAGCCTCGCGGCCCTCGTCATCGCGCTCCTGATCGGAGTCCCGGTCGGGATCATCAGCGCCACGCGGCGGGACCGGCCGATCGATCACATCAGCCGCGTGCTCTCCCTCGTTGGCGCGTCGATGCCGCTGTTCTGGCTCGGGTTGATGGTGATCTACCTGTTCTACGGCCAGCTCGGGTGGGAGCCCGCACCGCTCGGTCGCGTCGACTCCGGGGTCAATCCGCCGACCTCCATCACGGGGCTGTACGTGATCGACTCCCTGCTCACCGGGGACACGGTCGCGTTGCGATCCTCACTGGCACATCTGATCTGGCCGGCCATGGTGCTGGCCACCGGGAGCACCGCGATCATCGCCCGGATGACCCGGTCGGCGATGCTCGAGGTGATCGATCAGGACTACATCCGCACCGCACGCTCGAAGGGTCTGCCCCCGCTCACCGTCGTCGTCAAGCACGCGCTGAAGAATGCCGCCCCGGTGACCATGACCGTGGTGGGTCTGCAGTTCGGGCAGCTGCTCGGCGGTGCGGTGATCACCGAGACCATCTTCACCTGGCCGGGGCTCGGCTCCTACGTGACCGACGCGGTGCTGGCGACCGACTACGCCCCCGTCCAGGCTTTCACACTGCTGGCCGCCGTCGTCTACCTCGTGGTGAACCTCCTGGTGGACCTGATCAACGGCGTGCTCGACCCGAGGACGACCCATGCGTGAGCCGACCAGCGACGGGCAGACGACCACCACCGAGGCACCGGCCTCCGGCGCGGGGCCGCGCACGGAGCGCCCCACCACGGCGTGGCGCCTCCTGCTGCGCAACCGGATCGCCGTCGTCGGGCTCGGATTCGTGGTGCTGTGGACCATCGGCGCGCTCTTGGTACCTCTCAGCCCGTACGGTGCCTCGCAGACCAACGCTGGCCCGCTGCTCAGCCCTCCCGGTGCCGACCACCTGTTCGGCACCGACAACTTCGGGCGGGACATCCTTACCCGGGTGCTCGCCGGCGGGCAGGTCTCCCTGTGGACCGGTCTGCTCGCCGTGGGCATCTCGTTCGTGATCGGGGTGCCGCTGGGCGGGCTGTCCGGGTTCATCGGCGGCCGGTTCGGCAACATCGTGATGCGTGTGATGGACGTGCTCCTCGCCTTCCCGCCGCTCGTGCTCGCCATGGCGATCGCGGCGAGCCTCGGTGCCGGGATGAGCAGCGCGATGGTCGCCGTCGGTATCGTCGGGATCCCCGAGTTCGCCCGGATCATGTACAGCCAGACGGTCTCCCTGCGGGAGCGGGACTTCGTGGAGGCCGGGCACGCGATCGGACTGCCGCGGATGACCATCTTCTCCCGGCACGTGGTGCCCAACGCGCTCGCCCCCATCCTGGTCCGCGCCACGCTCGGCATGGGCTACGCGATCCTCACGGCCGCCTCGCTCAGCTTCATCGGCCTCGGTGCCCAGCCGCCGCTGGCCGAGTGGGGCGTGATGATCTCCGACGGGCGCGGCTACATCATCAGCGGCGAGTGGTGGATGACGGCGTTCCCCGGCCTGGCCATCGCCACGTCCATCCTCGGCTTCAACCTGCTCGGCGACGGTCTGCGGGACGTACTCGATCCACGCCTGCGCACCAGCCGATGAACGACCTCTACCCCCACCCGAATGGAGCAACGATGAAACGCCATGCAGTGACGCTGGCCGTCGGAACCGCGCTGGTGCTCAGCGCCTGCGGTGCCAACGCCAACTCGAACGACGGCGACGCAGACGGTGCCGGTACCGCTACCGACACCCTGACCGTCGCCTACTCCGAGGGCGGGACCACGCTCGACCCGGCGATCGCCAGCGACGTCACCTCCGACACCTTCGTGCTGGCCGCCTACGACCAGCTCGTCACCTATGCCCGCACCGAGACCGACGGCCAGTTCGAGGCCGACACGTCCGAGATCGAGCCGATGCTCGCGGAGAGCTGGGACGTCTCCGAGGACGACACCCGGTACACCTTCCACCTGCGTGAGGGCGCGACCTTCCACGACGGCAGCGACCTGACCGCCGAGGACGTGGACGCCACGTTCGACTACATCGCCTCCTCCTCGAACGCCTCGTTCCTGTACGGGATGGCCGGGATCGACGA
Source organism: Ruania alba (assembly GCF_900105765.1). NCBI lineage: Bacteria > Bacillati > Actinomycetota > Actinomycetes > Micrococcales > Ruaniaceae > Ruania > Ruania alba. The sequence continues at coordinate 2,457,768 of NZ_FNTX01000002.1, forward strand.
CGTCCAGGCCATCGACGAGTACACGGTGCAGATCGACCTCACCGCCCCGAACCACCTGTTCCTGCAGATCCTTCCGATGTACTCGTTCTCGATCATCAACATGGACCTCGTCGAGGAGAACGGCGGTACCGACTGGCTGGCGAGCAACACCGCCGGGTCCGGCCCGTACACCGTGGACTCCTGGGACCCGGCTTCCGAAGCGGTGCTCTCCCGCAACGACGACTACTGGGGCGAGGCGCCTGCCCTGCGTCAGGTGACGATGAAGTTCATCGGGGAGGCCTCCAACCGCGTGCAGCTGCTGCAGAACGGTGAGGTGGACGTCGCCCTGGAGGTGCCGCCGAAGGACGTGGAGTCCCTCGACGCAGTCGACGGTGTGACGATCGACTCGCGCGCGAGCAACAAGATCCTCTACTTCGCGATGAACAACGCGATCGAGCCGTTCGACGACCCGCTGGTGCGCCAGGCGATCTCCTACGCCATCCCGTACGAGAACCTCATCAGCGACGTGATGATGGGCCAGGCCTCGCCGATGCACTCCTCGGTGGCCAGCTCCACGCCGGGCTGGACCGACGCCGGGTACGGCTACTCCCACGATCTCGACAGGGCTCGTGAGCTCCTCGAGGAGGCTGGCTACCCGGACGGCTTCGAGTTCGACTTCACCCTCGGCTCCGGCTTCCAGGACTGGGCCGACGACGCAGTGCTGATCCAGGCCGAGCTGGCCGAGATCGGCGTCACGATGAACATCGAGAACATGGCCCGCCCCCAGTTCCTGGACGCTCTCGCCACTGGTGAGGTGCAGTCCTACATCAGCCGGTGGACCTCCTTCGTGAACGACCCGGGCTACCACCTGGGCCTGCTGCTCACCGAGGACGGCACCAGCAACTACGTCAACTACCGCAACGACGAGGTGAACGACCTGTGGGAGCAGGCCGCCACTGAGCCGGACGCGGACATCCGTGCGGACCTGTACGGGCAGATGCAGGAGATCATCTCCACCGAGGCGCCCTGGGCCTATCTGTACGAGTACAACATCGTGGTCGCCCACCGGGACGGCGTGGAGGGCTACACCTCCTACCCGGACGGCATCATCCGGTTCTTCCAGATGAGCCGCACGGCCTGAGCCCGGCACCACGCGCGACACCTACCCGAAGGAGCACCCGTTGACCACCGTGCAGCAGTGGGAACAGATCGTCCTCGACGAGATCGACCGCACCAGCGAGGACCTGCTGGCCCTGGCCGGAGATCTCATCCGCATCCCGAGCGAGAACCCGCCCGGTGACTGCACCGAGGTGGCCGGGTACGTCGCCGGGTACCTGCGCGAGGCGGGGCTCGAGGTGGAGGTGCTCGATGCGGGTGAAGGGCGCCTCAACGTGCTCTCCCGCATCGAGCAGCCCACGACGGCGGAGCTCGCCCCGGACGGGCGACGTCACCTCGTGCTGGCCGGGCACCACGACGTCGTCCCGGTGGGGGACAACTCCCGCTGGACGTTCCCTCCCTTCGCGGGGGACGTCGTCGACGGATACCTGCGTGGGCGCGGCGCCAGCGACATGAAGGCAGGGCTCGCCGGGACGCTGTTCACGGCGGCCCTGCTGCATCGCCTCCGGGTACCGCTGGCCGGGACCCTCTCGCTGGCCTCCGTGGCCGACGAGGAGACCGGCGGGCCGCTGGGCGCGCACTGGGTGCTGGAGAACGGTCACCTGGACGGGGCCACCGGTGCCGTGATCGCTGAACCGGCCGAGCGCACGCACCCCACGATCGGGCAGAAGGGCAGCAACTGGTTCCGGCTCACGATCTCCGGCCGACCCGGGCACGGCAGCCTGCAACCGCTGCACGGGGAGAACGCGAACCTGCTCGCCGCCAAGGCGATCCTCGCGCTGCAGGGACTGTGGGAGATGACTCCGGACGCGCCGCCGGAGGTGCGGGAGCTGATCGAGTCCTCGAAGGTCTTCGCCGAGGAGCGGGAGGGCTATCAGGCCGGCATCTCGGCGGTGTTCGAGCACGTGACCGTCAACATCGGCACCGTGCACGGCGGTTCGTCCACGAACGTGGTGTCCGACGCGTGCGTGGTGGAGGTGGACACCCGGGTGCCGATCGGGCTGACCCGGGCCCAGGTGCTCGCCGAGGTGCGCCGCCTGCTCGCCGAGGCAGGCGTGCAGGCCGAGATCGAGGAGATCGGCTTCCGCAGCGAGCCGAACTGGACCCTCCCGGACGACCCGGTGGTTGCCACCCTCGTGGATGCGCTCGGTGAACTCAGTGGCGATCCGGAGACCGCCGGGGTGCTGCAGTGGGCCTCCTCGGACGCCCGGACGTTCCGGAGCCACGGGATCCCCGTGCTGCAGTACGGCCCCGCCGAGCTCGCCACCATCCACGGGTTCGACGAGCGGGCGCCGGTGGAGTCGGTGATCCTCGCCGCGAAGACCTATGCCCTGACGACGTTGCGTTATCTCGGAGTGCGCGCGGACGACCGATCCGCCGTCTGAACCATCGATACGAAGGAAAGATCATTGCTCAAGGACGTCCTGACCATCCTCGACCTGCTGGACAGCCCCAGCGCCGACGGGGAGACCGTCGCCGCGCACCTGCGCACGCTGACCCCGGCGGATTCCGGCTGCACGATCGAGTCCGAACGTGTGGCCGGTGAGGACGGGTCGACCGACTTCGTCACCGTCACCATCCCCGGGACGCGCGGCCGGCAGTCCGGGGGAGAGGCGCCGACCCTCGGTGTCGTGGGCCGGCTCGGCGGCGTCGGCGCACGTCCGGAGCTGATCGGCTACGTCTCCGACGGTGACGGGGCCACCGCCGCCCTGGCGGCCGCGGCACGACTGCTGACCATGCACACCCGCGGGGATCGGCTGCCCGGTGACGTGATCGTCTCCACCCACGTGTGCGCGTGGGCGCCGACCCAGCCGCACGACCCGGTGCCGTTCATGTCCTCCCCGGTGAACGTCCACACGATGAACGCCCAGGAGGTCAAGCCGGAGATGGAGGCGATCCTCTCCATCGACACCACCAAGGGGAACCGGGTGATCAACCACCGCGGGGTGGCGATCTCACCGACGGTGCGGCAGGGCTACATCCTGCCGGTCAGCCCCGACCTGATCTCCGTGCTGGAGACCGTCTCCGGTGAGCCCGCCGAGGTGTTCGCCCTCTCCACCCAGGACATCACCCCGTACGGCAATGGACTGGACCACATCAACTCGATCCTCCAGCCCGCTGTGGTCGCGACCGGCCCGGTGGTAGGGGTCGCCCTCACCACGGTGACAGCGGTCGCCGGGTGCGCGACCGGCGCCAGCCATGAGACCGACATCGCCCTGGCAGCCCGGTTCTGCATCGAGGTGGCCAAGGGTTACGGCGCCGGCACCGTGAGCCTGCACGACGAGCCCGCCTTCGCCGAACTGACCCGCCGGTACGGGTCGGCGGAGCACCTGCAGACCCTGGGCGTCCAGCACGCCTGACCTTCCTCCCCACAGGAGCCCCCATGGACACGCCCACCCCCACCGCCACGGACGATCTGCTCGTGGTGGAGGACCTCTCGGTACGGATCGATACCTCGCGCGGTCCGATCGACCCGGTCCAGCACGTGAACCTGCGCATCCCACGCGGCGGATCGCTCGGCCTGGTGGGGGAGTCCGGGAGCGGGAAGTCGGTGACGGCGATGAGCATCACCCGGCTGCTGCCGCGCCGGAACGTGCATCTGACCAGTGGGCGGATCCTGCTGGAGGGCCGTGACCTGAGCACGCTCAGCGAACGGCAGCTGCGCGGCGTGCGCGGCGGCCAGGTGGCCACGATCTTCCAGGAGCCGATGACGGCCCTGAACCCCGTGTTCACCATCGGGAACCAGATGGCCGAACCGCTGCGCCGGCACATGGGGATGGGACGCCGTGCCGCGCGGGACCGGTCCCGCGAGCTGCTGGACATGGTGGGCATCCGGGAGAGCGCGCGGGTGCTGGACAGTTACCCGCACCAACTCTCCGGTGGGATGCGGCAGCGGGCGATGATCGCGATGGCGATGTCGTGCGAACCGGCGCTGTTGATCGCTGACGAACCCACCACGGCCCTGGACGTGACCACCCAGCTGCAGATCCTCGATCTGATCCTCGACCTGCAGGCCGACCACGGCACCGCCGTGCTGCTGATCACGCACGACCTCGGTGTGGTGGCGCAGACCTGTGACGAGGTCGCCGTGATGTACGACGGCCGGATCCAGGAGACCGCGGGCGTGGCGGACCTGTTCGCCCGCCCGCAGGCGGAGTACACCAAGCGGCTGCTCAGCTTCATGCCTGAGGGGCGTGGCCGGGTCGCGGACGCGCTGCACCTGGACGAGCCCACTCCTGTGGACGAGCCAGCCCCTCCCGCCGAGCAGCCCGGGGACGATCCGCAGGATGCGGACAACGGCGCACCCGCCCTGCTGCAGGTGCGGGACCTGGTGAAGACGTTTCCCGGGCGCCGGGTCGGCGGACGCCGGTCCGAGCCCGTGCATGCGGTGCGCGGGGTGAGCTTCACCGTGCCCCGGGGCAACACGGTGGCCATCGTGGGCGAGTCCGGGTCCGGGAAGTCGACCACCGGCCGGGCACTCCTGCGGCTGCACGAGCCCACCTCCGGGTCGGTCACCTTCGACGGGCAGGACCTGCTCGGTCTCGACGACGCCGCCATGCGGCAGATGCGCGCACGCATGCAGATCGTCTTCCAGGACACGTACGCTTCGCTCGACCCGCGCTGGTTGATCGGCAAGACGCTGGCCGAGCCGCTGCGCCTGCACACCGAGATGACCGCCGCGCAGATCGAGGAACGGATCGCCGAGGTACTCACCCTGGTGGGCCTGGAGCCGGCGCACGCGGACCGGTTCCCGCACGAGTTCTCCGGCGGGCAACGCCAGCGGATCGGGATCGCCCGCGCCCTGCTGCTCGACCCGGACCTGGTGGTCTGCGACGAACCCGTCTCCGCGCTGGACGTGTCGGTGCAGGCGCAGGTCCTGGACCTGATGAAGGACCTGCAAGACCGGCTCGGACTCACCTACGTGTTCATCTCGCACGACCTGTCCGTGGTGGAGATGATGGCCGACCACGTGGTGGTGATGAGTCACGGGCAGGTCGTCGAGCAGGGCAGCACCGAGCAGATCTTCACCGCGGCGCGCCACCCGTACACCCGTGCGCTGCTCGCCGCCGTGCCGGTCACCGACCCGAGCCAGCGACACAACCGCAGCCAGCGCCGCGAGATCGTCGAACGCGGGATCGCCGCCGCCGGTGACGGGCAGGCCGCCTGATGACGGCGCGCCTCGGCATGGTCACCATCGGTCAGTCCCCGCGGGTGGACCTCACCGGAGACATCGCGGACGTGCTCACGGTGCCCACCCTGGAGCACGGCGCCCTGGACGGTCTGGACGCCGCGGCGATCGCCCGACTGGCGCCGTCGCCGGGCGAGCCGGTGCTCACCAGTCGCCTCGCCGATGGCAGCTCGGTGGTGCTGACGCACCGCCGGCTGATGCCGCACCTGCGCACGGCGGTGCAGCGGTGCGTCGACGACGGTGCGCGTGCGGTGCTGGTGCTGTGCACGGGGGACCTGGATCACGTCGACGCGAGCGTGCCGGTGCTGCATGCCGAAGCCCTAGCGCACGCCGCCGTGGCAGGTCTGCTGGGTGACGGCGCCGACGGACCTCGGCTGGGGGTCGTCTCCCCGCTGCCCGACCAGAGCGAGGCGTCCGCGGCGCGCTGGCACCGCGCCCTCGGCCGGGAGGTGCTCGTCACCGCCGCGAACCCCTACACCGACTCCGCCGAGGTGGTCGGCGCGGCCGCCGACCGACTGGCCGCTGCTGGTGCCGACTGGGTCTTCCTGGACTGCATCGGCTACACCGAGGCGATGCGCCGCGGCGCACGCAGCGGGGTGCGTGTGCTGCTGGCGCGCAGCATCGCCGCCCGGCTGGCGGTCGAGGCGGTCACCGCCTGACTCAGCTGCTCAGGTACAGCCGGGTGCTCAGCTCGGGTACCTCGACCGTGCTGCCGGCGTCGGTGAGCTGTTCCGCAGGGACGTCCTCGGGCCGTTCCCGGGCCGAGTCCCAGACCAGCGTGAACTCCTCAGCTGCGGCACTGGTCAGGGTCACCCGCACCGGGTTCGCCGCACCGTTGATCACCAGCAGCGCGTCGCGGCCACCATCGGAGTCCGAGCGGTACATCTGCAGCACCCGGCGGTGCGGGTCGTGCCAGCGCTGCGCCGTCATCTGCCCGCCGTGCTCGTCGTACCAGGCGAGCACCGGGTGCGGGTCGTGCGGGTCCGGGGTGTGGAACCCGACCGGTCGCAACGCGGCGTGCTCGTATCGCAGCGTGAGCAGGTGGGCGGTGGTCGCGAGCAGGTCCTCCTGCCAGGACTCGAGTGTCCAGTCCACCCACACCGCGGCGTCGTCACGGCAGTAGGCGTTGTTGTTCCCGTGCTGTGTGCGCCCGAGCTCGTCACCGGCGGTGAGCATGGGCGTGCCGGAGCCGAGCAGCAGGGTGCCGAGGATGTTGCGCATCGTGCGGCGCCGGTGGGCGAGCACCTCGGCTTCGTCTGTGGGGCCCTCCACTCCGTGGTTCCAGGAGATGTTGTGGTCGCTGCCGTCCCGGTTGTCCTCACCGTTGGGCTCGTTGTGCTTGACGTCGTAGGCCACCAGGTCGGCCAGGGTGAACCCGTCGTGGGCGGTCACGTAGTTGATCGACGCGCCTGGTCCGCGCCCGTCCGGGGCGGGCAGATGGGCGAACAGGTCGGCGGACCCGGACAGTCGCGTGGCGAGGTCCCGCAGGTCGTTCAGCTCGGCGTCGCCGTGCACCGCGGTGGCTGCGTCGGTGATCCAGAACGTACGCACCGCGTCGCGGAACTTGTCGTTCCACTCCGCCAACGGGGCCGGGAACTGACCGGTGCGCCACCCGTCCGGGCCGATGTCCCACGGTTCGGCGATGAGTTTCAGCGGGGCCAGGTCCGGGTCGCATCCCAGCGCCACGAGGAACGGGTGGTCGGGGTCGAAGTGCCGTTCGCGGCGCCCCAGGGTCACCGCCAGGTCGAACCGGAACCCATCCACCCCCACCACCTGACTCCAGTACCGCAGCGAGTCCAGCGTCATCCGCACCACCTCGCGGTTGCGGAAGTCCAAGGAGTTCCCGCATCCGGTCACGTCCAGATAGCCGGCGTGGCCAGGGCCCTCGTGCAGGTAGTACCCGGCGTTGTCCAGGCCGCGCCAGGAGAGCATCGGTCCGTCCAGCCCGCCCTCACAGGTGTGGTTGTAGACGACGTCGAGGATCACCTCCAGGCCCACTTCGTGCAGCAGCTCCACCATCCCCCGGACCTCGGCGAGCACGGCGGCCGGACCGGCGTCCTGTGCTTCCTGGGTGGCGTAGGAGGGTTCCGGGGCGAAGAAGGACAGGGTGTTGTATCCCCAGTAATTTGTCGCCCCACGCAGCGTGAGCGCCGGTTCGTCGACCTTGGCGTGGATCGGGAGTAATTCGACGGCGGTCACCCCCAGGGTCTTCAGGTACGCCAGGGTCTCGGGGTGTGCCAGGCCCGCGTAGGTGCCGCGCAGGTGCTCGGGTACGCCCGGTAGCGTCATGGTGAGGCCCCGCACGTGCGCCTCGTACAGCACCGTGCGTGCCCAGGGGGTGCGGGGCCGTGGCACCGCACCGGCGAAGGCGTCCTCGACCACGACGCCGAGCGGCACGTGCCGGGCGTTGTCCCGCGCATCGGGCCGGTTGATCCCCTCCCTGGGCTGCAGCGAGTCGTCCACGGGATGACCGAAGACCTCGGGACCCAGCCGGAGTGCGCGTGTGGTGGCGCGTGCGTAGGGGTCCAGGAGCACCTTGTTCGGGTTGTGCAGCAGGCCGTGCGCCGGGTCCCACCGGCCGTGCACCCGCAGCCCGTACGCCTGCCCGGCGCGTACCCCGGGCACGTGCCCGGACCAGCGTCCGAGCCGACCGCGGTGCAGCCGCACGCGCCGTTCGGACCAGGCATCGGTCTCGATGTCGTCGAACAGGCAGAGGTCGACGGCGCTCGCGTGCGGGGCGTGCACCAGCACGTCCGCTCCGTCTCCGGCGAGGTGGACGCCGAAGGCGTCCGGCTCGGGGTCGAGCCTGACGGCGTTGCTCACCTCGGTCCGGGCGGGGGTCAGCATTGCGGGGGAAGAAGGGGTCACATTGTGGTCCACGATCGGGGGATGGTGCCGCCTGCCCCTCTGGCAGTGGCAGGCTGGGCGTATGCGAATCGTAGTGTGCGTGAAGCATGTGCCGGACCTGGATTCCGTGCGTGGGTTCGACGCTGAGGGTCGAACCGTACGCAGCACGGCCGACGGCACGCTGAACGAGGTGGACGAGAATGCCGTCGAGGCGGCCCTCACGTTGCGCGATGGCGGGGGTGAGGATGCCGAGGTGATCGCGCTCACAGTCGGCCCGCCGAGTGCGGTGGACGCGGTGCGGCGCGCCCTGCAGATGGGCGCGGACCGTGGTATCCACATCAGCGACGACGCGCTCGTCGGTGCCGACTATGCCGCGACTGCGGCGGTGCTCGCCGCCGCAGTGCGCCACGCGGGCGGCGTGGATGCTGTGGTGACGGGGATGGCTGCACTGGACGGCCTCGGTGCGGTCGTGCCGTCGCTGCTGGCGGCCGAGCTCGGTCTGCCGCAGCTCACCGTGGCGCACGAGGTGTCCTGCTCGGGCCCCCCTGATCATGTCGTCACGATCCAGCGTGACGTGGCCGGTGCCACGGAGACCTGGCGTGCCCCGCTGCCGGTGGTGCTCTCGGTGACCGATGTGGCGAACAGCCCGCGGCTGCCGAAGATGAAGGAGATGCTGGCGGCTCGCAGCAAGGAGGTGGCCACCCTGACTCTCGACGATCTCGGTGTCGCTGCCGCCGACGTGGCGCCGCGGACCGAGGTACTCAGCGCCACCGAGCGGCCCCCACACCCGGGACCGGAGTTGGTTACCGACGACGACGGCGAGGGCGGACGCAAGCTCGCCGAGTACCTGATCTCCGGAGGGCTGATCTGATGACCACTGAGCTGACACCGACCGTGCTCGTCTACCTCGACGGTGACCCGACCCGGGCCGCCGCGCTCGAGGCGATCACCCTGGGCCGGGAGCTGGGGGACGTCGTCGCCGCCACCGCGGAGCCACCGACGGAGGCGACCCGGGAGACCCTCGGTCAGTACGGCGTCACCCGGGTGCTGCGCCTGGATGCCGGCGAGACGGACCTGAGGCTACCGGCCGTCGTCGGGCAGGCCGTGGCTGCCGCCGCGGAGGAGATCGACGCGACCGCGGTGCTGCTCACCTCCTCCTTCGTGACGAAGGAGATCGCCGCGCACGCGGCGCACCACCTGCGCGCAGGCCTGCTGGTGGACGTGGGCAGTCTGCACCTGCACGACGGACGGCTCGCCGGCGACAAGCGGGTGTTCGGCGGCACCTGGGACACCTCCTGCGCGGTCACCACCGCCCGGGGCGTGGCCACGGTGCGCCCGAACGCGGTGGTGCCCGAGCCTGCGCCACGGCCGGCTTCGGCTGAGCCGGGCGTGCTGACGGTGAGCGTGACCACCCCGGCGGGTCTGGAGCTGGTCGGCCGTGAGGTGCACGAGTCCGACGCCGACTCACGGCCCTCGCTCGCCGAAGCCGCGATCGTGGTCGCCGGCGGGCGCGGCACGTTCGGCGACTTCGACCCCGTGAACGAGCTGGCGGATGCGCTCGGCGCCGCCGTGGGCACCACGCGCGACTGCGTCGACGAGGGCTGGCTCGGGCACGACGCACAGGTGGGGCAAACCGGCGTGACCGTGGCGCCGCGGCTGTACATCGGCGCCGGGATCAGTGGCGCCCCGCACCACATCGGTGGCATGTCCGCCTCCGGCACCATCGTGGCAGTGAACATCGACGCCGAGGCGCCGCTGGTGGAGATGGCCGACTTCGCGGTGGTGGGAGACCTGGCCTCGGTGCTCACCGACGCCGCCGAGGCGATCCGTGCCCACCGAGGCGGCTGAGCCCCGCCGCCGGCTCACCTGGGACCAGCTTCCCGACGGCGTCGGTGCGCTGATCACCGAACGCACCGGCCCGGTGCGCTCGGCGGTGAGCCAGGAGGGCGGGTACAGCCCCGGCATGGCATCCGTGCTCACGACGGCGCACGGCCGGCTGTTCGTGAAGGTCGCCTCCGCACGCCAGAACGCCCACAGCGTGGAGCTGTACCGCAAGGAGGCAGCGGTTTCCGTGGCGTTGCGGGCGGTCCGCAACGAGGTGCCGGCTCCCGCGTACCGGTGGTCCGTGGAGACCGAGATCGGCGACGACACCTGGGTGGTGCTCGCCTTCGACGCCGCGGACGGGCCCGGTCCACGTATCCCGTGGCAGCCGGCGGAGCTCACCGAGGCGCTCGACCTGGTGGCCGCGGTCGGCCAGGTACCGGCTCCTGACGATCCGGCGATCCAGCCGCTGGCCGAGATGGTCTTCGACGAGTGGCACACCGTCTCCTCCGACGACGAGGTACGCCGTCGGGTGCTCGCCCTGGACTCCAGCGGATGGCTGGCTCCCCGGGTGGCCGACCTGGCAGCGCTGGCCGACCGGTGGCCGGAGGCCACGGACGGGACCTCTCTCGTGCACCACGACCTGCGCGCGGACAACATGGTGCGCGCCGGCGGGCGGCTGCTTGCCGTGGACTGGCCGCACGCGCGGCGGGGCGCGCCGTGGGTGGACCTGCTCGGGATGATGCCGAGCCTGGCGCTGGAGGGCGGCGGCGACCCCGAGGAGGTGTTCACCGCTCATCCGGTGGGTGCCGCCGCCGATCCGGACGCGGTGACGGTGGCGATCGCGGCGCTGACCGGCATGTTCCTGGAGCGATCTGTGCAGCCGCCGCCTCCGGGGATCCCGCACGTGCGAGCGTTCCAACGGGACCAGGGGCTGGTCGGGCTGCGGTGGCTGCAGGGGCGGATGTCATGAGGCGGTGATGAACTGTCCCGTGACGGGCGCGAGGAGGATGCACGATGACCGTGATCGGACTGGCCGACCTCGATCCGGACCGGATCGACCTGGTCGGCGGCAAGGCAGCGGGTCTGGGCGCCCTGATCCGTGCGGGCGAGCGGGTTCCGGACGGCTTCTGCCTCACCACCGCCGCGGAGGGTCGCCTCCCGGCCGAGGAGGTGGCGGCGGCCTACGCTGCGCTCGGTGACGACGTCCCGGTCGCGGTCCGTTCCAGCGCCACCGCAGAGGACCTGCCCTGGGCGAGCTTCGCCGGCCAGCAGGACACCGTGCTGGGCGTGCGGGGCGGACCGGCGCTGCTGGCGGCGATCGAGACCTGCTGGGCGTCGTTGCACACGGACCGCGCGGTGGCCTATCGCCGCACCCAGGGAATCGCCGACGCACAGATGGCGGTGGTGGTGCAGCGGATGGTCGCCCCGCAGGCCGCCGGGGTGCTGTTCACCGCGAACCCGATCACCGGGAGCAGGTCGGAGATGGTCGTCGATGCCGCTCCCGGACTCGGTACCGCCGTGGTCGACGGGAACGTCGAGACCGACCATTACGTGCTGGGCCACGATCAGCCTGCCGATCCCGGCGGTTGCCTCGACGCCGACCAGCTGTCACGGCTGCGGGCAGCCGGGGAACGGGTGCAACGCCGGTTCGGATCCCCGCAGGACATCGAGTGGGCGTTCGACACCGACGGCACCTTGTGGTTGCTGCAGTCCCGCGCCATCACCAGCCTGTTCCCGGTGCCCGACCCGGCCGACGACGGACCGCACGTGTACATGGAGGCCGGGCACATGCAGGGCATGCTCCGCCCGTTGACGCCGATGGGACAGTCCGTGCTGCAGGACGTGACGAGCCGGTGGTTCGAGGCGTTCGGCGCCAAGCCAGGGACGGGCAGCACCATGGTCACCTACATCGGCGGCCGCATGTATATCGACCTGACCGCCTTCGTGCGCAGCGCATCGATGCGCTCGCGGCTACCGGCCATGATGGCCATGTACGGACCACGGACCGTCCGCGGGATGGAGTGGGTGTGCGAGCAGTCGCAGTTCGCGCCGCGGCGCGGCCGGCCGGTAGCGGTAGGGACGGTGCTGCGGATCACTGCACGGATGCTGCCGACCATCGTGGGTGGACTCATTAATGGCATTCGTTCGCCGGAACAGAGCGCACGTCGCACGCTGGCAGCGATCGACGAGGTCCGCGAGGCGTGCGCGGAACCCGAGGGCCTGCACACGCCGGAGGACCGACTGGACGTCGCCGAGGACGTACATGTGCGGATGCTCGCCGGCCCGATGATGGAGTCCCTGAGCCCGCTGTGGGCGGCGATGATCTGCCAGCAGGTCGCTGCCGGTCTGCTCGAACCGATCGCCGACGAGTCCGACGTGGCGGCCGTGATGCGTGGCGCCCCGCACAACGTCACCACGCAGATGGACCTTGCCCTGTGGCAGCTGGCCGACGAGGCGCGCGAGCACCGGGATCTGCTGACCGGGACCCCGAGTGAGGAGCTGGCCAGGCGCTACCAGGAGGGAACGCTGCCGGACATCGGCCTGGACGAGTTCCTCGCGGCCTACGGTCATCGCACCGCGGCGGAGATCGACGTCGGAGTGCCGCGCTGGGAGGAGGATCCCGCGCCACTGTTCGACGTGCTGGCCGGGTACCTGCAACTGACCGACACGAACCAGGCACCGGAGGTGCGGTTCCGTCGTGCTGGCGCTGAGGCGAATGCGGCCCTCGGTGCCCTGATGTGGCGGGCCCGCCGGACCGGGCCGGTGCGTGCCGCGATCGCCGGCCTGCTGCTACGCCGGGCCAGGGCGTTGATCGGGCTACGTGAGCTGCCGAAGTTCCTCTGGCTGTTCGCCTTGCGACAGGTACGCCGACAGCTGCTCGCGGTCGGGGCGACCCTCGCCGACCGCGGCCTGCTGGACTCGGACGCGGACGTGATGTTCCTCGACCTGGCCGAGGTGCGCTCCGCCGTCGGGCAGGGCGTCGACCACCGGGACCAGGTGCGCGAGCGCACGCTGACCTATCACCGTGAGCTGCGCCGTCGGCAGGTGCCCGGCCTGCTGCTCTCGGACGGGACGGACGTGGAGGCGGTGCTGCCGCGGCCGGAGTCGACCGATGGTCTCACCGGGATGGGCGCGGCCCCGGGGACGGCGACCGGACGGGCCCGGGTGATCCGCGATCCGCGTGGGGCACGCATCGAACCGGGGGAGATCCTCGTGGCACCCACCACCGACCCCGGGTGGACGCCGCTGTTCATGACGGCGGCCGGTCTGGTCACCGAGACCGGGTCACCGATGGCGCACGGGCCCACGGTGGCGCGCGAGTACGGCATCCCGGCGGTGATCTGCGTGCGGGACGCCACCATCGAGATCAGCACCGGCGATCTGATCACGATCGACGGCGCCGCCGGGGTGGTCCGGATCGGTTAGCCGCTGAACGCGCCCATGGTCAGGGCCGCGAAGAGGGCGAGCGCGATCGTCAACACGATGATCGCTCCGACGATCACAACGGCCTGCACCAGGCAGTTGTGCGAGCGCCCCCCGCCGGACGGGCGCGGTGGCCGCCACTGGTGGTGAGGCGGATACGGCGAAGGGCGTCGTCGCGGTCGGCGGCCCGGGCGGTTCATGATCCTCCGAGTCTCGCACCAGTCAGGCGAGGGTGGTGAAGTAGTACACCAGCGGCACCAGCAGGATCCACAGCCCGCCCGGAACCGACCGCGCCTCGCCGGAGAGAACCTTCACCACCACATAGGCGACGATGCCCGCGGAGATGCCGGTGCCGATGTTGAACGTGAAGATCGTCACCACCACGGCCAGGAACGCCGGGAGCGCCTCGGACAGGTCCGTCATGTCGATCTCCCGCAGCGGAGCAAGCATGAGCAGCCCGACGAGGATGAGCACCGGCGCGGTGGCCTGGCTCGGGATCATCAGGGCGAGTGGGGTGAACAGCAACGTGGCGAGGAAGAGGGCACCGGTGGTGATCGACGTCAGGCCGGTGCGGCCGCCGGCCTCCACCCCGGAGGTGGACTCGACGTAGGTCGTCATCACCGGCACTGCGACGAGCGACCCGGCCACGGTGCTGATGCTGTCCACCAGGAACGGCTTGTTGATCTCCGGGAAGTTGCCGTCCGAGTCCAGGAAGTTGCCGCGGCTGCCGACGGCGAACAGGGTGCCGAAGGTGGAGAAGAAGTCGGAGACGAACAGCGCGAAGATGAACGGGAAGAAGCTCAGCTTCAACGCTCCGAGGATGTCGATCCCGAAGGCCACCTCTCCCAGGCCGGTGGGGGCCTGCCACAGGGTGTCCGGCACGGTGGTGACACCCATCGGGATACCGATGATCGTGGTGGCCACGATCGCGATGAGGAGGCCACCGGGCACCTTGCGCAGGTGCAGGCCGAGCACCAGCGCCAAGCCGATCAGGGTCAGGATCGCTTCCGGCGACCCGAGGTCTCCGACCACGAGCGCATTCGAGGACTCGCTCGCCTGGGAGAGTCCACCGCTGCGGAACCCGATGAAGCAGATGAACAGTCCGACGCCGGCGCCGATGGCGAGCTTGATCGCCTTGGGCATCATGGACGAGATCGCTTCGCGCAGCTTCAGTACGGTGAGCAGCACGAACACGAGGCCGCTGATGAAGACCATCCCCATGCTGGTCTGCCACGGGATCCCCTCCACGGCGCCGAGGGTGAAGGCGATGAAGGCCACCGACCCGAGGCCCGGGGCGAGCGCCAGCGGCCGGTTGGTGACGATCCCCATCGCCAGGGTGGACAGTGCAGCCATCACGATGATGGCGACAGTGACCGGCCCGCGAGGCACACCACCCTCGGCGAGGATCCCGGGGACCACCGCGAGGACGTACGCCATCGTGGCGAAGGTGGTGAACCCGGCGATCAGCTCGATCCGCAGGGACGACCCTCGCTGCTGGATCCGGAACCACCGCTCCAGGGCGCGTGGCCGAGCGGTGGGGGTGTCGGTGCTCATGTGCGGCTCCAGGCGAGGCGATAGGACCATCGGAGTATCCAGCGATGGTCACCGGCAGGTCAAAGCCGGCCACTCGGTGGTTTGACGCAGGACCTTGCGATCGCTTGAGTGGGCAGGTCGATCCGACCGAGACGAGGAGTCCCGATGCCCACTCTGGCCGAGTTCTGCGAGCGTGTCCCCAAGGCGGAGGTGCACTGCCACTTCGTGGGCGCGATCCCGGCCGAGGTGGCGTGGCGGATCGCCGCCCGCAACGACGTGCCGCTGCCGGCCGACGGGCCAGCCACCCTGTACCGGTTCGACAACTTCCACCAGTTCATCGACCGCTACATGACGGTGGCGACCGCCCTGCGCCGGCCGGCGGACTTCGCCGAGGCGGTCTACGCCGTCCTGCAGGACGGGGCCGAGCACGGGAACGTGCGCTACCGCGAGCTGTTCTTCAACCCGACCGACCACCACCACGCGAGCTATCCGGACATGCTCACCGGCCTGCTGGACGGGATCGCCGCCGCCGAGACCGACCTGGGGGTGCGGTGCCGGCTGGTGCCGTCGATCAACCGCATGCAGTCGCCGCAGATCGGTGTGCAGATGGTGGAGCAGGTGGTGGCGCACCGGCGGGACGAGGTGATCGGGATCGGTCTGGACGCCTCCGAGCCGGCGGGCCCACCCGAGCTGTTCGCCGAGGCGTTCGCGATCGCGGGACGTGCCGGGCTGCGCCGCACCGCGCATGCGTGTGAGGACTACGCCGGCCTGGACGGTGGGCCGCCGCGGAACGCGACCACCTGCCTGGACCTGCTCGGCTGTGACCGGCTCGACCACGGCTACAACATCCTCGCCGACGAAGCGGTGGTGCAGCGGTGCCGCGACGCCGGTGTGCCGTTCACCTGCTGCCTGCCGGGATCGAACCCGGTGCTGCGTCCGGCGCGGATCGAGAGCATCCGCACGATGCTGGAGCTCGGGCTGCCGGTGAGCCTGCACAGCGACGACCCGGCGATGCACGGGGCAAACCCGGGAGAGGTGTATACGTTTGCTGCCGAGGTGCTCGGGCTCGGTATCGCGGAGGTCGGTGCACTCGCCCTGGCTGCGGTGGATGCTACGTGGCTGGACGACACCGAGCGGAGCGCGCTGCGGTCCGAGTTCCAGGCGGAGATCGACAGACTCGCCGGCGAGCGTTGACCGGCGTGCGTTGAGCGGGGTCAGCGGGGGAGCTCGAACCGGACCAGCTCGTCGAAACCCAGGGAAGCGAGCGTGTCGTCCTCGATGACCTGCAAGTACAGCCCGGAGAAGTTCCTGCGCTCCCACAGCACCTCACCGGTCGCCGGATCGATGCCCAGCAGCGGAAAGGAGTCCGTGACCAGGATGTCGCCGACGGCGAACACGTCCGAGATGTAGCCGCGCTCGGTGAGGTCGAGCTGCCAGCGCAGCGCATCGGCGTCTGGTTCCAGCCCGATCAGGGTTTCTTCGCCGCGCACGGTGTAGTGCTGCGGCGATCCGCCGGCCGTCGGGGGCAGCTGCATGTTCGTGAACCCGCCGCTCTGGGGGCGCAGGGTGATCACGGTGCCCTCGGCCTGGGGTGTCTCCCAGTCGACGGCCATCACCTGACCCTGGGAGTCCAGGGCCACCGGCCTCGCGGGGGAGGTGTCCGGCGGGATCGCCAGGTCCAGGTGCGGCAGCGTCCACGCCGGCGACCCGTCCAGCTCGTGCCGCACGATCCCGTCGTCGGTGGCGCAGTAGTAGTGGTCCACGCTCGCCGTAGCGCGGCGGCACGCGTGCGCCACGACGTCCCCGGTGGCGGTGTCGATCACGGCGGCGCCGGGAGTGGACCAGAGCAGCACGTGCGGACCCTCGAGCTCACGCCATCGAGCCCGCTCCATCTGCGGGTCGGGGCTCTCCTCGCCCTGCATCTCCTCCTGCAGGAAGGTGTCGAAGAGCAGCTCGGAGTTCTCGACGTCGGCCAGGTCGACCTGCCAGCCGAGGGCGCCGTCGGGCTCGATCAGGGTGACCATCGCGTGCGGTGCCTCTCCCTCCAGCTCACCCACCACGAGCAGTCCCGCCTCGGTGAACCGCACCATGCGCGCGGAACCGATCGCCGTCGTCTGCCAGTCCTGGGCGATCTCACCGGTGGCGACGTCGATGACCATGCCGGACCATCCGCCGTCGGCGCGGTACAGGCACCCGACCTGCCCGTCCACGGCCTCGATCCCGCACAGGCCGGCGGCGAGGTCGTGCTGCCACAGGGTGGCTCCGGACTGCGGGTCCACACCCACGACGGTGCTGGCGCTGCGGGCGTCGGCCGGTCCGGCGAGCACCACCCAGGCCTCCTCGGTCGCGATGAACGGGGGCCCGGTGAACGCGCCATCGGCACCGATGAGGAACTCGGCCGCGTCATCACTGCCGGTTGCCTCGGGCGGGGTGATGATCCACGCGTTCTCGAGGTCGGGGGTGGGCTCGGGGGTGGGTGCTGGGTCGGCGGTGCTACCGGAGTCGTCGTCGGTGAGGGCGTTGAAGACGGCCATGGCAGCGACGGCGACGCCGATGATGACAATCCGAAGGAGCGGTCGTTTCTTCCGGGGCGGCTTCGCCGGGGTGTAGCTGAGATACGGGTTCGGCGCCGGTGCCTGATTCGGTTCCCACCGGGGTGGGGTGTTCGGTGGGGGTGGCGGCTGTGGGCTGTGCGCCTGGTACGGGTTGGGTGACGGATGATCGGCGGTGCCGGGAGTCGGTTCGCTGCCGTACGGCCCACCAGAGTAGGGAGTCGATGCCGGGGCGCCTGCATCTGGCGCGGGCGCGTGCGGGTAGTCCTCGCCGATCTCGTCCTCGCGTGCCACGCGCCCGTCCTCTCGCTCTCGCCCTGCTGGCCTGGAGGCTACTCGCCCCGGCCCTGGGATCTCGGCTCGTAGACTGGGGAGTTGTGACCACCTATCTCGATCATGCGGCGACCACTGCGGTGCGTCCGGCCGCTGCTGCTGCCTTCGCGGAGGCGCTCGAGCAGGTCGGGAACCCGTCGTCGCTGCACGCGTCCGGCCGGACGGCGCGTCGGTTGGTGGAGGAAGCCCGGGAGTCGATTGCCGCGGACCTTGGTGCGCACCCGACCGAGGTGGTCTTCACCGCGGGCGGAACCGAGGCGGACAACCTCGCTGTGCAGGGGATCTGGCGGGCCCGGGCCACCGGTGAGCGGCGTGGTCTGGTGATTTCCGCCGTCGAGCATCCCGCCGTGCTGGAACCGGCCCAATGGTTGGCGGCGCACGAGTCAGCACAACTGGTCGAGGTGGGCGTGGACGCGGCCGGCCGGATCGACTTGAGCGAGCTGGAGGCGGCCGTGGACGAGCGGTCCGCGATGGTCTCGGTGATGTGGGCAAACAACGAGGTCGGCACGATCCAGCCGGTCGATCGGGTGGTGGAGATCGCCGCGCGTGCCGGGGTGGCGGTGCACAGCGACGCCGTACAGGCACCTGCGCAGGTCCCGGTGGACTTCGCTGCCTCCGGTCTGGACGCCGTGTCGATCTCCGGTCACAAGCTCGGCGCCCCGATCGGGATCGGTGCCTTGCTGGCTCGCCGGGAGCTGGGTCTGACCCCGGTGCTGCACGGCGGTGGGCAGGAACGGTCAGTGCGATCCGGGACGGTACCGGTGCCGGGCATCCGGGCATTCGCGGTGGCTCTGCACGAGGCCGTCACAGCTCGGGAGGCCGAGGCCGTGCGCCTTCGTGATCTGCAGGAGCGGATCATCGACGGCGTGCTCGCCCGGGTGCCGGACGTGCACCTGCGTGGGGCGCCGGCGGGCGTGGGCCGGCTTCCCGGTAACACGCACTTCAGTGTGCCGGGAGCAGATGCGGACGCACTGTTGTTCGCCCTTGACGCCGCCGGCGTGTGTGCTTCGTCCGGTTCGGCGTGCACGGCGGGGGTGCAGCAGCCCTCGCACGTGCTGGCCGCGATGGGAGATGACGACGGCGCAGCCCGCTCCGGTCTGCGCCTCACCCTGGGCTGGACCTCGGGGGAGAACGACGTGGACGCGCTGTTGGCGGCGTTGCCGACGGCGGTGCAGCAGGCACGTGCGGCATTCCGGCCACGGCGTGCGCACACGGGTGCGATTGACAGGAAGGTGGGTGCCTGATGCGGGTACTGGCAGCACTCTCCGGTGGAGTGGACTCGGCGGTGGCGGCGGCGCGGGCCGTCGATGCCGGACATGACGTGGTGGGCGTGCACATGGCGCTGAGCCGGTCCCGTGCCCAGCACCGGAACGGCTCGCGTGGGTGTTGCTCGATCGAGGATGCCTCGGACGCGCGCCGTGCGGCGGACGTGCTGGGGATCCCGTACTACGTGTGGGATCTCTCCGAGGAGTTCGAGGACACGGTGGTGGCGGACTTCCTGTCCGAGTACGCGGCGGGGCGCACGCCGAACCCGTGCGTGCGCTGCAATCAGCACATCAAGTTCGATGCGCTGCTGGACCGCGGGTTGGCACTCGGTTTCGATGCCGTGGCAACGGGGCACTACGCGCGGATCGTGGACGTGCCGGACGCTGAGGGCGGCGCGCGGCGGGAACTGCACCGCGCTGAGGATGCCGCAAAGGACCAGTCGTATGTGCTCGCCGTGATGGGGGCCGACCGGCTGGCACGTTCGATGTTTCCGCTGGGTGATGCGGCGAGCAAGGACGAGGTTCGTGCGGAGGCAGCTGAGCGGGGTTTGAGTGTGTCGGTGAAGCCGGACTCCTACGACATCTGCTTCGTGGCCGACGGTGACACGCAGGGATTTCTGCGGGAGCGACTCGGGGCCGCGCCCGGTGAGGTGGTGGACGCCGACGGCGACGTGGTCGGCGAGCACGACGGGGCGTACGCCTACACGGTGGGGCAGCGCCGGGGGCTGGGGCTGAACCGGCCGGCGGCCGACGGGAAGCCGCGGTACGTGCTCGAGGTGGATCCGGCAGCGAACCGCGTGGTGGTGGGGCCGAGCGAGCTGCTCTCGGTGACTGAGATCAGCGCCGGTGAGGTCACCTGGCTGGCCGAGGACGTGCCGGCCGGGGAGTGGACCGAGGTGAGTGTGCAGGTGCGTGCGCACGGAGACCCGGTGCCCGCTCGCGTGCTGCTCCAGGACGGCCGGCTGTTCACGGAGCTGGCATCGCCGCTGCGGGGGATTGCGCCGGGGCAGTCGATCGTGGTCTATCAGGGCAGCCGGGTGCTGGGGCAGGGCAACATCGTCAAGGCGGGGCGAGGGGCTGCGCTGAGCCGCGCGTGACCTGCTCGGCTTGATGGGCTCTGACCGGATTGGCTGCTCGAGACATGCCGAGGTCCCCGTCGACGGGTGGTGTCGGCGGGGTTCGGGGCGGGGTGGTCAGTCTGGTGGTGGGTCGGTGTGGCCGGGCGGGTTTGGGCGCGGTGGATCCGTGACCGTTTCGCTGCGTGGCTGGTCGTGTCTGCTTTCGGGCGGACTGCCGCCACGAGGGCTGCTCCGCCCGTTTCGCGCCCCCACGCTGGTGCCGGCGGTGGGGATGGGATACGTGCCGGCGGGCGTGACCAGGTACTGCACACCATCGGGTGCGGCCCAGTAATACACGCCCGGGGTGATCATCGAATACGACCACCCGGTATGGGTTTTCGCCCGGTGGTGACGGCGGCACAAGGCGGCCATATTCGCCGAACTGGTTCGGCCGCCGCGGTCGAAGGGAACACTATGATCCTGATCGGCGGAACGAGCGGAGCGGTGGCAATAGGGGAACCGGCACCGTCCGTCACGAAGAATGATCTGTTCACGCAGTGTCGGGCTGGCCTCATACGTGGTGGCATCGGTATGTCCGGCCAGGTCGATCACGGGGCGCACCAGTATTCGGCCGGCGGTGGCGCACCAGTGGCGAATCTGTTCCTTCGAGACCGGTGATTTGGTGTTTTCGCACCGGCCCACGATCCCGGATCCGAACACGCTCCCGATATCGTCCGCACCGGCAATGGTCTCGTCATTGAGGGCATCGGCGGGCAGGTGGAGGTAGAGCATCACGGTCCGACCCATCCCACCAGTTACACCAGTCGCCCCCACGATGCTGGTCCCGGTCGTGGTGGTCGCTCCTGCGCCACTGCTGGCAACTCTTTCACTGCCGCCCTCACCGCTGTCGGGGATGGGGAGTGTGGTGTGTCCGCGGGCGAGGTCGCCGATGGCGATGGAGCGGCGCACATTCTCACTGGTGCCGGGCAGGAACCCTGCCAGCGCACGTGCTTGGTCGGTCACCGCAGCCTCGAGGTCCAGCGCGTCAGCGAGGTCGAGGCCGCCCTCGACCCGCACCACCGACCCCACACCCAATCCCAGTCCCGGTGCCGCGGTGGTGCCTGCCTCATCGAGACGGATATCGAAATGGCGCCCCTCCCGGGCGGCTTCCTCGTCCCTGGCAGCCTGCTCAGGATCAAAAGACACCATCGCGGCGGTCACGGTCCGCTCAATCTGCGCGACCGTGCAGGTTCCGATCGTCCACGCCACCTGGGCGTCTACCCAGGCGGCACCGGCGAACGGGAGTCTCTTGCTCATCTGGGTCACTGTCCGGGCCCGGTGGATGCTGACCTGCCCGGCCCGTACCCGGGACCACAACTGGGGTAACCGGTAGGCCAGTTCCACGATGGCGCCCACATAGGCCAGGGCGGCCTCGTTCGACTGCCCCAACGCCGTCGCCAACCGAGTGAACTCCAGGTCCGAGACCAATGGGGCACCATCCCCAGCCAGGCGCATCGGCTGCGCAGTTCCCGGCAACCCCTCATGTTCGCCCGGCAACCCGGCCCGCTCCAGCGTCTCCGGTAGTCCGGCGTGCTCGTCCGGAACCGGTAGGCCCGCGTGTTCGTCCGGGTCGAACACCGGTCCACCAGCCGTGGTGTCCATGGTGGCCGGGTCGATCGCCCGCTCACCCACCCACGCCACCACCAGCTCGGCACGCTCGACATCGACCGCCCGAGCCGTGGTGACGTTCTCCCGGAGGGCAGCCAGCACCGCATTCCCGGCCGGGGCCGAGAATGCGGTACCGGTAGCTGTCGAGGTCATGGCTTTATTCTCCCAGAAGGCACCGACAATGCGCCGGACAGCATCGGCACCTGTGGAAAACTCTCGCTGTGAGTACTCAGCATTTCCGGGGAGAAGGAAAATCGGATGGGGGATCCGTTGACCCGCGGCTCATGAGGACCGCGTCGCGCAGGACGTGCCTTGTTCTCGGCTGGGTCCAAGAATGCGGAATACGTGGCTGCCGAACTCATGCCTCTAGTCTTCCAGCAACCACTGACAAATGACCCGCCGATCACTAGTCCTGTGGACAAGTCATGCCGACGCCATCGACGGTGGACGTCGGAGGGTGACTGTCACATCTTCAATAGTGGGCGAGATCGACGTGCCTGGCCGGTTGAAGGCTCAGCCGATACCGGATGGTGCGGAGTCAGACGCGTCGCCGGCAGGAGAATCGCTCAACACCTGGGTACTTCTCACCCAGGCTGACCACCTCGATACCGCACCGCCGATAGAACCCCACGCCGTCCGAATCGGTCTCGGCGAGCAACCACGGACCGCCCACCAGGTGCGACAGGCGATCGATCAGGTCCCTACCCAAGCCTTGGCGTCGGCAGTCCTGGGCGACGGCGATCGCACGGATGGTCCATCCTTCCTCGCTGGGTCCACCTGCCACCACAGCGACCGGTGCGTCCCTTTCGAGAACCCAGACCGTGGAGGTGGCGAGCAGTCGCCGTGCCGTCTCGTCGGAGGCAGGTCCGGAGCCACCGACGGCAGGACGAAGGAGGGCGAGTGTCACCGGCTCCGGGACCACGTCAGCGGCACGCAGGTGCACGGTGCGTCTATCCCCGTACATCACCGGAAGCACCGTCCCTGCTCCATCGCTACGCCTCGTTGGCTGCCATGGTCCCCGGCCTCGATCGGTGCCAGCGCCACAGCGCCATCGCCAGCAGCGCGTACGCCAAGCTCGTCAGCGCCAGGTGGAGCAGGGAATCAGCGACCACCGGGATGATGATTCCCGCGAGGATGGCGTTGCCGAACAGCGTGCCGAACGCGCCCAGCGATGCCGCGGCACCGCGGTCGTCCGGCGCCTGGTCCAGGATCTCCAGGTTCAGCACCGGGAACATCGTGCCCACGGCCGTCGCTGCGATCGGGGGAGCGATCATCGCCCATGGCAGCGACGGCTGCCACGCCACGATGAGCACGTTCACAACGACCGTCACGAGCGCGAACGTCATGGCGATGTCGATGAGCCGGCGCCGCGGCACCCGGTCCGCGGTACGCCCGGAGATAAACGCGCCCACCATGATCCCGCCGATCAACGGCACGAACAGGACCCAGAAGTCTCGCTCACCCAAGCCCAGCAGGTCTACCACGATGATCGGAGCTGCGGCGATATACGTGAACTGGGCGCCGAACGTGCAGGCGGTGAGCAGCGCAAGCCGGACCACCGCACCGCGTGTGGCTACCCGGACCACCGCGCGCACCACGGAGGGCGGATTGAGGGGGCGACGCTCCGCCGTCGGGAGTGTCTCGGGCAGCACCACGCCCACCAGCACGGCCATGACCACCCCGTACCCGGCGATGGACCAGAAGATGCTCTGCCACGGCCCGATGCTGAGCAGCCAACCACCCACGACGGGAGCGATCGCAGGCGCCACCGAGAAGATCATCATCACGTTCGACATCAGCCGTTGTGCGGCCGATCCGGAGAACAGGTCACGGATCACCACACGACTGACGATGGTGGCCGCACCGGCGAATCCGCCTTGCAGCAACCGGCCCGCCAGCAATACGGGAAGTGATGGTGCCAGGGCACACATGATGCTCGCCATGGTGAACCCGATCAGACCAGCGATCATCACCGGTTTGCGCCCCATCGCATCCGAGATCGGTCCGTGGAAGATGCTCATCACGGCGAAGGAGAGCAGGTACAGGCTCGTCACCTGCTGCATCGCAGCCGTGTCTGCCCGGAACTGGCCGCCCATCTGCTCGAACGCCGGGAAGATCGTGTCGATCGTGAACGGACCGATCATCGCCAGGCCGGCGAGCACGATGGTGAACAGGAGGCCGACTCGTTCGGGCGACGGGGGCCGGGAACTCTCGGGAGGGTTCCGGCTCATCACCCCTCCATCACATCACACCTGGCGGAAACCCTTTACAGCGGGATGCCGTGCGCACCGACCAACCACGCGGCCCCGCCCACCAAGACTGCTGCAGCCACGACGAACCAGACGACGCCGACAGCGGGCTTGAGTGCGCGCACACGGGAACGGCCGATCCCACCGGTGACGAGAGCCACGACGAACATCGCCGCCGTCACGAGAGCGCTGATCGCGAAGGAGGGCGCATCGTCGGGCTGCGTCCAGCCGTACTCGACCGCTGGGTAGGTGGCACTGATCAGCGCCAGGAGGAGCAGGGGGACCACGCTGGCCAGCCACCCCAGCAGGTGGCCGATCGCGACAAGCGTGCCGGAGACCTGGGGCGTGCCACCACCACCGAAGGAGTACGAGGCCGAGCCGGTGTCGCGGTACCGGCCACCGAAGGGATCGGTCGGGCTCTCGTAGGCACCGCTCGGGTCCCCACCAGTGTTCATGAGGCACTCACCCAGGCGCTCACACCAAGCACCGTGAACCCGGCCAGGGCGAGCAGGAAGCCGCGACTGCGACCCTGCTTGCCCTCCACGCGCGCACCGGCGGCGAGCGACCAGGCGCTGATCACCGCGGCGATCGGGAGATAGAACCACTTGCGCGGCTCCTCGCCCGTCAGGCAGGTGATGGTCTCCCCGGCCTCGGCGCACGCTTCCATCGAGCTGACGAACGGCCCGGTCCACTCGATCACGTGCCAGACGAGGTAGCCGATGGACGCCAGGACGAGCAGCAGCACCACCCCGCCGACGTTCGGGTTGGCCAGCTCGGGGCGGGGCCGTGCGGCAGTGGCCTGCGTGTCGTCGTGAACCTGTCGGTACGGATCAGGTCCCGACGGCGGAGGTGCGCTCATGTTCAATCTCACCACACGATCACCTACATGACGGCGCACAATGGTTCCATGAGCAGCAGGAGAGACTGGGAGTCCGCCGAGCATGTCGCGAGAGAGTCGCTGTCGAAGGAGGAAGGGCAGTCCGCTTCTGAGGCTGCGCCCAATCAGGAGCACGCATCGGATGCTGTCCACATAGACAAGCTAGACGAACTTGCGAGAATGGCAAGTTCTCTTGGCAAACAGTATGTGATAGTTCATCAGAATCTGGGATCTGGCAAACTAGATGCACATTGGCGTGAAATGTCTGATCGGGTGCTCCGTGCCGTCTCCCAATCCGGGGCATTGAGGACTCAAATAGGCTCGGATATATTCTCGAGATTCGTGGAAACGTTCGAACAATCGAAGCCGTTGATAGCGCAAACGCTACGTGAGTTGTCGAGTCGGTTCGAGGGGCTCCCGCCTGTCCCGTTGAACGAAACTCTGCTCGAAGCGTTGGAGCAGGCTGTGCGCGCTTCGCAGAAAGGTTTGGATGGAAGTTCCGCTGAACTACGGGATCGGCTCAGCGATTTTATAGAGCGAGTGGCGAATCGTCAGACCACCGAGTCTGTCGTTTCTCGCGTGGAGAGCCTGCGGGGTCAACTGCGAGAGGCTCAGGCTACCTATTATCAGGATGACACGAGCATTCTCTCGGACTACGAGTTCGACCGAACAATGGATCTTCTCGAGGCAGAAGAAGAGTACTTTGAGTCAATACGGCGCCCGGACTCGCCGACCCAGGAGGTGGGCGGCTCCCGGTCTGCGCTGTTCGACCCGGTCGAGCATGCCGAGCGGATGCTCAGCCTGGACAACGTCTTCTCCATCGACGAACTCACCGAGTGGGCCGCGAAGACCTCGGCCGCGGCCGGCCGGACGCCGGCCTGGCTGTGCGAACTGAAGATCGACGGGCTCGCGATCTCGTTGCGTTATGAGCTCGGCCGACTCACCAGTGCAGCCACTCGTGGTGACGGCCGCACGGGTGAGGACGTCACCGTGAACGCCCTGCGCGTGGCCGGGATCCCCGAGCACCTCAGCGGCACTGATCACCCGACTCTCGTCGAGGTGCGCGGTGAGGTGTTCATCCCCACGCGCGGGTTCGCCGAGTTGAACGAGCTGCAGGCGCAGCTGCAGGAGCGCGCTGTCGCGGCAGCACGGGAGCGGTGGGAATCCAGGCCGGAAGCCACGCGGGGCCCGTTCGACGAACAGCGCGAAGCAGCATCCGCGGCCCGGCGGTTCCCCGCCTTCGCCAACCCGCGCAACGCCGCCAGTGGAGGGCTGCGTCAACAGCTCGACAAGAAGTCCGGTCTCGAGCGTGAGGCCGGTGACGCGCGGGTCGCGACCTTGCAGTTGTATGTCCACGGCATCGGTGCCTGGCCACGCCCGCCGGTCGCTGCACAGAGTGAGATCTACGACCTGCTCGCCGGGTGGGGCCTGCCGGTGAGTCCGCACTCGAAGGTCTGCACGAGCATCGAGGAGGTGGCGGCGTTCGTCGCGCATCATGGTGAGCATCGCCACGATGTGGAGCACGAGATCGACGGTGTCGTGGTCAAGGTGGACGAGCTGACCCTGCACGACGAGCTCGGCGCCACCAGTCGCGCCCCACGGTGGGCGATCGCGTACAAGTACCCGCCGGAGGAGGTGCACACGAGACTGCTCGACGTCGCGGTGGGCGTGGGACGTACCGGCCGGGCCACCCCCTACGGGGTGATGGAACCGGTGCTCGTGGCCGGCAGCGTGGTGCGGCAGGCGACTCTGCACAACCAGGACGTGGTGCGCGCCAAGGGTGTGCTCATCGGGGACACGGTGGTGCTGCGGAAGGCCGGCGATGTGATCCCGGAGATCCTCGGCCCGGTTGTCGAGCTGCGTGACGGCACCGAGACCGAGTTCGTGATGCCGAGCCACTGTCCCGAGTGCGGCACCACGTTGCGGGCGATGAAGGAGGGCGACATCGACCTGCGCTGCCCGAACGCACAGTCCTGCCCCGCGCAGGTGCGCGGTCGGGTCGAGCACATCGGCTCCCGCGGGGCGCTCGACATCGAGGCACTGGGGGAGGTCACCGCCGCCGCACTCACCCAACCACGGGTGCCGGCGGTGCCGCCCCTGATTACCGAGGCTCGACTGTTCGATCTCACCCTCGACGAGCTCGTCCCCATCGAGGTGGTGGTGCGCGACGCCGAGACCGGCGAGCCTCGCACCGACGACGACGGTGAACCGGTCGCACGCAAGCCGTTCCAGAAGATACGCCTCGACTACCCGCCCGAGGCGGAGGGGATGACCGCCCAGGAGCGGCGCAAGGCCGGATACCGCAAGGACCACCCCGTGGTGGAACCATCCGCCCAGGCCGAGACGCTGATCGACGAGCTGGAGGCAGCGAAGACCAAGGAGCTCTGGCGCCAGCTCGTCAGCCTGAACATCCGGCACGTCGGACCGGTGGCCGCACGAGCGCTCGCGGACTGGTTCGGATCCCTGCAGGCGATCGAGGCGGCGAGCGAGGAGGAACTCGCGCAGGTCGAGGGCGTCGGGCCCACCATCGCTGCCGCCGTCACCGAGTGGCTCGCCGTCGACTGGCACCAGCAGATCCTCGACCAGTGGCGGGCTGCCGGCGTCCGGTTCGCCACCCCGGACCACCCCGGTCCGGGTGCGGCGCAGCAGGACGGCGTGCTCACCGGTCTCACGGTGGTGGTGACCGGGTCGATGGAGCATTTCACCCGCGACGGGGCCAAGGACGCCATCATTGCCGCGGGCGGGAAGGCAGCCGGGTCGGTCTCGAAGAAGACCGACTTCGTGGTGGTCGGCCCAGGTGCCGGGTCCAAGGAGACCAAGGCGCGTGATCTCGGACTGTCGATCCTGGACGAGGCCGGGTTCGAGCGGCTGCTCGACGGTGGCCCGGACGCGGTGGCCGATCTGGTCGGTGGTGAGTCGGACAGCTGACGGGCTATTCCGCGGCCGGGTTTCCGGGAGTACGATCGCGCCGAGGGGTCACCCGAGAAAGGACTGCCGATGAAGGCACGTCGTACCCTGGCTGTGGTCGTAGCGACCGCAGCGGCGCTCGCACTGGGCGCTTCTTCTGCCAGTGCACATTTCTGTTACGTCAACAACCTCACGCCGAACGCGGCCGCGAACATGGCGGACTCGTCCGCCTTCGTGACTTTCGGCGAACTCGCCTTCGAGTTCACGGGGTTGTGTCCGGCGGGGATCGAGATCCTCGCCGAAGCGGGCGGCGTCAGTGTGAGCACGCCCATCAACATGCGCGCCACCATGGCGCACGGGCAGAGCAACCACGGCATCGGTCACCTCGACTTCGAGGCGATCGACGCAGCCTTCCTGGATGCCGCTGCTGCTTGCATGTGATCGAACACCACGTCCCGTCGGATCGACGGGACGTGGTGTCCACTCGGCAGCGGTGCGGAACGGTTCGGTGCGGGGTTCATACTGGAGCGATGATCAGCGACGCTCTTGCACAGTCCCTGCGCGAGGCTGGTCTGCGTTGGCAGCCCGCGCCCGGCGATCAGTTCCGCATCGAGGCCCAGGCCTTGACGGAGGAGGTCTTCATCCTCTCCCACATGGTGATCGAGCCGCGGACGTACGACACCGGTACGGTGCTGAACTTCAACGGCACCACCGAGTGGGCCTTGGACAACCTGGACCAGGACGACGCCCTCTGGCTGCCGCGTGAGGATCAGCTCCGTGACCTGCTCGGCAGCACGTTTCAGCGGATGGAGCGGACCGAGTCCGGGTATCTGGTGCGCACTGCCGGTCCGGACGGGCAGACGCACGACTTCACCGCCGCCGGCGTCGAGGACGCCTACGCCCGTGCCCTCTTGCACCTGGTGTACCAAGCCACCGACTGAGCAGATGCGCGCCCCCGCGAGGAAGCGCAGACTCGAGGAATGCACCTCCAGCACGCACGAGATCGGAAAGCACACCTGCTCGGGATCGCTGCCGAGGCGCTCGCTGCGACCGAACCGCGGATCGCCGGTGCCCGGCCTGGCGGGCTCGCGCTCGGACTGACCGTGCGCGGGGAGACCGCGGAGGGTCCGGACTACGCCATCGCCGTGCGGTACCTGGACGAGGAACCGTGCCGCCGTGCCCTGGACTCACTCCGTGCGGAAGCCGCCGCCGACCTGGACATCCGGCACACCGGATGGATCCATGCGCTGAGCACACCAGCACCCACACCACCCGACCTGCAGCGCCGTATCCGCCCGCTGCGCCCCGGGCTCTCCATCGCGCACGAGGACGTCAGTGCCGGCACGCTCGGTGCATTCGTGACCGATGTGGACGGATCGCTGTTCGCCCTCTCGAACTGGCACGTGCTGGCTGGCTCACCCCGCGCCGAGTCGGGTGATGCGGTGCTGCAGCCAGGCCCCGCGGATGGCGGTGAGCAGGCTGACCGCGTCGGCACGCTGGACATGACTGTGCCGCTCGCGCCGGGTCAGGTCGCCACCGTGGATGCCGCTCTCGCCCGGCTCGACGAGACCACCGTGGACTCCACCTACCCGGTGGGTCCGGTGGAATCGGCCACCTCCGCCGTCGGTGGTGAGCGGGTCGGCAAGATCGGGCGGACCACGGCGGTCACGGCAGGCCGGGTCAGCGCGATCGAACTCGACGAGGTGGTCGTCGACTACGGACCGGAGATGGGACGGCTTCGGTTCGACGACCAGATCGAGATCGAGGGAACCGATGGTGCGTTCTCCGCCGGTGGCGACTCCGGTTCACTGATCTACACCGAGGACGGCGTTGCCCTCGGGCTGCTGTTCGCCGGGTCGGAGACCGGGGGACCGGGCGGTACCGGCCTGACCTATGTCAACCCGATCGAACTGGTGCTGGACGCCCTCGGTGTGCAGCTCGCGAACGGCTGCGCCACGACGCCATGAGGACCACGCGCAAGGAAGCGAGCGTCGCGAAGGCCCAGGTAGCCGTGCGGCTCGCCGGCCATGACACGAGTATCGGACTGCACATCGACGACGGCGGAGGGTACGCCGTCCGAGTGAACGTCGCCTCCGAGCAGATCGCCCAGGCCGTGCGCACCCTTATCGGGGACGAGGTGGATGGCGTACCGGTACGCGTGCGCGTGGTCGGACAGGTCGGAATGCGCTGACGGCCGGGCGCAGTGGTGTCTGCTCAGCGGGTGAGCATGCCGGATGCCGAGGCCGCGTCGGCGCCCACAGCCCGTACCTGCTCGGCCAGGGCGTGGAGCACCTGGTCGACGTCGGTCTCCAGGCGGCTCATCCGGTCGAAGAAGGTCGACCCCTCCGCGTCGGCCGTGCAGACGTCGGTGTTGTTCGGTGCTCCGAGCGCCACCCGCAGGACGGTGCGACCTTCCCCCTCGGCACCGAGAACCACCGGCTGCCCGATCTCGGCCCGTAGCCCACCGCCGGTGCCGAGTCGCAGCCGCTCCCGTGCGGTGCGCAGCGCCGTGTCGTCCAGCATGGCGCCACCGACTCTGCAGGTGAACGGAAACACGGTGGTGTTGGACTCCAGGAGTCGCACGGCGCCCGCCGGATCCACCGGGGGGTCCACCGGGTCGGCATCGAACTCCGGGATCCTCGCCAAGATCGTCGGGACGAGTGCCTGAAAAGTCTGCAGCACCTCGAACCGCAGCGGGGCGGGGACCGAGTAGTACTCCCGGATCTCGGTCAGCGCACTCCACCAGCGAAGCAGCAGGCCCACGTTCGCGATGTCCGGCGCCGCGGCGCGGGCACGCGTCCAGGTGCGGGGCAGCATCGAACGCCCGAGATAGTCGCCGTACTCGTCAGGCAGGGCCGGGCGATCCCGGTCCGCCCAGAGTGTGTGTGGCACGAGCACCGCACCGGCGAACGGGGGGCCACCGAAGAACTTCGACCCCGTCACGATCGTCATCCAGCCGCGGGCGAGGGACTCCTCAAGCCCACGTCGACTGAACCTACCCTGCGCGCCGTCGATGACAGCGAGAACCCGCCCCGGGTGCGCGCCGGTGAGTCGTGCGACCGTCTCGATCGAGGGTGCATGCAGGCCGGTCTTGGAATGCGCGATGAGGTGCAGGAGGACGTCCTCACCCCCAGCCACCCGTCCCTCGGCGATCGCGGTGACCTCGGCGTCGATATCGGAGACCGGGCGGGGATCGCCGGCACAGTCCCGTACGTCCACTCGCACCACGTCGACCCGGCTGCTGAGCTGCTCGTTCACCGGTCCGAACTGCTGAACGGGAACGCCGAACGGCGTCGCATGATCGAAGTGCAGGCCGCCCGCCGCGTGGATCGAACCCGAACCGGCCTCGGCCGCACCGACGACGATGTTCGTGACCCGACGTCCGCCGGCCAGACCGACCAGGAGCGGGATGAACTCGGCGTCGCTCCCTGACGGCGTGACCACGACATCCGTGGTGGCCACGCGATAGGGGGCGAGGTTCCCGATCAGCTGGGTGCGGACTCGTTCGAAGAGGTCGTCGATCGCATGTGCGGTGGACGCCCGTGGCACCGAGCGGAGCCATCCGTGCAAGCGCTCGGCCGAGGCGAATGCCGCCCTGGAAAGTGTCGAGGAGGTGCACGAACCGAATCGCAGCAGGTCCGGCTCTGGGCGGTACCGGTTGAAGTATCGGTTGGCGCCCGAAGCCAGCACGAGATGCCGGTCATCGCCTTGTGATGCCAGCAGGTGCTCGGTGTCGAGGACCGTGAGGTCTCGCAGCACAGCCTCGTTGACTGCTGTGACATCGTGAACCATGATCGCGAGGGTACCCGAGGACGGATCACCACCGCGGGACGCCACCATCGGCGCCAACGACCACAGTCGGACGTCTAGGCTGATCAGGTGCCCATCCCTCCACGGCGTGTCGCGCTGATCTCCGACATCCACGGCAATGTCACCGCGCTGGAGGCGGTCCTGGCCGACATCGACGCCCGGGGGATCACGACCGTACTCAATCTGGGCGATGTTGCGGGCAAGGGCCCGCGTGGATCCGAAGCGGTGCGGATCAGCAGGCAACGGTGCATGACGACGGTGCGCGGCAACTGGGACGACTTCCTCCCCGTCAGTGGTGGCCCGGACGTTCCTGCAGAGATCCGGTGGTGGCATGACGAGCTCGCCGAGGCGGACCGGAGGTGGCTGCGCACCCTGCCGCTGGTCCATGATCTGCAGCTGAGCGGCCGCAGGATCCGGCTCTTCCACGCATCGGCCTCCAGCGTCTACACGCGGGTCCACTTCCATCACACCAGCGAGCAGTTCGACGCGATGTTCGCCACCACCGAACTCACCGGACCAGGACCGGCACCGGACGTCGTCGCGTACGGGGACGTGCACGACGCCTACCTGGAGGTCGATGACGGCAGGACGCTGCTGAACGTCGGCAGCGTCGGAAACCCGCTCGATGAGCCCACGGCGTGCTACGTGATCATCGAAGGCACGCCCGACGGCGGTCCGAGCGATCCGTTCGGGATCCAGTTCGTCCGAGTCCCGTACGACATCGAGGCCGAGATCGCGGTCGCGGCCGACCTCGGCATGCCGCAGCTCACGGCGTACGCGATCGAGCTCCGCACGGCGATCTATCGCGGAGCGCACGAGCGGCTCGGATTGGGCTGATCACACCCGCTCGAGTGCCTCCGGAATCTCCTGCGTCCATTCCTCGGGTGCCTCCGCCGCCGGGGCGGCGGGAAGCACCCCTTGGCCGTCCGGATGGGGGATCGCCGCGAGCAGCGCGCGGGTGTACGGATGCACCGGGTCGGACCACACGGTGGCCGTGGGGCCGGACTCGACGATCCTGCCGCGGTACATCACGGCCACGCGATCCGCCATGATCCGTACGACGGACAGGTCGTGCGAGATGAACAACATTCCGGCGTTCGCTTCCAGGCAGAGCCTGCGCATCATGGCAGCCACGGACGCCTGGCTGGAGGCATCGAGGGCGGAGATCGGCTCGTCCGCGACCAGCAGGTCCGGTCGTGCGGCCAACGCTCGTGCGATCGCGATGCGCTGCCGTTGGCCGCCGGAGAGCTGGTGCGGGAAGCGCGAGACCATTGCCGGGTCGAGCCCGACTGCCTCGACCCATGCAGGCGGGGGATCGGAGGTGAGCCCACGTGAGCGGGCGGCCGTTGCGCCGTCGGCGATCTGCTCACCGACCCGCTTGCGCGGGTTCAAGGAGGAGTTCGGGTCCTGGAACACCATCTGAATGGCGGTGAGCTCAGCGGAACGGCGGCGCAACCGCAGCGGCGGGACAGCGTGTCCACGGAAGGTGACCTCGCCGTCGTGCGGGCGTTCCATCCCCACCACTGCCCGAGCGGTGGAGGACTTTCCGCACCCGCTCTCACCGACGAGCGCCAGCACCTCACCGGACCTGATGGACAGGGAGACACCGTCCACCGCTCGCACGGTGGTGTGCCCGCGGTACTCGACCACGAGATCACGTACACAGAGCACGTCGGTCACGCCTGGCCCCCTGAACTGTTCTCATCGATCAGACTCTCGTGTGCTTCGGGCATCGAGGTGAGGAGTTCACGCGTGTAGGGGTGCTCCGGTGCCGTGAACACCCGGTGCGTGGGGCCGGACTCGACGATGGAACCGTGCCGCATGACCGCGACGTCATCGGCGACCGCACTCATCACGCCCAGGTCGTGCGTGATCAGCAGCACGGCCAGATCACGCTCGGCCGCCAGGTCGCGCAGCAGGTGCAGGATCCCCGCCTGGACCGTCACGTCCAATGCGGTGGTGGGTTCGTCAGCGAGGAGCACCTGGGGATCGCAGGCCAGGGCCATGGCGATCGCGATGCGCTGGCGCTGCCCGCCGGAGAACTGGTGCGGGTAGCGGTGCAGCGCACCGTCAGGGTCGGGCACCTGCACGCGAGTGAGGAGCTCCACGGCACGGGCACGGGAGGCACGCTTGGTCAGGCGCAGATGGGTGCGGACATGATCGGTGAGCTGACTGCCCACCGTCAGTTGCGGGTGCAGGCTGGCCGACGGGTCCTGGAAGACCATCGCGACCTTGGCCCCGCGCACCCTGTTCAGGTCTCGTTCGCTCATCCCCACCAGCTCGGTGCCGGCCAGCCGGACGGAGCCGGACACGTGTGCAGTCTCCGGGAGCAGGCCAAGGACGGCGAGCCCGCTGACCGTCTTTCCTGACCCGGACTCACCGGCGAGACCCTGAATCCGGCCAGGACTCAGGGTGAGGGAGATGCCCGAGACGACCTCGGTGGTGTGGCCGGGCCGCCCGAAGGCGATCCGCAGGTCGCGGATGTGCACGGTGCTCATCGGGTGCCTCCGTCCTGCTCGGCCAGGTCATCAGCGTCGTCGTGCGTGGATGGCGGCGATCCGGCGCTGAGTCGTTCAGCGGACGCGAGCGGGTCGAAGATGTCGCGCAGCGAGTCTCCGATGAAGTTGAACGCCATCACCACCGACAGGATCGCCAGACCGGGGAAGATCCCGAGCCACCACGCGTCGATGTGTTGCATGGCGCTGGAGATCATCGCACCCCACTCGGCCATCGGCGGTTGCGCGCCGAGTCCGAGGAACGACAGGCCGGTCAGCAGCAGGATCGCTGTGCCGATGTCGAGCGAAGCGAGCACTAGGACAGGGCCGGCCAGGTTGGGCAGGATGTCCGAACTGAGCGTGCGCCAGGGGGAGTAGCCGAGCAGGCGTCCCGCCACCACATAGTTCTGCGTGCGCAGGCTGAGCACCAACGAACGCACCACGCGGGCGTACTGCGGCCACGAGACGATGATGCCGGCGAGCACGGCGTTGAAGAGCGAGGCACCGAGGGAGGCGGCGATCACCATGGCCAAGATCACGGTGGGGAAGGCCATGACGAGGTCGGTCAGGCGCATCAGCGCCTCGTCCACCCAGCGCCCCACGTATCCGGCGACCGCTCCGATCACGGTGCCGATCACCATCGCGCTGACCACCAGCAGCAGTGCCAGCGGCATCGTGACCCGCGCACCGGTGAGCAACCGGGAGAAGGTGTCCCGGCCGAGCTGGTCGGTGCCCAGCAGCGTTCCTTCGGTGCCCGGTGGCACCAGGCGCGGGAGGTCCTGAGCGAGCGGATCGTACGGTGCGATCCAGGGTGCGAGGAGGGCAGCGACCACCCACCCGATGGCGATCACCGCACCGACCACGGCGAGCGGAGTGCGCCACGCGGCAGGGATGCGGCGCAGCAGTGGCCTCCGGCGGCGGCTCGTACTCATGCTCATGCCAACCTCACCCGGGGGTCGAGCACGCCGTACAACAGATCCACCACGAAGTTGATCACCAGATAGATCACACCCACCACGAGTCCCACACCCATCACGCCTGGCAGGTCCAGTCCGATCGCCGAGTTGTAGGCGTAGGTGCCCAGGCCGGGCCACGCGAACACTGCCTCCACCAGCACAGTGCCCGAGAGCAGGATGCCGAACGCCACCCCGGCCATGGTGAGCACCGGGAGCGACGCTCCACGGAGCACGTAGGCGGCGATCACCCGCCGTCGGGGGAGTCCTTTCGCCCGGGCCGCGCGCACGTAGTCGCTGCTGAGGACCTCGAGGACGCTGGTGCGGACGAAACGCGTCAGCAGACCGATCGTGAACAGGGAGAGCACCAGGACCGGAAGCGCCAGGTGCGCGAGAGCGTCGAAGAAGCCCACCGGGTCTCCGTTGAGTGCGAAGTCCACCGTGAACAGCCCGGTGATGCGCGGTGGTGGTGTCAGGTGTGGTGAGAGCCGGCCCGAGCCGGGGGCGATCCCCAGGCGCAGGAAGAACAGGTGATAGGCCATGATCGCCAGCCAGAACATCGGCACGCTGAGTCCGATCAGGGAGACCACGCGGACCACCTGGTCGGTCACCTTCCCACGGCGGTGCGCGGCCAACGTGCCCAGAGCCAGCGCGACGGCGAGGCTCACCACGATCGCACCGATCGCCACCTCCACGCTCGCCGGGATCGCCGTCGCCAGGTCTTCGAGCACCGGCCGTCCGGTCTGCAGGGACGTGCCGAGATCACCCTGGGCGAGGTTCCCCAGATAGATCAGGTAGCGCTCCGGCAGAGACCGGTCCAGGCCGTAGCGTTCGACGTACGCAGCCACGGTGGCGGGGTTGGAGGCCGCCCCCTCACCGAGCGCCGCAGCGATCGGGTCACCCGGTACCAGGGTGGTCAGGACGAAGGTCACCAGCGTGACACCGACCAGGAGCAGCGCAGACGTGCCGAGCCGGCGCAGCAGATAGCCGGCCAGGGGCGAGCGCCCGAGCACTCGCCGGCGCGGTGTCGTCGACGTCATGAGCTGCTCGTGATCAGCTCGCCGGCGCGAGCAACCGGATGTCCAGCGTCCAGGTGGAGTTGTACTCGATGTTGGTGACCGAGTCGTCACCGGCGAGGTTCACTCCCGGCACCAGGAGCGGAACGAAGGGACCACTCTCCTGCATCGCGGTGGCGTAGTCACTCATCGCCTGCTCCCGCTCGTCGGTGTCGGTCGCGGTGGTGGCCGCCGCGGTGAGCTCGGCGATCTCCGGTGCATCCTCCGCGGTCCAACCGGCCCGCAGCCCCACCTTCTCGCCGGGGCCGAACGGCAGGAACGAGGACGAGTCGGCGAAGTCCGGGCCCCAGAACCACATGGAGAACGCCTCCTGGCCGGTCACGTACGGGTCGATCTCGGTCGCGAACGGCGCCGGGGCGAGCTCGACCGTGATCCCGGCCTCCTGCAGCTGCGACTGCAGACGTTCTGCTACCGGTGTGAACTCCACCCCACCCACGGGATAGTCGTTCGGGAACTGCAGGCGGAGCGTCTCGCCGTCATAGCCCGACGCATCGAGGGCCTGCTCGGCGCGGGCAAGGTCCTGGCCGATCGGATCTGCCAGCGATCCGGGGAACATCGGCGGGATCACGCCCGTAGCGGCCTCGGCCCCGGCTCCGGCCAGCTCGAGCAGCTCGCTGGTGTCCACGGCGTACCGGACGGCCTCGGCGAAATCAGGGTTCGCTGTGGCCCCACCGACCTCGGCATCCTGATTGATCAACAGAAAGATCGTCTCGGCCGACGGCACCGAGGTGACGGTGAACTCTTCGCCCAGGCCGGCCACCTGGTCACCGTTCAGGTCGACGGCGAGCTGGGAGTCGCCACCCTGGAGGTTGATCAGCTGGGTCGCGGACTCGCTCACGTTCCGGATGACGATGCGCTCGTACGCCGGGGGTGTGTCGCCGTCGTACTCGGGGTTGGCCGTGAGGACCACCTGCGTGGTGAGGTCCAAGGAGTCCAGCAGGTACGGACCGGAGCCGACCGACTCACCATTGAGGAACTCCTCGGCAGCATCGTCGGTTCCGGTGGTCCCGCCATTGGCCTGGACCACCTCGGAGTTCAGGATGGACAGCGCCGGGTTTGTCATGATGGCTGGCAGCTGCAGCGACGGGGACTCCGTGGTCAGGCGCACGGTGAGGTCGTCGACCTTCTCCACCGTGATGCCGGTCATCAGGAAGTTTGCCTTGGACTCCGTCATCCCCTGCACCCGGGTGAGGGAGTAGACCACGTCGTCGGCGTCAACGGTGCTGCCGTCGGAGAAGGTGCGCTCACCATCGAGGGTGAAGGTGAACTCGGTGGCGTCCTCGTTCTGCTCCACGGTGGCCAGCGACGGAACCGGCTCGGCCTCGGCGGACCCTTCGAACGTGAGGAGCGTGTCGTACACGGCGTGCAGCACCATGTTCCCGGTGGGGACATAGTTGCGGCCGGGATCACCGGTCTCCAGGGAGAACGCGGTGTCGATCACCAGATTGTCCGACGCGCCGGTCGTCTCGTTCCCGTCGGATCCCTGGTTGGCGGTGTTGCCGCCAGTGCAGCCGACGAGGGCGAGACTGCCAGCGAGACCGACGGCAATCGCAGTACGGCGGGTTGAACGGAACACGGAAACCTCCGGCTGAAGCACCCTGGACGGGTGGATCGACATCGAGCGTTGGGGCGAACTATATGTCTAGGCCGCCGGTCTATTGTGACAAGAGTTCCCCCAATCGGGCTGCCCTTTGGCAGAATGTCCAGAATGGGAGCGAAGAACGTAGGGATGGCTGGACGTTCGGCCGGTCAGGTCGACGAGATCGGCTATCGCATCCTTGAGGTGCTCCGAGATAACGGTCGCATCTCGATTGCGGCGCTGGCTCAGCAGGTGGGCATCTCGAGGGCCAGCGCCTACGCCCG
Source organism: Ruania alba (assembly GCF_900105765.1). NCBI lineage: Bacteria > Bacillati > Actinomycetota > Actinomycetes > Micrococcales > Ruaniaceae > Ruania > Ruania alba. The sequence goes on from NZ_FNTX01000002.1 coordinate 2,495,785, forward strand.
GGTCGAGGCGCTCACCCAGGCCGGGGTCATCATGGGATACACCGCCCGCGTCGATCCCGCGCGGGCAGGCCTGGGGATCTGCGCCCTCGTGTTCGTGACCGTCCATCCGCAGACATGGCCCGACTTCCTCGATGCCATCCGGGAGATGCCGGACATCGAGTCCGCGAAGATCACCACGGGTGAACATGATGTGATGCTGCTGATCCGTGGTGCTGACGTGGACGTCATCCACGGGTTCGTGGTCGGGGTCATCGCTGCCCTCCCGCAGGTCAAGAGTGTGGAGACCGTGCTCGTCCTGGACGAGGTGTTCGACCGTGGCTATCTGCTGCCGACGGATGTGTCTGGGCGTGGACAGGCCGTGGCCGAACGTGGCCTGATGCGCTACACCCGCACCAACCCGGACCGCCCGAGCCGGATCGACTGACGCGGCGGACGCTCTCAGACCTGCACGCACACGCTCTCGTGCGGGACGCCGTCGGCCTCGAAGGACTCCACCAGGTAGAGCAGAGCATCCTGACGTCGTTCCACCCGGCTGGTGGCCCGGCCGTGCACCACAGAACCGTCGGCGCGACGAGCGTGGGCGAAGGAGATGTCCAGCTCGTCGGCCGCGAGCGTACCGACGAATCTGCCCCGGGTGACGGTGTCTCCGAGATACTCACCCCAGAGCAGTGGACCGTCCTGGTGGTAGGTGAACTCGGTGGGGGACTCGGGATCTACCCGGGATGCGGTCGAGGACACCATCCGGAAGCGGAGGCCGTCCAGGTCGAACTGGGTGTCGGTGTCGTCAGTCATCGGGTGAGTATCGCCTGTGCCGGGGTGCGCGCGACAATCCGGACCACTCAGGCTTCGGTGAGGCGATCCACCGCTGCCGGCGCGAGCACATGGTCGGCCACGGCGCGGCTCGCCCCGACGAGGGCGGAGCGTCCGCGGGTCCGGCTCGGCACCACCCGCAGCTGGGCGGTCGCCAGGGGCAGGGACCGGGACCTGACCATCTCCTCGATGCCCGCGAACATCGGGCTCGCCTCCGTGGCCAGCGGTCCGCCGACCACGATCACCGAGGGATTCAGGAGATTGACGCAGCTGGCCAGCACGGCGCCGAGGCTCTGCCCGGCCAGGTGCACCCGTCGCTCGGCCTCCCGATCGCCGTCGGCCACCAGCGCCAGCACCTCATCGGCGGATCGCACGGCACGTCCGGCGCTCTGCAGCGCCCGCACCACGGCGCCGGCACTCGCCAGTGCCTCGAGGCAGCCACTGTTCCCACAGGTGCATCGGACCGGTGCACCGCCGGGAACTGCCACATGACCGAGATCGCCGGCCGCACCATCGGCGCCGCGCAGCAGCGATCCGCCGGCGATGATTCCTGCGCCCACCCCGGTGGCCACCTTCACGAACATCAGGTGCTGGGTGTCCGGGTAGATCTGGGTGTGCTCTCCCAGAGCCATCAGATCCACGTCGTTGTCCACGAGCACGGGCACGTCGAAGGCCGCACCGAGGATTCCTGGCACATCGGCCCCGTCCCACCCGGGCATGATCGGCGGGGTGCGCGGCCGCCCGGTGGAGTGCTCGACCGGGCCGGGAAGCCCGACGCCGACGCCCGCCAGCGGCGTGCACGGCACGCTGCTGAGCAGCTCAGTCCCGGAGCGCCGCACCAGGTCGAGCACCTGGTCCGGTCCGGCGCTGATGTCGATCTGTTCCCGGCGCTCGGTGAGCACGACGCCCGCAAGGTCGGTGACCGCCACGGCCAGGTGGGCGGCGCCGAGGTCCACGGCGAGGATCGTCCGTGCGCCCGGGTCGAACCGGACCGTGGTCGGTGGTCGGCCCCCGGTGGACGAGCCGGCCTCGGCGCCGAGCAGCCCGGTGCGCAGCAAGGCGTCGACGCGCAAGGTCACGGCCGAACGGCCTAGTCCAGTCTCTGCCACCAGGTCTGCCCGGGTGCGGCCGGCGCCGTCGCGGAGCAGTTGCAGCAACGCGCCGGCACCTGCCGCACGCGGCGTGGTGGCGGCGTGCTGCGTCACGATCTCCTCCAGGTGGGTCAGAAGCACTCACCGTATCCCGAGATCCGGACTTTTGCTCGACTGGCAGCAAAAGTCCCGGTACCGTCGTACGCACACCCCCATCGTCGAAGGAGACCACGCAGATGAGCAGTCAGAGTCCACCGCTCAACGTCGCCATGATCGGGTATGCGTTCATGGGGGCCGCCCACTCCCAGGGGTGGCGGGTCGCGCCCCGGTTCTTCGACCTTCCGCTGTCTCCGGTCCAGCACCTGATCTGCGGGCGCAACCCCGAGAACCTCGCCGGCGCAGCGGCGAACCTCGGCTGGGCCCACACCGAGACGGACTGGCGCACGGCCATCGCACGGGACGACGTCGACCTGGTCGACATCTGTACCCCGGGGAACACGCACGCCGAGATCGCGATCGCCGCGCTGGAGGCGGGCAAGCACGTGCTCTGCGAGAAGCCCCTGGCGAACTCCGTCGCGGAGGCCGAGCAGATGGCCGCAGCCGCCGAGAAGGCCGCCGCGAACGGTGCGAAGGCGATGGTCGGCTTCACCTACCGCCGCGTCCCCGCCATCCAGCTCGCGAGGCAGCTCGTGGCCGAGGGAGAGCTGGGCGAGATCCGCCAGGTCCGGGCCCAGTACTTGCAGGACTGGCTGGCCGACCCCGAGGCTCCGCTCTCGTGGCGCCTCCAGAAGGACGTCGCCGGATCCGGTGCGTTGGGCGACATCGGTGCCCACATCGCCGACGCCGTGCAGTTCATCACCGGTGAGCACATCACCGGGGTGGCCGGGCTGACCGAGACCTTCATCAAGGAACGGCCGGTCGAGACCGAGCGGGTGGGGATCGCCGGTGTCGGAGGTGAGGAGCGCGGTCCGGTCACGGTCGATGACGCCGCGATCTGGTTGGCGCGCCTCTCCGGTGGGGCGATCAGCACGTTTGAGGCGACCCGGTTCGCGTGGGGTCGCAAGAATGCGCTGCGGATCGAGATCAACGGCACTCAGGGGTCGGTCGCTTTCGACCTGGAGCGGCTGAACGAGCTGCAGTACTTCGACGCCCGCGAGCCGGCCCGCACGAACGGGTTCCGCACCATCCTCGTCACCGAGGGCGAGCACCCCTACATCGCCGCCTGGTGGCCCCCGGGGCACGGGCTCGGCTACGAGCACGGGTTCACCCACCAGGTCGTCGACCTGGTGACCGCGCTGGCCGAGGGGAACCAGCCCGAGCCGTCCTTCGCCGACGGGCTGCGTGTGCAGCGCGTGCTGGACGCCGTCGAGCGGTCCTCGGCCGAGAACAGCACCTGGACCGCAGTTCCCGCCTGACCATCCCGCCTGAGTCCGAAGGAGCACATCCATGGCACGACCGATCACCCTGTTCACCGGCCAGTGGGCCGACATGCCGTTCGAGGAACTGTGCCGGCGGGCCGGCGAATGGGGCTATGACGGCCTCGAGATCGCCTGCTGGGGCGACCACCTCGACCCCAACCGCGCCGCCACCGACGACGACTACGTGGCCGAGAAGCTCGCCATCCTCGAGAAGAACAACCTCAAGGTCTGGACGATCGCCAACCACCTCAAGGGGCAGGCGGTCTGCGACGACCCGATCGATGAGCGCCACCGGGACATCCTCCCGGACTCGGTGTGGGGCGACGGGGACCCCGAAGGTGTGCGCCAGCGCGCCGCCGAGGAGATGAAGAACACCGCCCGCGCCGCGAAGCGCCTTGGGGTCAAGACCGTCACCGGGTTCACCGGTTCGTCGATCTGGAAGTACGTCGCGATGTTCCCGCCGGTGCGGGACGAGCTCGTCGAAGCCGGATACACCGACTTCGCCGACCGGTGGAACCCGATCCTGGACGTCTTCGACGAGCAGGGCGTGCGGTTCGCGCTGGAGGTCCACCCCAGCGAGATCGCCTACGACTACTGGACCACCGTGAAGACGCTCGAGGCGATCGGGCACCGCGAGTCCTTCGGGATCAACTGGGACCCCAGCCACATGGTCTGGCAGCAGCTCGACCCGGTCGGCTTCCTGCTCGACTTCCCCGAGAAGATCTTCCACGTGCACTGCAAGGACACCAAGGTGCGCATCAACAACGGCCGCAACGGCCGCTTGTCCTCGCACCTGCCGTGGGCGGACCCCCGCCGCGGCTGGGACTTCATCTCCACCGGCCACGGCGACGTGCCATGGGAGGACGCGTTCCGGGCGCTCAACCACATCGGCTACGACGGCCCGCTCTCGGTGGAGTGGGAGGACGCCGGTATGGACCGGCTCGTCGGGGCCCCCGAGGCACTGGAGTTCGTGCGCAACCTGAGCAAGTACGAGCCGTCGGAGGCCGCCTTCGACGCGGCATTCTCCACGCGCTGAGGTCGGGCGCCACCTGCACCGACGCCACCCGCACCGGGGGTGAACTTGACGTCGATTATCTGGCCATAACCGACGTCAACTTCACCCCCGGTGGGCTGGTGGTCGGTGGGCGGGGGTCGGTCAGCGGGTGGTGGGCTCCTCCGTCTCTCCGGCAGCGTGCCGGGCGAGCACGAACAGCAGGTCCGAGAGCCGGTTCAGGTAACGCCCGACGGCGTCGCTCACCTGACCGCCCGCCTCCCGTGCGGCCAGCGCGTGCCTCTCCGCGCGCCTGGCCACAGCGCGGGCGTGGTCCAGCGCCGCACCCTGGGCGGTGGCGCCAGGAACTACGAACACTGGCTTCAGCGGCCGGGCCGCGACCAGATCGTCGATGAGTTCCTCCAGACCGGTGACCATCTCCTCGGTCACCAGCGACACTCCGGGGTCGAGCTTGTGCCGTCGATCCGGGTTCGCCGCGATGTCGGCGCCGAGCACGAACAGTTCGCGCTGCAGCCGGAGGATGACCTCCGCAAGCTCGGGCTCGCCGGCCTGCTCAGCGCGCGCCACTCCCAGCAGTGCGACCACCTCGTCCACGTCCCCGCCGGTGTCCATCACGGGGTCGGTCTTGGCGATCCGGCCCCCGTAGAGCCGTCCGGTGCTCCCGTCATCGCCGGTGCGCGTGTAGATCCTCATCGCCCCAGCATGGCGCAGCAATGCCGTCGCCGGCGCACTGTGGTGTGATTCCGACGCCTCCCGTACGTCGCAACCGCACCATTCGCTCCGTCAGGGCAGGACCGGCCATACTGGGACATTCAGTCCTGGACCCAGGGGAAGCCGGTGAGACTCCGGCACTGTCCCGCAACCGTGAGAGTCGGATTACCTGCCCAGGACGCAGACGCTCGACCCGTCGTGGACTGCGGGTGGTGCCCCCGGCCGCAGGCCGCGGTGCCCTCAAGGTCCCTTGCGAAAGGCACCCCATGCACCTGACCCTCCGTTCCCTCCCGGCCGCTGTCGCTGCCGCGGCCCTCACGACGGCGTCCCTCGCCGGTGCGTTCGGCGCCCCCTCCGCCGGGGCCGAGTCGGTGACCTCCGCGCCGGTCGGCGCTGCCTGCGCGGATGACACTGGCGTGACCGTCGTGGTCGATGCCACCGAGCTCGGCGGCGACATCGAGATCGGCTGCGCCGAGGGTGACCCGGCCACCGGTCGTGAAGCGCTCGAGTCTGCGGGCTTCGACACGTCCAACAGCGAGGCTGGCTACCTCTGCGCGATCGGAGGACAACCGGATCCCTGTGTCGCACCGGAGGACTTCGACGGTGTCTTCTGGTCCTACTGGAACGCCGAGCCCGAGGGCGAGTGGACCAGCTACGAGGTCGGCGCCGACGAGGCCGACCCCGCGCCCGGCGCCATCGAGGGATGGCGCTACTCCGACGGTGCCGAAGGTCCGGGTATCGCACCCGTCGACGTGCTCGCCGTGGCCGAGCCGGAGGAGACCACCGACGAGTCCGCCGAGGATGCTGACGAGCCCGCCGAGGAATCCTCCACCCCGGTGCTGCCGATCCTCGCCGTCGTGCTCGGGCTCGCGCTGGTCGCTGCCATCGTGCTCGTCGTGCGCCGTCGCGCTCGCAGCTGAGTAAGCCATGACGACGGCGACCCTCACTCACCCCCTGGCCTGGTGGGCCTGGGCGGCTGGGGTGACGGTCGCCGTCGTGCGCCTGCCCGCCGGGGCGGCGACAGGGCTGATCCTGCTGGCCGTGCTGCTCGTGGGCGTGACGTGCCGGGCGGACTCGCCATGGGCGAAGGCGTTCCCGGCCGCGATCGCACTCGGCGCGGTCATCGTGGCGGTGCGCACCGGCTTCTACCTCCTGGTCGGGCTCCCGGACTCCAGCCCGGTGCTGTGGTCGTGGCCGCAGATCGACCTGCCCGGATGGTTCACCAACCTCTCACTCCTCGGCCCAGTGCACGCCGACGGCCTCACCAGTGCAGCACTGACCGGGTTGTCCCTGGCCACGCTGGTGATCACGTTCGGCGCGGTCAACGCCATCGCGAACCCGCGCCTGGCGCTGCGGTGCCTGCCGGGATCGCTGCACCACCTCGGCACCGCCGCGGTGATCGCCGTGTCCGTCACCCCGCAACTGATCACCGCGATCGCGCGGGTCCGCCGGGCACAGGCGCTGCGCGGCGAGGTCAGGAGCGGGCTGCGGGCGTTCGCTGCCCGGCTGGTTCCCGTGCTCGCCGGAGCGCTCGACCAGGCGCTCGATCTGGCTGCCTCCATGGATTCGCGCGGGTACGCCCGCGTGCACCCGGATCACCGGGGTGGCCGCCGCGGCGTCACCGTGCTGGTGGGTGCCGCGCTGGTTGCCGCCATCGCCGGAACCTACGCCCTGCTCGATGCCAGTGCTCCTCGCGGCCTGGGTCTCGCCCTGCTGATCGGGGGTGCCGCAGTGGGAGCGGGAGCGTCAGTGCTGGCCTCCCGCGCGGTGGTGCGTACCCGCTACCGGCCGCTGCCGTGGGGCGTGCGGGCGTGGGTCGTGGCCGGAGTTGGTGCCCTCGCGCTCGTGGTCGCCCTCGCTGGACGTGCAGCCGGCACTGACCCGCTGCTGCTCGGCATCGTCGCGGCCGCGGCGCTCGCCGCCCCTGCCCTGACGGAGGCCGCATGATCGAGATCGAGAATCTCACTGTCCGCTACGGCGGCGAGCCCGTGCTGACCGAGGTGAGTGCCGTCGTCGCCGAGGGTGAGCTGTGCCTGGTGGTCGGCCCCACCGGATCGGGGAAGTCCACGCTCCTGGGCGCCGTCAGCGGCCGGGTGCCGCACCTGACCGGCGGGCAGGTCAGTGGCAGCGTGCGGGTGGCCGGGCGCGACACCCGCACCCACCAGCCCCGGGACCTGGCGGACGTCGTCGGGGTGGTCGGGCAGGACCCGCAGGCGACCTTCGTCACCGAGACCGTCGCCGACGAGCTCGCCTTCACCATGGAGCAGCTCGGGGTGGCACCGGCGCTGATGCGGCGCCGCGTGGAGGAGGTGGCGGACCTGCTCGGACTGGCCGACCTGCGCGACCGAGCGCTGCACACCCTCTCCGGTGGGGAGCAGCAGCGGGTCGCGATCGGGGCCGTGCTGACCGCTCAGCCGCGGGTGCTGGTGCTCGACGAACCCACCTCCGCCCTCGACCCGGGAGCGGCCGAAGATGTGCTCGCCGCCCTGGCCCGGTTGGTCCATGACGCCGGCGTCACGGTGCTGCTGGCCGAGCACCGGCTCGAGCGCGTCGTCGGTTTCGCGGACATGGTGATCTCCCTCGACGGCGGCCGAGCCCACGCCGGCGACCCCGCCGAGGTGTTCGCCATCGCCCCCGTGGCACCGCCGGTGGTGCAGCTCGGCCGCGTGGCCGGCTGGCAGCCCGTGCCGCTCACCGTGCGAGAGGCACGACGGCGCAGCGCACCCCTGCGCGAGCGCCTCGGTTCGCCCGTGCTCCCCACGCGTGACCCCGGGGAGGCGGTGGTGACCGCCGAACGGGTGCGGGTGACCTACGACGGCATGATCGCAGTGGACGGCATCGATCTCGACGTTCGCTCTGGGCACGTGACTGCCGTGATGGGGCGCAACGGTGCCGGGAAGTCCTCACTGTTGTGGGCGCTCGCCGGGGCGCAGCGGCTCGAGAGCGGCCGCGTGCACGGGGATGAGCAGGCCGCATTGGTGCCGCAGTCACCTGAGGACCTGCTCTACCTGCTCACCGTGGCGGCGGAGTGCCGCACTGCCGATGCCGACGCGGGTGCCGAGCCCGGGACCACCCGGAACCTGCTGGACGCGCTCGTGCCTGGCGTCGACGAGGAGGCCAACCCGCGCGATCTCTCCGAGGGGCAGCGGCTGGCGCTCGCGGTGGCGATCCAACTGGCCCGCAGCCCGCAGGTGCTGCTGCTCGACGAACCTACGCGCGGGCTCGACTATGCCGCCAAGGAGCACCTCGTTGTGGTGCTGGAGGGGCTCGCGGATGCCGGCCACGCGGTGGTGGTGGCCAGCCACGATGTGGAGTTCGTGGCGCAGGTGGCCGATCGGGTGGTGCAGCTGGCAGATGGTGGTGTGGTTGCCGACGGACCTGTGCGGGAGGTGCTGGCCGACTCCGCGCTGCTCGCCCCGCAGGTAGCGAAGGTGCTCAGCCCACAGCCGTGGTTGACAGTGGGCGAAGTGAGCACTGTGCTGGCCGAGGAGGAGCCGTGAGCGAACCGCGAGCGGCGGCTCTGCCTCTCTCACCGAGGCTGGCACTCGCACTGGTCGCGGTGAGCATGCTCGGTGTCCTCGCCTTCGCGTGGCCGCTCTTCCTCGACGCAGGTGCGGCCCTCGACGACGAGGCAGCCGCGCCGATCGTGCTCGGTGTGGTGCTGGCGGCCTCGCTGCTGGTGGTGGCGATCGCCGTCAGTGACGGTGGGATGGACACCCGTGCGGTGGCGATGCTCGGCCTGCTGTCGGCAGTGGGGGCACTGATCCGCCCGATCGCCGCGGGAACCGGGGGAGTGGAGACCGTGTTCGTGCTGCTCGTGCTCGGTGGCCGGGTGTTCGGGCCGGGGTTCGGTTTCCTGCTCGGCGGTACCACGCTGTTCGCTTCTGCCCTGCTCACCGGTGGGGTGGGGCCGTGGCTGCCGTACCAGATGCTGGGTGCGGCGTGGGTGGGGCTGGGGGCCGGGCTGCTGCCGGACTGCATCGGACGGATCCGGGTGCGCGGCATCGCGGAGCTTGCAATGCTGGCGCTCTACGGAGCGGTCGCCTCGGTGCTGTTCGGAGTGGCGATGAATCTCTCGTTCTGGCCGTTTCTGCTCGGTGGGGCCACCGAGATCTCCTTCGTGCCGGGTGGTCCGCTGATCGAGAACCTCACCCGATTCCTCACCTACAGCGTGGTGACCTCGTTGCCGTGGGATCTGACCCGGGCGATCACCACGGTGCTGGGGATCGCCGTGGCGGGGCATGCCGTGCTGCTGACGCTGCGGCGTGCGGCACGGCGGGCGGTTTTCGGGAGGAGAGTTGATGTGGCCGGAAGTTGAAAGCCGCGAACGCGCACGGTGGCGTCGACCACCGGTCGGGACGGTCAGGAACTCAATGCTTCGCGTCGAGGCTACGGAGGTACCTGTTGTAGTCGTCGAGTTCGTGGCTGCTGCTTTCGTCCTGGTCGAGCTTTGCCATCTGGCGGTTCTCGTCCTTGAACCATCGCGAGGCAAGGATGAGCAGCATCACCAGACCTGGGAGCTCGCCGTAGGACCATGCCAGCGCGCCGGCCAGCTGTTGGTCGTCCAGGACGTCCACGCCCCAGGAAGCCGGCGGGTCGGTGAAGGCCTCGACCATTGGATACTTGCTCATCATCAGGATGACCCCGAAGAACGCATGAGTCGGCATCTCGATCAGTAGGTGCGCCGCGCGGCCCAGGTTGCTGTGGCTGTGGGGGAGCGGGTCCTCCGACAGGATGGGCACGGTGAACAGGATGCCCGCGACCAGGAACAGCAGTTCTAGGCCAATGTGACCTTGCGTGGTCCTCAGCAGCATGGTGGCGAGGTCGCTGAAGTACAGGCCGTAGAAGCACAGGAGGAACAGGGGAATCATCAAGGCTGGGTGGAGTATGACCGCGCCGACGCCGCTTCGGAGGGCTCCGCGTGCGCCAACCAATACGACCCGTCCCAGTCGGTGATGAGGCGTGGCTCGCAGCAAGAGGGTCCCAGGTCGACCCAGGACGAGCAAAGGCGGAACAGCCATCATGAGTGTCAGTTGCTGGAACATGAACACGGAGAACATCCGGGTGCCGTACCCCTCCACGTTGCCGCTCATCACTATGACGAGGACGGCGCAGCCCGACAGAAACGAGAGGGTAGCCCATGGAGACCAGCGCCGATCGGCACGCCACAGTCGGAGTGCCCCTGCCAGGTACAGCCCCCCAGCCAAGGCTCCGATCACCGGAAGGACCGGCAGCGGGTGCAGCGTGAGATCCAAGTAGCTCTGCCACGACGGTGGCACCGCAGGTATCCACATGGAACGGTCGGCCCCGAACGGGGGAAGTGAAAGCATGGTCATCCGAACTCGACGAAGAGGATCATTTGCCAGCGGGCTCGTGCCGACGAGACAACGCCGAGAGTTCGGCGAGCCGGATATTGTCTCGTCGCTCCACCACGCACAGGTACATCAACCTACCTGTGAGGCACTGATGTCGCTGGCGTTCGGACCGGTCCGATGCTCATCAGGTCAATGGTGAGCGACCCTGTATGGTTCCGCCGTGTTCCTGCTGAGGGCCTCGTGGGATCATTCGGCCATGGATGCGGCAACGCTTGACATCAACGCCGACCTCGGTGAAGGGGTGGGTGACGACGCTGCCATGCTCGCCGTCGTCACCAGCGCGAACATCGCCTGCGGTGGGCATGCCGGGGACGCCGACACGATGACGGCCACCTGCGCGGCGGCACTGTCCCAGGGGGTCCGGATCGGGGCACACCCGGCCTATCCGGACCGGGAGAACTTCGGGCGCGTGCCCGTGACGATCGGGGAGGCAGCCTTGGTCGAGGAGTTGCGCATCCAGGTGCGCAACCTCATCGAGGCGGCGGCCGCCGTCGGGGCACGGGTGAGTTATCTGAAGTCGCATGGGGCGCTGTACCACGCGGCTACCCGCGATCCCGGGCATGCCCGTGCAGTGGTGACTGTTGCTGCCGAGGCGGGGCTCGCCGTCGTCGGCCCGCCCGGCGCGCTCGTGCTCGACCTGGCCCGGGCGGCGGGCCTGGCCGCGGTGCCGGAGGGTTTCGCCGATCGGGGGTACACAGCGACCGGAGCGCTCCTTCCGCGAGGGGAGCCCGGCGCCGTGCTCCACGATGCCGAGGAGATCGCGGAGCGAGTGGCTCACCTGGTGCGCACCGGCGCGGTGATCGCCGACGACGGTACCCCCGTCCCGCTGGACGTGCGCACCCTGTGCGTGCACGGGGACACCCCCGACGCCGTCACGATCGCCACGCGTGTGCGTGCCGCTCTCGACGCAGCTGGTCTGAGCCCGGAGCCGTTTACATGAGTGCCGTCCCCATAATCCGGGCGCTGCCGTGCGGGGAGCGGGCCGTCCTGCTCGAGGTGGAGGACCTGACGGCGGTGCACGCCCTCACCCGGTCGCTGCACGAGGCCAGGGCACGTGGCGAGCTGAGCGGCGTGATCGACGTGGTGCCGGCCACCCGCACGGTGCTGGTGACGGTGAGCGACCCCGCCGCGCTTGCGCGCGTGGCCGCACTCGCACAGAACACAGTGTCGGCCGGCAGCACAGAGGCGCCGGCGGTCCAGGACGATGAAGCAGTCGTGATCGAGGTCCGCTACGACGGCCCGGACCTGGAGGACGTCGCCCGCCTGACCGGGCTCAGCGCGGCCGAGGTGATCGCCCGGCACACGGCCGCGACCTATACGGCCGACTTCCTCGGGTTCGCACCTGGCTTCGCCTACCTTTCTGGGCTCGACCCGTCCCTGCACGTGTCCCGGCTGGAGAGTCCGCGTCCGTCGGTGCCCGCTGGTGCGGTCGCCATCGCCGGTGACAAGTCCGCGGTGTACCCGCGTTCCTCGCCAGGCGGTTGGCGGCTGCTGGGCCACACCGACGCCGTGCTCTTCGACCATGAGGCGGACCCGCCGGCACTGCTGCGTGCGGGGACCCGGGTCCGGTTCCGGGAGGTGGACTGATGCTGCGGGTGCTCGACGCCGGGCTGGTCCTCATCGAGGACCTCGGTCGCGCCGGCCACGCGGCCTCCGGGGTGCCGGTCTCCGGGGCGGCCGACCGGGGTGCGCTCGTCGCCGCGAACCGGCGCCTCGGCAATCCCGACGATGCGGCTGCTCTGGAGGTGATGCTGGGCCGGTTGCACCTGCGCGCCGAGCAAGAGGCACTCGTCACCCTTGCCGGCGCACCGGCGCCACTGAGGGCTGACGGGATGGTGCACCCACCCGGGGCCGTGGTGGTGCTGCCGGCAGGCGCCGAGCTCGTGCTGCGGCCACCGCCGTGGGGACTGCGCAGTTACCTGGCGGTCCGCGGCGGTCTCGACGTGCCGCTCGTGCTGGGGTCGGCTAGTCACGACGTCCTCTCCGGGCTCGGGCCTCCGCCGGTGCGGGCCGGGGACGTGCTCGGTGTTGCTCCCGCGCACCGGCCCGTGCCGACCGCAGATGTCGAGCTTGGCTCGGAGCACACCCCGTTCCTGTTGGACGTGTGCCCGGGGCCTCGACGGGACTGGTTCACCACGGCGGCAGTGGCGACGTTCCTGTCCGAGCCGTACACGGTGACCGACACCGGTGACAGGGTGGGGGTGCGACTCAATGGCCCGGACCTGGAGCGCGAGCGCAGCGGCGAACTGCTCTCCGAGGGTGTGGTGCGGGGAAGCGTGCAGGTCCCACCGGACGGGAAGCCGCTGATCTTCGGGCCCGACCACCCCGTCACCGGTGGCTATCCGGTGATCGGAGTGCTCACTGAAGCAGCGGCGGATGCAGTCGGACAGCTGCGGCCTGGCCAGCAGATCCGGTTCCGGCACCGGGGGTGGGAGTGATATTCACCGGGCCCTGCGGGCGCATTCGCCTCGCACAGGGGCGAGCCGGCGAGCCGGGCATTATACATCCGAATTATCTCGGATGTGCTCACAACGGTAGCGGACACCCTGGATGCGCGATAACAATTGAGTAACGCGTCGATCGGCGCGTTCGGTATCGGTCCAGCGGGCCTCGATCGCAGGAGGGCACATGAACGAGAACACGTACGGAGCGAATGAGGCGAACGAACCGAACCAGGGTGGTTTCGGGAGCGAGCGCGGTCAGCAGGGTGGCTTTGGTGGTGACCAGCAGCAGGGTGGCCAGCAGGGTGGCTTTGGTGGTGACCAGCAGCAGGGTGGCCAGCAGGGTGGTTACGGGAGTGACTCTGGTCAGGAGCGGTCCGGTGGTTACGGGAGTGATTCCGGTGGCCAGCAGCAGGGTGGCCAGCAGGGTGGTTACGGGAGTGACTCCGGTCAGGAGCGGTCCGGTGGTTACGGGAGTGACTCCGGTCAGGAGCGGTCCGGTGGTTACGGGAGTGATTCCGGTGGCCAGCAGCAGGGTGGCTTCGGTGGTGGCGAGCAGTCCGGTGGCCAGCAGGGTGGTTACGGGAGTGACTCCGGTCAGGAGCGGTCCGGTGGTTACGGGAGTGATTCCGGTGGCCAGCAGCAGGGTGGCTTCGGTGGTGGCGAGCAGTCCGGTGGCCAGCAGGGTGGTTACGGGAGTGACTCCGGTCAGGAGCGGTCCGGTGGTTATGGGAGTGATTCCGGTGGCCAGCAGCAGGGTGGCTTCGGTGGTGGCGAGCAGTCCGGTGGCCAGCAGGGTGGCTATGGGAGTGACTCCGGTCAGGAGCGGTCCGGTGGTTATGGGAGTGATTCCGGTGGCCAGCAGCAGGGTGGCTTCGGTGGTGGCGAGCAGTCCGGTGGCCAGCAGGGTGGCTATGGGAGTGACTCCGGTCAGGAGCGGTCCGGTGGTTACGGGAGTGATTCCGGTGACCAGCAGCAGGGCGGCTTTGGTGGCGACCAGCAGCAGGGTGGCCAGCAGGGCGGCTACGGGCGTGACTCGGACTCCAACTTCTGACACCCCTGAGCTGAACCGCTGAGACGCGCCCGGGCCGGATGGCCCGGGCGCGTCTCCTTTCGGCAGCAGTGTCGCTGCTGTCGCCGCATCGGTTCGCCTACTTGTTCGCTCCTACCAGCAGACCCGACACGAACTGCTTCTGGAAGATGAAGAACACCACCGCGGTCGGGATCGCTGCGATCACGGCGCCGGCAGCCACCACGTTCCACTGGCTGACGAATCCGCCCTGCAGGTTCAGCAGCGCCGCGGTGATCGGGAAGTTGTCCTCAGTGCGCAACACGGTCATCGCCCAGATCAGGTCGTTGAAGACCCAGGTGGTCGCCAGCGCAGTCAGGGCAGCGAGGGACGGGCGGGCCAGTGGCAGCACGATGAGCGCGTAGATCCGCACCGGGCCTGCACCGTCGATCCGCGCCGCCTCAAACACCTCGTTCGGCAGGGCCCGCATGAACCCGTGCAGCACGAAGGTGTAGAAGCCCAGACCGAAGCCCACCTGCACGATGATCAGCGCGAACAGGGTGTCGTAGATCCCCAGTGCCTCGGTGATCTTCGCGACCGGGATGAGCAGGATCTGCGGTGGCAGCAGGTTGCCGGCCAGCATCAGCAGCAGGATGGCGGTGCGGCCCGGGATCCGGAACCGGCTCAACGCGTACGCGGCCAGTGAGGCCAGGAACAGCGAGAGCACCACCGCCACGACCGTGACGATCGCCGAGTTGCGCAGCGCTACGCCGATGCCGCCGGTGGTCAGCGCCGTCCCGAAACCCTCCCAGCTCAGGGTGGTGGGCAGGGCGCTCAGACCGCGGGCGACGATGTCGGAGAACGGGCGTAGCGAGACGATCAGCACGAACACCATCGGCGCGATCCAGAGCAGCGTGAAGGGGATCATCAGCACGTGGAACCAGGGGGAGCGCTGGCCGATCGCACGGCGCTTGTTCCCCGATGCGGTCACAAGAGTCATGACTCCTCCTGCCGGATGGAACGGACGAGGTAGCTGATGATGAACACGATCGCCAGGGCAAAGATGACGACCGCGATCGCCGACCCGTAGCCGAGGTTCACCAACGTGAAGCCCTGCTCGAACATGTACGTGCTGAGCAGGTGGGTGGAGTTGTACGGACCGCCGCGGGTCATCGCCCACACGATGTCGAACGTGCGCAGCGAGTCGATCACCGTGACCGCGAAGACCACGGCGTTCACGCTGCGCAGCTGCGGCATCACGATCCGGGTGAACCGTTGCCACCGGTTCGCCCCGTCCATCGCTGCGGCCTCTTCCAGTGCCGGGTCCACGCCCTTCAGACCCGCCAGGTAGAGCACCATGATGTAGCCGACCTGCCGCCACACGGCCGCCACCAGCACCGCGTAGAGAGCCACGTCCGGATCCGCCAGCCACTGCCGCTCCAACCCGCCGAGCCCGAGGGAGTCGAGCGAGAAGTTCACCAGCCCGTCGGGGGAGTAGAGCACCCGCCAGAACAGGCCCGTCACAGCCAGCGAGAACACCATCGGCAGGTAGATCGCCGCCCGATACAGCCCGATACCCCGCCCCGGGCGGTTCAGCAGGACCGCCAGAGCTAGCCCGATCACCACCGAGAGACCGCCGAAGCCGATCACCCAGATGACGTTGTTGCGCAGCGCCGTCTGGAAGGTGGGGTCGGACATCAGGTCCTGATAGTTGCCCAGCCCCACCGGCTCGGCCGCACCGACACCGTTCCACCGGGTGAAGGACAGCGAGAACGAGTTCATCGCCGGCCAGAACACCCAGAACGCCTCGACGGCCAGCGGCACGAGCAGGAACACCCAGACGATCAGCGGCACGCGCCGCAGTGCCGTCACCCACCGCGGGCGGGTCGAGCGCGCGCCACCACCTCTGGGCACGGTCGACGTGGCTGTGGCTGGTGCCGTCACTGGTCCCAGACCCGCTCAGCGGCAGCCTGCCAGCCCTCCAGGATGCCCGGGATGTCGGAGGGATCGGCGAGGAACCTGGTCAGGGCATCGTCCGCCGTCGCCTGCAGTGCATCGGAGGAGTCCCGGTTGAAGAACTGGGTGATCTCCTCGGTGCTGTTCAGCAGCTCGATGCCCTTCTGCACCAGCGGAGAGAAGCTGGAGGTGTCCACATCCGGATGCGTGGGCAGGTTCGAGGAGCCGGAGATCTCGATGAACGTCTGCTGCGACTCCGCCGAGGCGAGGTAGGCAAGCAACTCCTTCGTGCCCTGCGGGTTGTCCGTGCCGGAGGCAGCGAAGTAACCGTCCGTGGGCGCCTCCTCAGCGCTGGGTACATCGGGGTTGATTGGTGGCACCGAGAAGAAGTCCAGATCGTCGCGCTGGTCCTCCGGGAAGAACTGGGTGACGAACGCTCCGATCAGGTACATGGCCGATTCGTCCTGCACCATCGGCGTCACCGCCTCCTGGTAGGAGTAGGACGCCATGTTGGGATCGAAGTACGGGATGAGCGTCGCGTACTCCTCCAGGACCGCCTCCACCTCGGGATCGGTGAACGCGTGCTCCCCGGAGAGCAGCTCCCGGTGGTACTGGGCGCCGTTGATGCGCAGGTTCAGGTAATCGAACCAGCCCGAGGCCATCCAGGGAGTGGAACCGATGCCGTTGGCGAGCGGGTTCACGCCCCTGCCCTTGAGGTCCTCGCACAGGGCGAGGAAATCCTCCCAGGTCTCCGGTGCGCTCACGCCCCACTCCTCGAAGGCGGACTTCTTGTAGAAGACCGACCACCAGTAGTAGTTCGTCGGGACGAAGATCTGGCTGCCGTCCTCAGCGGAGGACAGCTCGCGCAAGGCGTCGGAGAAGTTCGCGCATGCCCCGTCGCCCTCCCACATGTCCGAGACGTCCAGCAACAACCCTTCGGCCGCATAGTCCCGGGCCACCGATCCGGCGTACCAGGTGAGGACGTCCGGCGGGTTGGCGGAGGTGAGGTAGGTGGACAGCTGGGCGCGGAATTGCTCGATGGCGACCGTGTTGATCTCAGCATCGGCGGGGTAATCGCCGATCAGGGTCTCCAGCGCTTCGCGCGGTGCGGGATCAGACTGCGAGTTCTGCAGCGTGACCGGGCCGGTCGGCTCGCTGGACCCGGAGGTCTCATCGGAGCCGGTGGTCTCTTCTGGGGTTCCTTCGGAACCGAGGCAGCCGGCCAGCAGACCGCTGGTGCCGAGGGCGCTCGCGCCCAGCAGGAATCCTCGCCGGGAGACGAGGCTGGTGCGGGTGGTGGTGTTCATCGTCGAACCTCCTGGAGTGTGCGCCGTGCCGGCGCGTGCGGGTGGTGGGGGTGGATCAGGCTCGGGTGAAGATGGCGTTCGCCTCCCGTTGCAGGTCGGCGTCGGCCCACATCGAGTGCTGAGGTGCGGCGTTGGAGCACACGATCGACCCCCAGGCGCCGACGCGGGCGGACTCGGCCATGGCCTGACGGCAGATCTGCGCGCCGACCGGTCCTTCCTCGAATCGGCCGTCCTTGGGCGTGTAGCCGACCCAGCCCTCGCCGAGCACGAGCGGGATCTGGCGGGCGGCTGCCTGATCGGCGGCGGTCTCCAGCCAGAGCGTGAGGCGGGAGTTCATCGCGAGCCGGTGCTCGCCGTAGTGGTCGTACAGCCAGCGGTCGAAGGCCTCGGGGTCGCACCAGTCATGGGTATAGATCTCGGGCTTGCTCACGATCATCGCGTGCATCCGCCAGGCCTCGCCTGCCGTCCATTCGGTCAGGTCCGGGGCACCCGGGCGCAGCAACTCCCGGCGGGCGGCTTCCTGCGCGTACTCCTCGATGGGTCCGCGAAGGCCATACGTCTCGATCAGGGCGTCGAGCACCCCGTACACGTACGGGTGCACCACCAGTACGTCGGCATTGTGCGGTACTCCACGCATCTCTCCGACCGGGACTCCCGCGTAGTTCACCGTGACCGGCACCTCCGGCTGCAGGTCGTGGAACATCCGGAGTCCTCGTTCCAGCCGGTCGTGCAAGGCCAGTACCGCCTCGTCCCCGGCCATCCCGAGCCCTTCGGTCAGGTGCCCGATCTGGACCTCGTTGTGCAGTTCCACGAAGGCGATCCGGTCGGCCAGATCGTGCTCGGTGAGGACGTCCACCAGGGCGGACTGTGCCCGTGCCAGCTCCACGGCCCGCTCCTCCGGGTCCACCGCGTGCAGGGCCTCGTACCAGTCCGGCAAGGCTGCGAACGCCGGGCTCTGCTGGTACTCCCAGGAGGAGACGATCACGAAGCAGTTGTGACGCTTCGCTGCCCGGAACAGTTCCAGCAGGTGCTCGCGTGCGTCGATGGTGGTCTCGGCGGCTACGTCGTACCAGCGCACCCGCTGGGCGTACTCGCCACCCATCGAGCCGAGCCGCAGCGCGGTGGTGTCCAGCCCGGAGCCGAACAGTAGATATGGCATCGCGCAGATGCGGATGGTGTTGTACCCGCGCTCGACCGCCTCAGCGAAGGCACGGTCAAGATCCTCGAACGGTTCACCCGGTCCGGTGCGCACGAACCAGGAGAAGTCCCACAAGGTCAGGGTCAGCCGTTCCGGAAGATGGGCCGGGATCGGTACGGGGGAGTAGGTCATCGTCGCTCCTCGATCGTGGTCAGCAGGTCGTGGACGTCGGGATGGTCGGGCACGGTCGTCAGGATCGTGTGCAGCCGAGCCACGGCGGCCGGCAGATCGCCGTCGAGCACGCTCAACTGCGCGCGCAGGAACTGCACACGCATATCGCGTTGCACGCTCAGGTCCGGTGGGAACAGCATCATCTCCGGCAGGGAGGTCGCGAAGTAGTCGATCACCGGTGTGGAGGCGGCGAGATCGTCGGTGAACTCCCGCAGATCCTCGGTCAGGGCGGCGGCCTCGCTGAGCAGCCCGAGCCGGCGCAGGGCGAGCACGCTGTGGAAGGTCGCCTCGCTGTGCCGGCTGGCGCTCATCGTGCGGAAGTCGCCCACCTGAGTGGCAGCGATCGACCAGGCGCGCTCAGCATCCTCGGCGCGACCGTCCGCGTTGGCGACGTCTCCGGCGAGGAGCTGCAACGCGGACGTGGTGGCCAACGGGTGCCGGTCCTCTCCGAGCGAGGACGGTGGCGCTATGGCCTTCCGCACCCAGGCGTCCGCCTCCTCGAGCCGCTGCTCGGCCAGCTCCCTGCGCGCCAGTGCCGCACAGGTGCGCTCCCACACGCGCAGCACCTCGCCCTCCCCGCCCTCCCAGGGCTGGAACTGCCGGGAGCTGAGGATCCGGTACGCGTCCGAGGGATCCCCGGAGCAGACCAGCAGGTGCGCGACCTCGGCAGCCAGATCGTCCCGCTCGGCTACTGCGCGCTCTGCCGCCTGCAGGTGCGCGAGCCGTTCCGCGATCGGTGTTCCCCGCCGCCGGTCCAGCTGGTCACTCTCGCGCAGGATCCGCGGGTGCCCCGGAGCGAGGGCGAGCGCACGATCGTAGGCGGTGCGTGCGCCGTCGAGGTCGCCCGCCACCGTGACCAGGGCGAGCCCGACGTTCCGGTGCACGACGGCGTCCCCCGCCCCTCGCGCGCCGCTTGTCCAGGCGGTCAGTGCCTCGTCCTTGCGTCCGGCTGCGTACAGCCAGTGCCCGAGCAGCACCTGTGCCACCGGGTCGTGACGTTGCGCCGCACGGGTGAGCATCAGGGCATCGGAGAGCCGGCCGGGGAAGCACCAGGTGCGATCGGCGCGGGCAGCGGCGGCCCGTGCCTCCCGCGCTCCCTGGTCGTCCCCGGTCCGGGCGAGAAGCTCGGCGCGATGCAGGTGGGCCAGGGCCGTGACCGAGGGCTGTCCGAGCGCACGCCCGGCGTCGCGTACTACGGCGAGGTCGAGCATCCGCAGGGCATCGGCGAGACAACCGACGGCGGTGTACTCACCGGCCACATCCAGACAGGTCTGAGCGTCCGCGTGGACCGGCTCGCCGGCCAGGTCGCGCGACCACCAGTGCAGCGGGTCGAGCTCGGCCAGCTCAGCCAGTGCGGCTTCGGCCTCCGCAGCGCGCCCGGTGCGGCGCAGCAGCAGTGCCCGCAGCGTGCGCGCCTGCAGGTGCTCCGGCTCGGCGCGCAGCACATCGGTCAATCGGTGCAGTGCGGTGGCGTCGCGCCCGGCGGCGGCATCCAACCGTGCCATCTCGTAGCCGGCGGGTGCCCGCCACGGACGGTTCCAGGAGGCACGGGCCAACAGCTCGTAGGCCTCCTCGGTACGGTCGCCGAGCGTGAGCACCAGCCCCAGGTGATACAGCGCCGTGGCGTCGCCCGGGGTGGGGTGATAGGCGGTGAGCCTGCCGACGGCGGTGCGCAGGTGTGCCTCTGCCTCACCCAGGCGGCCCTGCCGCAGGCGTGCGATCCCGACGGCGGTGCTCACCCCCGCGTGACCGGGCTCCCGGCGAAGCGCCTCGGCCCAGTACGGCTCAGGGGAACGGGTGGCGTGCCGGTACTGCTGCAGGTGCCCGGCGATCTCGCCCAGCTCCTCCACGGAACCCACCTCCGCCGGCGGGGGAGGCTCGGTCGCCGCCTGCACCTCTGCGGCGTTGTCGCCTTGGTCGGTCGGGCGAGTCTGCGCCGTCGGCTGGCTCACCAGTACCTGCTCGCCATGGCGCACCCGCACGGTCAGCGGTGCTGCGCCGTCGGTGGTGATCTCCCAGCGCACCGGGGTGGCGGGGTCGAGATCAGCGATGTGCTCGGCCACCACGTCGCCGGAGGCGTCCAGCACCTCGAGGTGACACCCCGGCCGGCTGGCGGTGGTGAACGCGGCGATGGAGAGGGCGTCCCCGGCAACCTGCACCCGCAGAGCTGCCTCCTCGCTGGCTTCGGTCACCGGCCCGATCTCCCGCAGCGGGTACCAGACCTGGGAGAACACCTTCGTCTCGCCGGGGGCGAGGAAGGCGAAGTCGGGCTGATTGTCGGTGAACACCCCCGCCATGAGTTCGACGTAGGCGGGGGCAGATTCACGACTGTCGGCGAGATTCCGGTTCCAGGCACGGCCGAACGGTGACTCCCCCCAGGTCCACTGCTTCTTCCCGACGGCGATGCGCCGGTCGGCCACGTGCACGAAGCCAAGGCCGGTGGCATGGTCATAGCCGCCGAAGAAGTCGTGATCGGAACGGGTGACCATGTAGGAGGTGGGCACCGGGATGTTGTCCGGCCAGTCGATCCGGTCTCCGGTCACCAGCGTGCCGTCCGCGGCGGTGAACGTGTCGGACTGCCGGCTGGGGTAGTCGATGTCGTAGTAGGGGCGGTCGGCGGCGGGGAAGGCCGTGATCGCGCGCTTGGCGTGGTCGGCCACGACATCGACGTCGGCTGGGAAGAAGGACTGGAAGTTCCGATGCGTGCGGGCGGCGACGTTCGCCCACCACAGGAACGTCTGGGTCAGTGGGGTGCGGTTGTACAGGCGAACCCGCAGCTCGATGGTGGCACGGTCCGGGTGGAGACGGACCCCGTGCATCCCCTTCATCCGGTCGAAGGGGTCGTGGTCGGAGCACCAGATCGTCACCGAACCGTCGTCGTCGTGGGTGATGTGGGTGTCGGTGGGCAGGTACGTGCCAGGTCGGTGGTGCTGCGGCCAGTTGAGCTCGATGCCCCCGGCGATCCAGGGGCCGGCGAGGCCGACGAGGGCCGGTTTGATCACGGGGTTGTTGTAGAAGATCTCGGCGCCGGAGTGCCGGTCGATCGCCAGGTGGATCCGGCCGCCCAGCTCCGGCAGGATCACCAACCGGATCCATGCGTTCTCCAGGTGGATCGCGTCCCACTCGTAGATGACCGGCTCCGGCGCGATGCGATCGTGGAACGGTAGCGGGTACACCCGACCGGAGGACCCCTGGTACACCCGAGCATCCAGGTAGGCCGGGAGGTCCGAGGGCGGTGCCGGGTGGTAGGTCCGCAGCGGGAGCGGTTCGCTCCAGGCGGCGACGGGGGCGGCGGCTTGGTCTCTGGGGCGGGCCGGGAGGGTGAGCGTCGGCTCATCGGTGAGCATGCTCTCGACGCTAGGTCGCGAGCGCGAAGATCGGAATGTCGGATCGTCCGGAGTTCCTGGACGATTCGATGATCTATGGGGTGCGATTGTACGTCAGACTAGGTCCATGGTGGCCTACACGAGGGACGGATTCCCTGGACAGCGGATGCGCGTGCTGCCGCGCCCGCTGGTCGCGCGGGCGACTGGCCGAGGACTCACCTCCCGGTTGCTGGTGAGCGATGCGGGGTACTTCCCGCACGCTGCCAACCACGGTCGAATCCGCCCCCACGGCGCCCGCGAGGCGGTGGTACTGGTCTGCACCGATGGGCGCGGTTCCTGCGACGTGGACGGTGGGACGGTCACCGTCACCGTGGGGCAGGCGCTGGTCCTCCCGCCGGGTGTGGCTCACCTGTACCGCGCCGACGTCGACGACCCCTGGACGTTGTGGTGGTTTCACGCGACCGGCTCTGACCTGGCGGAGCTGCTGGAGCCGTTCGGGCATTCCCGGCGCCTCGTCGACCTGCACGATTCTGCGCGACTGGTGCACCTGATGGAGCAGGTGGTGCAGGCGCTCGAACGAGACGAGACGACACCGTCGCTGATGACCGCGGCCGGGGCAGCCTGGCACGTGCTCGCTCAGCTCGGATCCGATCGGCTCGCCGGGCCACGGGACGAAGCCGGCCCGGTCCAACGGGCCAGGGAGTACCTGCTCGACCACCTGGAGGAGCAGGTGCGCGTGCCCGCTGTCGCTGCCCATGTGGGACTGAGTACCTCGCACCTGGCGGCAGTGTTCCGTCAGGCCACCGGTGGAGGAGTGCTCGACTATCTCAAGCGCACCCGGATGGCACGGGCACGGGTGATGCTGGTCACGACCAGCCGGAGCGTGGCCGAGGTGGCGCGGGCCGTCGGCTACACCGACGAGTTCTACTTCTCGCGCCAGTTCCGTGCGGTGAGCGGTGTCAGCCCGTCGCAGTTTCGGAAGGCGTCCCGGGCCGAGCACGTGCCGTGACCGAGGGCCGGCGGTCGCTGCGGCGGGACACCACGCGAATAGGATGCTGCCCCGGTTGGCGCCGCGGTGGCGCTGCGTTCAGAGGGGGCGTCCCACATGTCCGGAAACAGCTACTTCCTGCTCATGCTCGGCATCCTGGTGGTGCTGGTGGTGCTCTGGTCTCTGAAGCGGGTGTTCCGCCGGACGATCGGTGAGGCGGGGAGCGTGCCGGGGCGGCGGTGGCCGAGAAGCAGACCGGGGAGCACCTCGACCTCTACTCCCGCACGGCGGTGCTGGCGACCGACGCGGCCGGTGCCCGCGCGGTGGTGGAGCAGGTGTTCGGCAAGCACCGGCGCATCAGCGCCGCCGGCGAGGACCGGTGGACGCTGGAGTTCATCGAGCCGAAGGACATCCACCTGCGTCTCGATACTGCGGCGCAGCCGGTGCTGCACGTCACTCAGTTCCGCGAGCACAACGGCCAACCGATCGGTGGCGGGGACTGGCGCAGGGTCCTCGCCAAGGTCACCAAGGCAGCCCAGGAAGCCGGTGTGTCAGTGACTGAAGGGCGGATCGCGCATCAGCGCACCCACCCCGCCGACCAGAACAACTGGATCTGGACCGTCCAGCAGTCGGGCTGACCACGACAGGGTCACAGAACCCGCGCGCCGAGGTACACCACCCATGCCGCGAGGGCGGCATAGGCCATGCCGGTGGCGATCTTCTGCCGCACGTCGAACGCCCAGCACAGGGACGCCGCACCGATCAGCGCCCAGCACCCGGGCACACTCCAGCGCACGACCTGCGCCTGCAGCCCATCCCCGTCGGTCTGCGGCGGTGTCCAGAACAGGTACGCCGCGGAGAGCGCGAACGCCAGCCCGGCCAGCGCGATCCCGATCACCCGGCGGTGCCGCCGCGCGAAGGTCGGGGGTGGTGGGTGCTCGGCGCTGGTGTCGTCCGTCTGTTCTGCCGTCGAAGGAGCGTCGCCCCGGCTCGGACGGCCCTCGGTCACGTCCCAGGCATGGTGCACCAGGTCGTGCAGCAGGTACTGCAGCAGCGTGGTGACGGTGAAGACGGACCCGTTGCTCCGCCGTCCTGGGCGTGCCGCAGCCTCGGGCGGCACTGCCTCGACAGCCGCTGCCAGGGTCCTGCCCCGCTCCGCGATCTCCTCGGCCACCTGCGCCGGGTCCTGCTCGTGGTAGCGCCCTGCCGCTGCGGCCGCGTCGGAGTCCCAGTCCTCGAACTGTGGGTCGTCCTCGGTGAGCAACAGCTCGAGCCGTTCGATGAACACCTCGAGCACGTCCCGCACGTGCGCGCCGTATTCCAGCGTCGACCAGGTCTGTGGCGCGGGGCGTTCGGCCACCTCGGTGCGGCGCAGCACCACCGGCCAGACCTCCAGCTGGGTGCGCACGGCGCTGGGGATCTGGTCCAGGCTCAGTGCGCCCACGTCGGCTCCACAGTCCGGGCATCGGCGCTCCAGCACCCACGTCCAGTCCTTCGTGTCAGGCGGGATCTGCGCCGGGTCGGCTGCGTCATCTGGCATGCACTCCAAGGTACTGCCCGTCGGTAGACTCGCCGGTATGTCCACCATCAACGCAGACGAGGTCGCGCGCCTGGCCGCGCTGGCCCGGATCGATCTCACGCCGGAGGAGACCGACCGCCTCGCGGGCGATCTCGACGTGATCGTCCAGGCCGTTGCGCAGGTCTCCGAGATCGCCGGCGACGACGTCCCCGCTACCAGCCACCCGATCCCGCTGACGAACGTGCTCCGAGACGACGTGGTGGGTCAGACCCTGCCGCTGGAGGACATCCTCGCCCAGGCGCCGGATGCCGAGGACGGGCAGTTCGCGGTGCCGCAGATCCTGGGGGAGGACTCGTGATCGCGAGGAGCCCCCGCGAAGAGGCGCCGAGGTACGAGGTGCACCGGAGCGAGGCACCGCAGGGATCACGCGAGGAGACACAGTGACGGACCTGACCCGACTGACCGCCGCCGACCTCGCCGACCGACTCCGCGCCGGCGAGGTCTCCAGCGTGGAGGCCACCCAGGCGCACCTGGACCGGATCGCCGCCGTGGACGGCGCGGTGCACGCCTTCCTGCACGTGAACGCCGACGAAGCGCTCGCCACCGCCGCCGACGTCGATGCCCGGCGCGCCGCGGGGGAGGACCTCCCGGACCTGGCCGGGGTGCCGATCGCCGTCAAGGACGTCGTGGTCACCAAGAATCAGGTGACCACTGCGGGCTCGAAGATCCTCGAGGGCTGGATCCCGCCGTACGACGCCACCCTGGTGGAGAAGCTGCGCGCCACCGGGATGCCGATCCTCGGCAAGACCAACATGGACGAGTTCGCCATGGGGTCGAGCACCGAGCACTCCGCGTACGGTCCCACCCGCAACCCCTGGGACACCGACCGGATCCCCGGCGGCTCCGGTGGCGGATCCGCCGCCGCCGTGGCCGCCTATGAGGCACCGCTGGCGATCGGCACCGACACCGGTGGCTCGATCCGTCAGCCCGCTGCGGTCACCGGCACGGTCGGTATCAAGCCCACCTACGGCTCAGTCTCGCGGTATGGGTTGATCGCCCTCGCCTCGAGCCTGGACCAGGCGGGACCGTGCTCACGCACTGTGCTCGACTCCGCGCTGCTGCACGATGTGATCGGCGGGCACGACCCGCGCGACTCCACCTCGCTGCCGGAGCGTGCGCCGTCCTACGCGGCGGCCGCTCGCGAGGGGAGCGGCGGCGACCTGACCGGTCTGCGCGTCGGTGTGGTCACCGAGCTCGGGGGCGAGGGATACCAGCCGGGCGTACGGGCCAGCTTCGACGCCGGTCTGGCGCAGTTGCGCGAGGCGGGCGCGGAGATCGTGGAGGTGTCCTGCCCGAGTTTCTCCGCAGCCTTGGCCGCCTACTACCTCATCCTCCCCTCGGAGGCGTCCAGCAACCTCGCCAAGTTCGACGGGATGCGATTCGGCCTGCGGGTCGAGCCGAGCGAGGGGCCGGTCACCGCCGAGCGCGTGATGGCAGCCACCCGCGGCGCCGGATTCGGCCCGGAGGTCAAGCGCCGGATCATCCTCGGCACCTACGCACTCTCCGCCGGGTACTACGACGCCTACTACGGTTCCGCGCAGAAGGTGCGTACCCTCATCCAGCGGGACTTCGCAGCGGCGTTCGAGGCAGCCGACGTGCTCGTCTCACCGACCGCGCCCACGACGGCGTTCCGGTTCGGGGAAAAGGTCGACGACCCGATGGCGATGTACCTCAACGACGTGGCCACCATCCCGGCGAACCTAGCCGGGATCCCCGGGATCTCGCTCCCCAGCGGGCTCTCCGACGACGGCCTGCCGGTCGGCTTCCAGATCCTCGCCCCGGCCCGTGCCGATGAGCGCCTGTACCGGGTGGGCGCCGCCCTGGAGGCTCGCCTCCTTGCTGCTGACGGCACCAGCGTGCTTGCGCACGCCCCGGAACTGATGAACGCCACTGAAGGGGCCACCCGATGACTGCACTGGTCGACTACGACGACGCGATCGCCCGGTTCGACCCGGTGCTCGGCATCGAGGTGCACGTCGAGCTCGGCACCGCGACGAAGATGTTCGACGCCGCCCCGGCCCATTTCGGTGCCCAGCCGAACAGCGCCGTCACCCCCGTCTCGCTGGGCCTGCCGGGCGCACTTCCGGTGGTGAACGGCACGGCGGTGGAGTACGCAATCCGGATCGGCCTGGCGCTGAACTGCCAGATCGCCGAGAACTGCCGGTTCGCGCGGAAGAACTACTTCTACCCGGACGTGCCGAAGAACTTCCAGACCTCTCAGTACGACGAGCCGATCGCCTTTGAGGGCTACCTGGACGTCGAGCTGGAGGACGGCGAGATCGTCCGCGTGGAGATCGAGCGTGCCCACATGGAGGAGGACGCCGGCAAGAACACCCACGTCGGCGGATCCGGGCGCATCCACGGTGCCAGCCACTCGCTGGTCGACTACAACCGCGCCGGGATCCCGCTGGTGGAGATCGTGACCAAGCCGATCACCGGCGTCGGCGCACGCGCCCCGGAGGTGGCACGTGCCTACGTCTCCGCGTTGCGGGACATCTTCCGCACCCTCGGGGTCTCGGAAGCGAAGATGGAGCGCGGCAACGTGCGCGCCGACGTCAACCTCTCCCTCCGGCCTACCCCGGACGCCGCTCTGGGTACCCGCACGGAGACCAAGAACGTCAACTCCTTCCGCTCCATCGAGCGTGCGGTGCGGTACGAGGTCTCCCGGCAGGCCGCCGTCCTGGACGCCGGTGACGCCGTGGTGCAGGAGACCAGGCACTTCCACGAGGACACCGGCAGCACCTCCTCGGGCCGAGTGAAGTCCGACGCCGATGACTACCGGTACTTCCCCGAGCCGGACCTCGTGCCGCTCGCGCCGCCGCGGGAGTGGATCGAGGAGATCAGGGCGAGCCTGCCCGAGATGCCGGCGCTGCGCCGTCGGAGGCTGCGTGCCGAGTGGGGCTACTCCGAGGAGGAGATGAGGGACGCCGTCAACGCCGGCGCGCTCGACCTGATCGAGAGCACCGTCGCTGCCGGGGCGCCCGCCTCCGCGGCCCGGAAGTGGTGGATGGGTGAGCTCGCCCGCACCGCCAAGACCAGTGACGTCGAGCTCGCCGAGCTGAACGTGACGCCGGAACAGATCGCGCAGCTCCAGGCCTTGGTGGACTCGGGGCGGGTGAACGACAAGCTCGCCCGGCAGGTCCTCGAGGGCGTGCTGGCCGGTGAAGGCTCGCCCGAGGAGGTCGTCACCGCCCGTGGGCTCGAGGTCGTCTCCGACGACGGGCCGCTCCTGGAGGTCATCGACGCCACCCTCGCTGCGCAGCCGGACATCGCCGAGAAGATCAAGTCCGGCAACATGGGTCCGATGGGCGTGATCATCGGCGCCGTCATGAAGGCGACGCGTGGTCAGGCCGATGCCGGCCGGGTGCGTGAGCTGGTGCAGGAACGATTGTCCTGACCGGCGCCTCGGGGGAGGAAACCACATGACCGTGAGCTGGACACCACCGGTGCTGACCGGTGAGATGGTGACGCTTCGTGCCATCCGGGCCGATGATGCCGACCCGCTCCGCGCGGGCCTGACGGACCCCGAGGGGCTGCGGATGGCTGGGCTCACCAAGGAGTACACGCCCGAGTCGGTCGCACGCTGGGCAGCCGATGCGGCCACCCGCGAAGGGCGGTTCGACTGGGCCACCACCACCGACGGTGAGGAGATCCTCGGCCGGATCAGCCTGGAGTCGGTCGACCTGGACGCCCGCTGTGGCGACATCCGGTCACTGACCTTGCCCGGCCACCGCGGTCGGGGCTACGGCCGGGAGGCGATCATGCTGGTCCTGGACTTCGCCTTCGGAGCTCCCGGCGATGGTGGGCTCGGCCTGCACCGGGTGGGACTGGAGGTGCTCAGCATCAACCCCCGTGCCGCGGCGCTGTACCAGAGCCTCGGGTTCGTGGTGGAGGGCCGGCGGCGGGAGGTCATCGGTGACGGGGAACGGTTCGCCGATGCCATCGGCATGGGCATGCTCGAGGACGAGTACCCCGCGGCCAAGGCCACATGGTCGTGATCGCGTGAAGATCGTCCTTGCTCCCGACTCGTTCAAGGGCTCCCTGACCGCGGCCGAGGTGGCCGAGCATCTGGCTCGGGGCGCACGCCGCGCCGTAGCGGGTGCGGACACCGTCGAGGTACCGATCGCCGACGGCGGTGAGGGCACCGTGGCAGCGGCCGTCGCCGCCGGGTACACACCGGTGCAGGTCCACGTGACCGGTGCCCTGGGTGCGCGGGTGACTGCCACCTACGCCCGCCATGCGGGCCATGCCGTGATCGAGATGGCCGCCGCGGCCGGACTCGACCAAGTCGGTCCGGACGCCCACAGCGCCCGGACGTCCGGCACCGAGGGCGTGGGCGAGCTGATCCGGCACGCCCTCGATGCCGGCGCCACCGAGGTGTTGCTCGGTCTGGGAGGCAGTGCCACCTCCGACGGCGGAGCGGGCCTGGCCAGGGCCCTGGGAGTTGGCCTTCGGGACGCTGACGGTCGCCCGCTCGAGGCCGGCGGTGCGGCGCTCACCCACCTGGCCGAGGTCGATCTGGCCGGACTGGACCCCCGCCTCGCGGGGCTAGTGGGGGGCGTTTCCGTCGCGAACGGGCGATCTCACGACGCCAATGCACCCCACATCGTGCTCGCCGCCGACGTCACCTCACCGCTGCTCGGTGCCGACGGCGCGGCAGCGGTATTCGGCCCGCAGAAGGGCGCGACCCCGGAGGTGGTGGCCGAGCTGGAGACCGGCCTGGCCCGCTGGGTGGCCGCGCTCGCCGAGGCCGGCGTTCCGCGGGCGCGCGAGCTCGCCGAGTCCCCGGGCGCCGGTGCCGCGGGCGGCCTGGGCTATGGCGCGATGGTGCTGCTCGCCGCCTCGCGTCGCTCCGGGATCGAGGAAGTGCTGCGCATGGTCGGTTTCGCTGACCAGGTGCAGGGTGCGGACCTGGTGATCACGGGGGAGGGCAGCATGGACGCCCAGTCCCTGGCCGGGAAGGCGCCGGTAGGAGTGGCCGAGATGGCACGGGCTGCAGGCGTGCCCGTGCTCGCCGTGGTGGGTCGGCGTGCCGTGGACCAGGAGACGGCCCAGGCGCACGGGATCTCGGCCGTGCACGCGCTGCTCGATCTGGAGCCGGACGTGGATCGGTGCCTGGCGAACGCCGGTGAGCTCGCCGAGCAGGTAGCGGAGAACGCCGTCCGGACCTGGACGACTCGCACCTGAAGCAGTACCTCCCTCGCGCTCGAACGGACTTCCGGCGCTGGAACGGGCTTTCGTGCGCCCGAAACTCCGTTCGAACGCTGAAGGCCCGTTCGAATGGTATGACGCCAATGTGACGCCATATGGTGCCATAGTGGCGTCGCAACTATTGACAATGACGTCACCATGACGCCATGATGGCGTCATGGATCTGAATGGCTATCTCTCCTCCCTCCAGCAGGCGCTCGCGAACGCCACTGGCACCTCCTCGCCGGAGGTGCAGGAAGCGTCCGCACGGTTGGCCCAGACGCTCGAGCCAGCTCTCCGGCTCACCCTCATGGAGCTGGCCTCCGATGTCGCCTCGGAAGTCACCCTCCGGCTGGAGGGCGCTGTGGTGGAGGTCCGGCTGCGCGGTGGCAGCCCGGAGCTCGTGGTGGAGCAACAGCCGGATGGGGTGGCCGATGTCACCGAGCCGCTCGCACCGCCTGCTCCACCCGCGCCCCCGGAGGCTCCGGCCCCCGAGGATGACGGTTCACAGACCAGGGTCACCCTCCGGGTGGCCGAGTCGCTCAAGTCCCGCATCGATGACGCCGCGACCCGGGACGGTGTCAGCGTCAACACCTGGCTGGTGCGCGCAGCCCAGCAGCAGCTCGCCGGGCCTTCCGGCAACGAGTCCCGCACCTCATCCTCCGGCCGGCGCATGACCGGCTGGGTCCGCTGATCGGAGTCCCTGATGTTTCCCGACGACGTATTCGACGCCATTGCCGCCCGCCGCATGGGTGGCCCCCTCGACCGCCCGCACCGGCACCGGAAGCACGCGGGGCGCCGCCTCGGCGCCACCGACGACTTCACTGCCTATGACCCACCCCGCCGCCCGCGTCCCGAAGGACTCTGAGATGACCTCCTCCGACCACAGTTTTGCCGTCGACGGCCCGATCCAGCTCCTGGTCCGAATGCGCTCCAGCGACATCACCGTCACAGCGGCCGAGACCGACACCGCGTCGGTGACCTTCAGCGGCAACCCCGACCTCGCCGCCCGCGTCCGCGTGGATCTCGTCGGCGACCGCCTGCAGGTCGAGGCACCGCTGGCTCGGGCGGGCTTTCTCGGCTCCTTCGGTGGCCCGAAGATGGGCGTCTCCGTGGTGGTTCCGGCGGGTTCTGACGCGGAGCTGGAGACCGGTTCGGGCAGTATCCGCACCACGGGTGACCTCGCCGCCGTCCAGACCAGGACCGGCTCCGGCGCGATCCGCGTCGCACGCGGGACATCGGTGGAGGTCACCTGCGGTTCGGGCGACGTCGCCGTGGACTACGCCGGCAGCCTGCGCGCGACCACCGGATCCGGCAGGATCGCGGTCACCGAGGCCGACGAGGCTCGCCTGCGCACCGGCTCGGGCACGATGACCGCCGAGGCCGTTCGCACCATCGAGGCGTCGTCCGGATCCGGTGACGTCATCGTTCGTGACCTCGGGGAGTTCGCCAGGTTGAAGAGCGGCTCCGGCGACCATGTGGTGCGGCGCGTCGTGCGTGGCGAGGTGTCCGCCACATCGGCCTCGGGTGACATCTCGGTCGGTGTCGCGCACGGGTCCGCCGCGATGCTGGACTGCTCCACCGTCTCCGGAAAGGTGCGCAGCGAGCTCGAGCCGGGCGCCGCACCGGCCGATGACGCCGACGGCGTCGTGCTCCGGCTCCGCTCGGTGAGCGGCAACGTCACCGTCCGTCGGGCCTGAGCTCCCTACTGCGCTGGTCCAGCCAATGCCCGACGGCGTCCCGCAGCCCCGGCATGTCACCCTTCAGCGAGTGGTCGCCGCGCAGGCGCACCACGGCCCGGCCGGGCGCATCGGGCGGCATCCCGAACGGGTCTCGCTCGCCCTGCACCACCAGGGTCGGCACGCCCACCCCGTCGAGCTCGGGAAGTCGCGACTTCGACGGATCGTCCCCCTTGCCCGGGGGATGGACCGGGAAGGCGAGGCACAGGACCCCGGAGGCTGCGACGTCGTCGGCCGTGCGGCACGCCACCCGGGCGCCGGAGGAGCGGCCTCCCACCAGCACCGGCAGCCCGGACAGCCACCCGTCACGCAGGGCGGTGAGCATCTCCCGCCAGGCCGTGTCGAGCTGCCGAGCCGGCGCCGGTGCACGACGCCCAGCCACCCGGTACGGCTGCTCGGTGAGCACCACGCTCACCCCGGCCCCCACGGCGGTGGCGGTCGCCGCCTGCAGGTCGGGTGCGCCGACTCCGCCCCCGGCGCCGTGCCCGAGCACGAGAGCGGCCCACGGGTCCGGTGCCGGGTGGTGATGGGCACGGCCCGGGCCGTGCGTGGTGGCGATCTCGAGCACCTCGGTCGGCTCCATGGACCCAGACTACGGACCAGGGTGCGGACACGATTCTCCCCGGCGGTGGTGGCAGTCGTATCGTGGGAACCCGGCGCACGCCCCGCGCCGAAGCGTCGAAGGAGTGCCCCGATGAGTCGTCCGCTGCGTTCGCGCACGTCCACCCACGGCCGCAACATGGCCGGTGCGCGCGCCCTCTGGCGTGCGACCGGGATGGGATCGGGAGACTTCGGTAAACCGATCGTCGCGATCGCGAACTCCTACACCCAGTTCGTGCCCGGGCACGTGCACCTCAAGGACATGGGCGACCTGGTCGCCTCCGCTGTGGAGGAGGCGGGGGGAGTGGCCAAGGAGTTCAACACGATCGCCGTCGACGACGGCATCGCCATGGGGCACGGCGGCATGCTCTACTCGCTGCCCAGTCGCGACCTGATCGCCGACTCGGTGGAGTACATGGTCAACGCGCACTGTGCGGACGCCTTGGTCTGTATCTCCAACTGCGACAAGATCACCCCCGGGATGCTCAACGCGGCGCTGCGGCTGAACATCCCGGTCGTCTTCGTCTCCGGTGGCCCGATGGAGGCAGGCAAGGCGATCGTGGCCGACGGCGTCGCGAAGACCAACCTGAACTTGATCAATGCGATCAACTACTCCGCTGACGAGAACGTCTCCGACGAGGCACTGGCCCAGGTGGAGGAGAACGCCTGCCCGACGTGCGGGTCCTGCTCGGGGATGTTCACCGCCAATTCGATGAACTGCCTCACTGAGGCGCTCGGGCTGTCCCTGCCGGGGAACGGGTCCACCCTGGCCACGCACGCCGCACGCAAGGAGCTCTTCCTCGATGCGGGGCGTACCGTCGTCGAGCTGGCGAAGCGGTACTACGACGACGAAGACGACTCGGCTGCTCCTCGCTCCATCGCCACCAAGGCCGCGTTCCGCAATGCGATGGCGCTCGATGTGGCGATGGGCGGGTCCACCAACACGGTGCTGCACGTGCTCGCCGCCGCCCAGGAGGGCGAGATCGACTTCGGGTTGAGTGACATCGAGGACATCAGTCGCAACGTGCCGTGCCTGTCCAAGGTGGCACCGAACCACCCGAACTATCACATGGAGGACGTGCACCGCGCCGGCGGCATCCCCGCGCTGCTCGGTGAGTTGGACCGTGCCGGCCTGCTGGAGCGGGACGTGACCAGCGTGCACACACCCACGTTGCAGAAGTGGCTCTCCGACTGGGACATCCGCAGCGGGAGTGCCACCGACGAGGCGATCGAGCTCTTTCATGCCGCACCGGGCGGGGTGCGCACCACGCAGGCGTTCTCCACCTCCAACCGGTGGGAGTCGCTGGACACCGACGGCGCCGACGGCTGCATCCGCGACCTCGAGCACGCCTACACCGTCGAGGGTGGACTCGCCGTGCTGCGCGGCAACTTGGCCGAGGACGGCGCCGTGTTCAAGACCGCGGGCGTGGACCCGGACGTGTTCCACTTCGTCGGGAAGGCGCTCGTGTGCGAGTCCCAGGACGATGCCGTGGAGAAGATCCTCACCAAGCAGGTCGAGCCCGGGCACGTGGTCGTGGTGCGCTATGAGGGGCCGGCCGGGGGGCCGGGCATGCAGGAGATGCTCTACCCGACGTCGTTCATCAAGGGCCGCGGGCTGGGCAAGGTGTGCGCGCTGATCACCGACGGCCGTTTCTCCGGCGGGTCCAGCGGCATCTCGGTGGGGCACATCTCCCCGGAGGCCGCCGCCGGTGGGTTGATCGGGCTGGTGGAGGACGGTGACGAGATCGAGATCGATGTCGATTCTCGCTCGATCCGGCTGAACGTGCCCGATCAGGTGCTCGCCGACCGTCGCGCCAAGATGGAGGCGTCGGAGCACCCGTGGCAGCCCGTGGATCGGGACCGGTACGTTTCCCCCGCGCTGCGCGCCTACGCGGCGATGGCCACCTCGGCCGACCGGGGTGCCGTGCGGGACCTGTCGCTGATCCGTCGCGTCTGACGTCGGCGCAGCGTTCTAGAGTGAGGGGATGAGCGACACCTCGGACACAGCAGGATCCCCGGACATCAAGCCCCGCAGCCGCGTCGTCACCGACGGGCTGTCCGCGACCGCCTCCCGCGGGATGCTGCGCGCCGTGGGGATGGGCGACGAGGACTGGGTCAAGCCGCAGATCGGCATCGCCAGTTCCTGGAACGAGATCACCCCGTGCAATCTGTCCCTGGACCGGCTCGCCCAGGGTGCGAAGGAGGGCGTGCACGCCGGCGGTGGCTACCCGCTGCAGTTCGGCACGATCTCCGTCTCGGACGGGATCTCGATGGGACATGAGGGGATGCACTTCTCCCTCGTCTCGCGCGAGGTGATCGCCGACAGCGTCGAGACGGTGATGATGGCCGAACGGCTGGACGGATCGGTGTTGCTGGCCGGCTGTGACAAGTCCCTGCCCGGGATGCTGATGGCCGCTGCACGTCTCGACCTCGCGAGCGTCTTCCTCTACGGGGGTTCGATCATGCCCGGCTGGGTGAAGCTCTCCGACGGCACGGAGAAGGACGTCACCCTGATCGACGCCTTCGAGGCGGTCGGGGCGTGTCAGCGGGGACGGATGTCCACCGAAGACGTCGACCGCATCGAACGGGCGATCTGCCCGGGCGAGGGTGCCTGTGGCGGGATGTACACGGCGAACACCATGGCCTCGGTGGCCGAAGCGATGGGGATGTCACTGCCCGGCTCGGCCGCACCGCCGTCGGCAGATCGGCGCCGCGACAACTTCGCCCACCGCTCCGGCGAAGCGGTCGTGGAGATGCTGCGCCGGGGGATCACCGCCCGCGACATCATGACCAAGGAGGCGTTCGAGAACGCCATCGCTGTGGTGATGGCCTTCGGTGGTTCGACCAACGCCGTCCTGCACCTGCTCGCGATCGCCAACGAGGCCGAGGTGGAGCTCACCCTCGACGACTTCGACCGCGTCGCCTCCAAGGTGCCGCACCTGGGCGACCTGAAGCCGTTCGGCCGGTACGTGATGAACGACGTCGACCGCATCGGCGGAGTGCCGGTGATCATGAAGGCGCTGCTGGACGCCGGCCTGCTGCACGGGGACTGCCTGACCGTGTCGGGTCGCACGGTGAGTGAGAACTTGGCGAACCTTGCTCCGCCAGACCCGGACGGCAAGATTCTGCGGGCCATGGACAACCCGATCCATCCCACCGGGGGCATCACGATCCTGCACGGCTCGCTCGCCCCGGAGGGAGCGGTGGTCAAGTCCGCTGGCTTCGACGAATCCGTCTTCGAGGGGACCGCGCGGGTGTTCGAACGGGAGCAGGCCGCGCTCGCTGCCCTGGAGGATGGCACCATCACAGATGGGGACGTCGTCGTGATCCGCCACGAAGGCCCCAAGGGCGGTCCCGGGATGCGGGAGATGCTCGCCATCACCGGTGCCATCAAGGGCGCCGGGCTGGGCAAGTCGGTGCTGCTGCTCACCGACGGACGGTTCTCGGGCGGCACGACCGGCCTGTGTGTGGGGCACGTGGCCCCTGAGGCCGTCGACGGCGGACCGGTCGCCTTCGTGCGCGACGGTGACCTGATCCGTCTGGACGTGGCGAACAAGACCCTGGATCTACTGGTCGAGGACTCCGAGCTCGCCAGGCGCCGGGACGGGGGTGTGGCCGAGGTGCCGCACGGGTTCACCCGCGGGGTGCTCGCCAAGTACTCCACGCTCGTGCAGTCGGCGTCGGTGGGGGCGGTCCTGGGGTGACCGAGGTCGACGCGGTGGCGCTGACCGCGACCGGGTTACTGGTCGTCGCGACGGGCCTGCTTCTCGTGGTGCTCGCGCGACGGGCCGCGCACGGGCGGATCCGGCGCAATCCGATCGCCGGTATCCGCACCGCGGCCACTATGGCTTCGGACGAGGCGTGGCTGGCTGCGCATCGGGCAGGAGAGTCGCTCACCGCACTCGGTGGGTGGGTCTTCGTGGCGACCGGAGCGGTCACGACGGCGGGGACCCGGCTGGGTGCTGCTGAGGTTGCGTGGCCGGCGGCGGTGCTTATCGGTGGAGTGCTCCTGGCACTCTGCGCAGTCGTCGCAGGCGGCATCCGCGGGCATCGCGCCGCCCGCGCGATGGAGGGGATCAACTCACCAGGCGGTGGTGAGCCCGGGTAGTGCGTGAAACTCCGCGTCACCCGTGACCAGGGTGAGTGACTCGAGCATCGCCTGCGCGGCGAGGATCCGCTCAAGCGATGCGCGGTTGCTGGTGTCGGTGGCTGGGCGGACCATTGAGGCCACACACCCGATCGAGAGGACCGACCATGCCCACGCTGTCCGCAGAACAGGCTGCCGCTCATGACGGGCTCGAGGACTGGCGGGTCATTCAGACCTCCCTGTACACCAGCTACGCAACGGGATCTTTCGCCGTCGGGGCACGGTTGGTGGGGCGGATCGCGCAGATCGCCGACGAGCTCAACCACCACCCGGACGTCACGTTGCGATACCCGACCGTGCTCGTCACCACCACGTCACACGACGTTGGCGGGCTCACCGAACGGGACATCACGCTGGCACGGCGCATCAGCGAACTCGCCCGCGCCGAGGGTGTGGATGCGGATCCCACTGGGTGCAGCGCATTGGAGATCGCGATCGACGCACTCGATCGTGACGCTGTCCTGCCGTTCTGGCGAGCGGTGCTCGGGTACAGCAGCGACCCCGACGACCCCGGAATGCTGAGTGATCCGCAAGGGCGACACGCCGACGTGTGGTTCCAGCAGATGGATGCACCGCGCCCGCAGCGCAACCGCATTCACATCGACGTGTGCGTGCCGAAAGACGTTGCCGAGGAGCGAGTTCAGGCCGCCCTCGATGCGGGTGGGGTGCTGGTCTCGGACTCCCGGGCACCGTCGTTCTGGGTGCTGGCCGACGCTGAGGGCAACGAGGCATGCGTGTGCACGTCCTTCGGTCGGGTGCGCGACTGATACGCCCATCCGGCAGACGACCACAGGCGTGTCAAAATGTGGTCCCATTGACCAATATATGAGATGATGTGCGGGAGAATGTGACGATGGGGCTTTCCGCGGTCTAGGATCAAGGCATGTTCACGCAGACGATCGTCGTCGTACTTGCCGGGCGCGCTCACGCGACCGTCTGAATTCCGACGATCCCCGCTGAGCGCGCACCCCTCGACACCCGGTGGCCGGGCCGAGGGGTTTTTGTTTGCCCACACCAGATGACCCCGCAGATCGCAGGAGGAGCGATGGCCAACGTGCCACATCCCACGCCGCCGCGACCGCAACCGCCGAAGCCGGCACTTGCCCCGGCCGACGCCGCAGCGGCGACAGGTGAGCCCATGACCGGTGCCGCATCGGTCGTCCGCTCTCTTGAGGCCGTCGGGGTAGAGACGGTATTCGGTATCCCGGGCGGGGCGATCCTTCCGGTCTACGATCCGCTGTTCGACTCCAGCCTCCGGCACATCCTGGTGCGGCACGAACAGGGGGCCGGCCACGCCGCCGCCGGATACGCCGCCTCCACCGGCAAAGTGGGCGTTTGTATGGCGACGTCCGGGCCTGGCGCGACGAACCTCGTGACCCCGCTGGCTGACGCGAACATGGACTCGGTTCCGATGGTCGCGATCACCGGTCAGGTGGCCGAGTCGCTGATCGGTACCGACGGCTTCCAGGAGGCGGACATCGTCGGCATCACGATGCCGATCACGAAGCACTCGTTCCTCATCACCGATCCGGCGGAGATCCCGGCCCGGATCGCCGAGGCGTTCCACATCGCCAGCACTGGCCGTCCTGGCCCCGTGCTGGTGGACATCGCCAAGAGTGCCATGCAGGCCGAGACCACGTTCACCTGGCCGCCGGCGCACCTGGACATCCCCGGGTACCGGCCGATCACGAAACCGCACATCAAGCAGATCAAGGAAGCTGCCCGGCTGCTGGCCACGGCGCGTCGCCCGGTGCTGTACGTGGGGGGCGGGGCCATTCGTGCCCAGGCTTCCGAGGACCTGCTGAACCTCACCAACCTCTCCGGTGCCCCCGCCGTCACCACACTGATGGCCCGTGGTGCACTGCCCGATGACCACCCCCAGCACCTCGGGATGCCCGGGATGCACGGCACGGTGGCCGCGGTGGCGGCGCTGCAGAAGGCCGATCTGGTGGTGGCTCTGGGGGCTCGCTTCGACGATCGGGTGACTGGTCGGTTGGACAGCTTCGCCCCCGGTGCCACGGTGGTGCACGCCGACATCGATCCTGCGGAGATTTCCAAGAATCGCTTCGCGGACGTGCCGATCGTCGGTGACCTCAAGGACGTGCTGGCGGACCTGATCGCCGAGCTGGAGCGAGAGCAGGCCCAGCACGGCAAGCCGGACCTGGCCGCGTGGTGGTCCACGCTGGACCACCTGCGGGAGACCTACTCGCTCGGCTGGACGCCCACCGAGGATGGTCTGCTCGCCCCGCAGCACGTGATCTCCCGGCTCGGCGAGATCTCCGGACCGGACACCGTGTACACCGCCGGCGTGGGCCAGCACCAGATGTGGGCAGCCCAGTTTATCCGGTATCAGAAGCCGCGGAACTGGCTGAACTCCGGCGGGCTGGGCACGATGGGCTACTCGGTGCCGGCCGCGATGGGGGCCAAGGTCGCCCGTCCGGATGACACCGTGTGGGCGATCGACGGCGATGGCTGCTTCCAGATGACGAACCAGGAGCTCGCGACCTGCGCGCTCGAGGGCATTCCCATCAAGGTCGCCATCATCAACAATTCCTCGCTCGGCATGGTGCGCCAGTGGCAGACGCTGTTCTACGAGTCGCGCTACTCGAACACGGATCTGAACACCGGTCACGAGACCGTGCGGATCCCGGACTTCGTCAAGCTCGCTGAGGCCTACGGGTGTGCCGGGCTGCGGTGCGACAAGGTGGCCGACGTGGACGAGACGATTCGCCAGGCCGAGGCGATCAACGACCGACCGGTGGTTGTCGACTTCGTGGTGAGCCGGGACGCGATGGTGTGGCCGATGGTCGCTGCCGGCGTGAGCAACGACGACATCCAGTACGCCCGCGGCATCAGCCCGGACTTCGAGCGTGATGAATGAGGATGGGTAAGGATCCAGAAATGTCCCGACACACACTCTCCGTTCTCGTGGAGAACAAGCCCGGTGTGCTCACTCGAGTCTCGGCCCTGTTCGCCCGGCGCGCATTCAACATCCACTCCCTCGCCGTAGGCCCCACCGAGCACCCGGAGATCTCTCGCATCACCGTCGTGGTCGATGTGGAGTCGAACCCGCTGGAGCAGGTCACCAAGCAGCTGAACAAGCTGGTGAACGTCCTCAAGATCGTCGAGCTCGCCCCGCACGCCTCCGTACAGCGGGAACTGCTGCTGGTGAAGGTCAAGGCCGACGACGCCTCCCGCACCGCGGTGCTGCAGGTGGTCGAACTGTTCCGGGCGCACGTCGTGGACGTGACCCCGGAGGCGGTGACCATCGAGGCCACCGGCGGCGAGGAGAAGCTGCAGGCACTGCTGGCCTCGTTGGAGCCGTACGGTATCCGTGAGATCGTCCAGTCCGGCGCTGTGGCGATCGGTCGTGGCGCCAAGTCGATGACCGATCGTGCGCTGGAGCGCATCAACCGCACCGCGTGAGCGGGCGTCCCCATCCCCGAGTAGGAACCCTAGAAGGAGAAATCACTGTGGCTGAGCTGTTCTACGACGACGACGCCGACCTGTCCCTGATCGCCGCCAAGAAGGTCGCCGTCGTCGGCTACGGCAGCCAGGGGCACGCCCACTCGCTGAACCTGCGGGACTCCGGTGTGGACGTGCGCGTGGGTCTGCGCGAGGGGTCTGCCTCGCGGAAGAAGGCTGAGGACGAGGGCCTGCGCGTGCTCACCGTGGCCGAGGCCGTCAAGGAGGCGGACGTCGTCGTGGTGCTGGCACCGGACCAGGTGCAGCGGCACGTGTACACCGACGAGATCGCCCCGAACCTCGCCGACGGCGCCACGCTGGTGTTCGGTCACGGGTTCAACATCCGCTTCGGCTACATCAAGCCGAAGGAGTCGGTGGACGTGATCATGGTGGCCCCGAAGGGACCCGGGCACCTGGTGCGTCGCGAGTACGCCGACGGTCGTGGCGTGCCGGTGATCGTGGCGGTCGAGCAGGATGCGTCCGGTTCCGCATGGCCGCT
Organism: Ruania alba; assembly: GCF_900105765.1. Taxonomy (NCBI): domain Bacteria; kingdom Bacillati; phylum Actinomycetota; class Actinomycetes; order Micrococcales; family Ruaniaceae; genus Ruania; species Ruania alba. Next base: position 2,535,817 of record NZ_FNTX01000002.1, read on the forward strand.
GGCCCTCTCCTACGCCAAGGGGATCGGCGGACTGCGCGCTGGCGGGATCAAGACCACCTTCACCGAGGAGACCGAGACCGACCTGTTCGGTGAGCAGAGCGTGCTCTGCGGTGGCGCTTCGCAGCTGGTGCAGTACGGCTTCGAGACCCTGACCGAGGCCGGCTACCAGCCGGAGGTTGCCTACTTCGAGGTGCTGCACGAGCTCAAGCTCATCGTGGACCTGATGGTGGAGGGTGGTCTGGCGAAGCAGCGCTGGTCCATCTCCGACACGGCCGAGTACGGCGACTACGTCTCCGGCCCGCGGGTGATCGACCCGAACGTGAAGGAGAACATGAAGGCGGTGCTCGCGGACATCCAGTCCGGTGCCTTTGCCGAGCGGTTCATCGCCGACCAGGACGCCGGAGCCCCGGAGTTCAAGGAGCTGCGTGCCAAGGGTGAGCAGCACCCGATCGAGGCCACCGGTCGCGAGCTGCGGAAGATGTTCTCCTGGATGAAGGAGACGGATGCCGACTATGTCGAGGGAAGTGCCGGACGCTGACCCTCGACTGACTCACTCTCGGCAGTCCGACCTACCCACGCCACGGTAGGTCGGACTGCCGAAGTCGTCTCAGGCGCCCTGCGGCTACGATCGGCGCTATGACCGACCCTGCAGAACAGCCGGCCGAGATCGTCCCCGGGCCGGTGTCCGAGCCTGGCGAGGCCCGCGAGACGCTGATCTCCCGCGGCACCCGGGCCTCGGTGGGCACGCTCGCCCCGGTGCTGCGGCGCGCGGTGCGCATCCTGCGGTTCCCGGCCTACGCCGTCGGGCTGGTTCCGGTGCTCCCGCTGCTCGGCACGGCGGTGGTCGCCGCCACCGGTGACGGGTGGGAGCGGATCGTGCTGCTCCTGCTCGTGGCAGCAGGCGTGGCGGTGGTGGTGCTGTGGTGGATCCGGATCCACCGCTACGTCAGCGCCGTGGACGACCCGGACGCGCTCACCGCCGAATTCGTGCAGTTGGTGGATCTGCTGGAGATGCGCGACGAGGTGCTGGACCGCCTGAAGAACCTGGCGGAGAAGGGTGGTCTGCGGTTCTTCCGGCGGCTGCGGTCGCTGTGGCGGGTGGTGACGATCCCGGACTACCTGACGGGGCGGATCGAGGACCTCGGCCGGGCGCGCTGGTTCGTCCCGCCGGCCGTGGGCACCACCGTGCTTCGAGCGACCGCCTTGCTCTGGACGGCGATCGTCTCCTGGCTCGTGTTCCTGCTGGTGCTGGGGTTGCGCCTGTCCGGAGGCTTCTGAGCCGTTAGTGCAGGATCCGGATCTGGAACGGGTAGGAATAGACCTCGCCGCGGCTGGCTCGCACCGCGCCGATGATCGAGAAGATCAGTTGGATCAGCCCGGGGATGAAGATCAGGAACAGCCCGAGCGGCAGCAGGATCACGGTGAAGACCATGATCCAGCCGACCACCATCGCCACCCAGACGGTGAGGTGGAAGTTGAACGAGCTGGCGGCGGCGTTGCGCACCAGCGGCCCCCGGTCGCGCCAGATCAGCCAGACGAGCAACGGGCCGGCGATCGAGACGAACCCGATGCTGACGATCATCGCGATGATGGGGGAGAGATGCGCCAGGATCGCGATGGTTCGGTCGTCGCCGCGCGCCTGCTGAGGGTAGGGCTGCTGGGTCATAGTTCCTCCGAGGTGTGCGGATCGCAGCCTGGTCCGAACGCCGGAGTGCGAGAATGGGCTCATGGACTCCGATGAGGTAGCTGCCTTCTGGAAGCATGCCAGAGTGCGCGGGAAAGTGGCCTGGCTTGAGGCATTCATCGGCCAGCATCGGGAGAGCACCCTGCCGCCCCCGGCGTTCTCCTTCGCTCCCGAGCCCCACGTGGCTCAGGACATGGCCGAGGCGGTGCTGGACGGGCGACGGACCGCCGTCAGCACGCTCCGTTCTGAGTTTCCTTCCGATGATGACCTGCCCCGGGTCGGTGACCTCGCCATCGTGCTGGACGGGCACGAGCACCCGGTCGCGCTGATCCGCACGGTCGAGGTGCGCGTGCGGCCGTTCGCGGAGGTGGACGAGCAGCACGCCCGCGGGGAGGGTGAGGAAAGCGTGCAGGCCTGGCAACGGCGGTACTGGACGAGCCTCGGTGCGGACGAGGGGAGCGAGGTGGTGCTCGAGCGCATCGCCCTCGTCTTCCCGCAGGTGGCGGAAGCGACCGGTCAGGTGCACCAGTACACCTGACCCAGCCGCTCAACATTCGAGACTGGTTGTCCGTCAGGTGGGATCCGACGCTACGCTGCGAGGCATGGCACGCACGATCAAGCTCGCAGTCGTCGGTGGAGACGGAATCGGTCCGGAGGTGACCGCCGAAGGTCTCAAGGTGCTCGATGCCGTCCTGGTCGGCACCGACGTGACCGTGGAGCGCACCGACTTCGAGCTCGGGGCCGCCCGCTGGCACGCCACCGGTGAGACCCTCACTGACGACGATCTCGCCGCGATCAGCACCCACGACGCGATCCTGCTCGGCGCCGTCGGCGACCCGACCGTGCCCTCCGGGGTGCTGGAGCGTGGCCTGCTGCTGAAGCTGCGGTTCGCCCTGGATCACTACGTGAACCTGCGCCCCTCCAAGCTCTTCCCGGGCGTGCCCAGCCCGTTGGCGAACCCCGGCGAGGTCGACTTCGTCGTCGTGCGTGAGGGTACCGAGGGGCCCTACGTCGGCAACGGAGGTGCGCTGCGGGTGGGCACCCCGCACGAGATCGCCACCGAGGTCAGCGTGAACACCGCGCACGGGGTGGAGCGGGTGGTGCGGGACGCCTTCGCCCGCGCCCAGGCGCGTCCGCGCAAGAAGCTCACCCTGGTGCACAAGCACAACGTGCTCGTCCACGCCGGGCACCTGTGGCGCCGTACGGTCGACGCCGTGGCGCCGGAGTTCCCCGATGTGAGCGTCGACTACCTGCACGTGGACGCGGCCACCATCTTCATGACCACGGACCCGTCCCGGTTCGACGTGATCGTCACCGACAACCTCTTCGGTGACATCATCACTGACCTGGCCGCCGCGATCACCGGTGGCATCGGGCTGGCCGCCTCCGGCAACGTGAACCCGGACAAGACCTTCCCCTCGATGTTCGAGCCGGTGCACGGCTCCGCCCCGGACATCGCCGGCCAGCAGAAGGCCGACCCGACTGCGGCGGTCCTGTCGGTGGGGCTGCTACTGGATCACCTGGGCCTCACCGAGCAGGCCCAGCGGATCGAGGCGGCCGTCGAGGCGGACATTGCTGAGCGCAGCGGCCCACGTTCCACCAGCGAGATCGGCGACGCCCTCGCTGCACGAGTAGCCGGCTGAGCGGGCGCCCGGCCAGCGAGACACCGCCAGCCCCAGCGCCCGTTCCCCACCTGCCCGCGAGGGCATCGGAATCGAAGACCAGGTGGAAGGGCCCATGACCACAACAACGCACCCCCGCTCCGGCGCCACCCACGACGGCGTCCCGCACTACCCCGTGCACCGGAACCTCTCCCCGTGCCCTGCTGAGCAACGCCAGCAGGTGCTCGATGCACCGAGATTCGGCACCCGGTTCACCGACCACATGGCGCGCGCCCGGTGGACACCGGACACCGGGTGGGCCGACCGCCGGGTGGAGGCGTACGGCCCGTTGCGGCTGGACCCTGCGGCCGCCGTGTTGCACTACGGCCAGGAGATCTTTGAAGGCTTGAAGGTCTACCGGCACGGGGACGGTTCGGTGTGGGCATTCCGGCCGGCGCTGAATGCCGCACGGTTCGCCGCCAGTGCCCGCCGGCTCGCCCTGCCGGAGCTCGACACGGACGACTTCTTGGCGTCGATCGCCGCGTTGGTGAACGCGGACGTGGACTGGGTTCCGACCCTTCCTGGCTCCAGCCTGTACCTGCGGCCGTTCATGATCGCCTCCGAGGCTTTCCTCGGGGTGCGCCCCGCCGCCCAGGTCGACTACCTGGTGATCGCTTCCCCGGCGGCCTCGTACTTCGGCGGTGGTTTCGAGCCTGTCTCCATCTGGGTGGCCGACGGCCAGCACCGGGCGGGACCGGGCGGTACGGGCGCGGCCAAGTGCGGCGGCAACTACGCCGCCAGCCTGCTCCCGCAGCAGCAGGCCGCCGAGCATGGATGCGACCAGGTGTGCTTCCTGGATGCCGCCACGAACACCCTGCTGGAGGAGATCGGCAGCATGAACGTGCTGGTGGTCACCGACGACGGCACCGTGCACACGCCGGAGCTGTCCGGGACCATTCTGTCCGGGGTGACCAGGCGTTCGGTCCTGGACTTGTTGCGTGAGCAGGGCCGCACCGTCTCCGAGCGGCCGATCCCGCTGGCCGAGGTGCGGGAGGGACTGCGCGAGGGCACCGTGACCGAGGTGTTCGCCTGCGGCACGGCGGCGGTGATCACCCCGATCGGACGATTGGCCGGTGCCGGGTTCGACCTGACGGTCGGTGATGGTTCACCAGGCCCGATCACCAGTGCGCTGCATGCGACGCTCACCGGGATCCAGTACGGTACGTCGGCGGACGTGCACGGCTGGATGCGCCGGCTGGTGTGAGCAGGATCCGGTCCGTCCGTGCGCGTGCGGCGTGCCCGGGGCGGTACCGTCAGGGGAGACATCACGGTATGAGGGACATCACATGAGCAGCGATCTATCCAGTCCGTCGGGCGCTCCGACGTTCACGGTCCGCCCGTCCGCGCACCCGCGATCGCTGGCGGAGCGCGAGCAGGCGTTGACCGACCTGGCATTCGGCACTGTCTTCACCGATCACATGGTGCGGGCCACCTGGACGGCCGAGAACGGATGGCACGACGAGCGCGTCGTGGCGTATGAACCGATCAGCCTGGACCCGGCGGCGGCGGTGCTGCACTACGCCCAGGAGATCTTCGAGGGGTTGAAGGCCTACCGGCACGCCGACGGTTCCGTGTGGGCGTTCCGCCCGGACGCCAATGCGAGCCGGTTCGCCGCGAGCGCGCACCGGCTCGCTCTGCCGGAGCTGCCCGCCGAGCACTTCCTCGGCTCGATCGAGGCGCTGGTGAGTACGGACATGGAGTGGGTGCCGGACTCGTCCGGATCCTCGCTCTACCTGCGGCCGTTCATGTTCGCCTCCGAGCCGTTCCTCGGCGTCCGCCCGTCCAAGCAGGTCGACTACCTGCTGATCGCGTCCCCCTCCGGGCCGTACTTCACGTCCGGCTTCCAACCGGTGTCGATCTGGGTGGCCGAGGACTACCACCGGGCGGGACCCGGGGGTACGGGCGCGGCCAAGTGCGGTGGCAACTACGCCGCCAGCCTGCTCCCGCAGCAGCAGGCCGCCGAGCACGGATGCGCACAGGTGTGTTTCCTCGACGCGGCGACCAACACGTATCTCGAAGAACTCGGCGGGATGAACGTCTTCCTCGTGACCGATGACGGCGCCGTGCACACTCCCGAGCTGAGCGGCACGATCCTGGAGGGCGTCACCCGCCGATCGATTCTGCAGTTGCTGCGCGACGACGGTCGCGAGGTGCACGAGCGGCCGATCACCCTGGCCGAGATCAAGGAGCAGGTGGACTCGGGGCGGATCACTGAGATCTTCGCCTGTGGCACGGCTGCTGTGGTCACCCCGGTCGGCCATCTCAAGGGCACCGACTTTGATCTCACGGTGGCAGACGGTGAGTCAGGTGCGATCACGCAGTGGCTGTACCAGCATCTCACCGACCTGCAGTACGGGCGGGCGCCCGATCCGCACGGGTGGATGCGCCGCCTTGCTTAGATGGCGGCACCCGTGCCGTGGGCCACGCTTCTGACGCCGACATGCATCGCTCACTATGAGCGAATATCGCTCATAGTGAGCGCATATGTGTGTACAGTAGGGTGACCGTTGTCGAGGAGCAACAGCGTAGACGGGGAGGGTGCGGCTGACGTGGCACTCACCGGCGATGCCCCCCGCGGTTCCGGAACACAGTTGTCGGACCGGCAGCGGGACGTGCTCGCTCTCGTCGAGCGGCGGGGCACCATCAGGGTCTCCGATCTGGCGCACGAGCTCGGTATCTCCTCAGCAACGGCCCGGCGAGACGTCACCGTACTGGCGGTCGCTCAGCTCGTTCAGCGCACTCACGGTGGGGCGCGTGTGCTCGAGCCTCAGCAGTCGCTGCGCCACGTCGAATCCCTCCGGCCCGGCGACGCCGGGGCGATCGGAATGCTTGTCCCGTCGCTCGAGTTCTACTGGCCCGACGTCGCTCGAGGCGCAGAAGCGGCCGCTCGCGAACGCGGATTCAGCATCATGCTCCGTGAGTCCGAGTATCGGGCCGTCGACGAGCTGGGCGATGTTGACCGTCTCATCGCAGCCGGAGCGCGCGGCCTGCTACTCGCGCCGACGCTGGACGGTTCCACTGGGGAGCGAATGCTCGCCTGGCTCGCCCGATCGCCCGTACCCATCGTTCTGCTCGAACGTGACGCCGCTGCGAGTGAGCTGCACGAGGGTATCGACACCGTCGTCACCGATCACACCCATGGCGTCCAGAAGGCCGCACGACATCTCGCTGATCGTGGGCACCGGAAGGTCGGCGTCGCGCTCTCACAGAACTCGCCGCACACCTCCGCGATCCGTCGCGCCTGGGTCGGTGCGTGCGAACGGCTCGGCCTCACACTGCCCGCCGTGGACGCGACCGTGCCCCCACGGACCGATCCCGATTACCACACAGTCATCGACCAGGTTCTCGACGCCACTCGTGCCAGCGGCACCTCCGCTCTGCTCGTCCATTCCGATATCGATGCGATCCAGCTGGTTCAGCATGCCGACGACCGCGGTGTCGCCATCCCCGGCGATCTGAGCGTGGTGTCCTATGACGACCAGGTCGCCGCCATGAACCACCCGGCACTCACCGCGATCCGTCCGCCTCGCGAGGCCATCGGACGCACGGCGTTCGAGCTGCTGGCCGCGCGTCTCGCGGACACCGAGAGGCCGGCGCATCGCGTCGCCATCGGCCCGGCGCTCTCTGTCCGCGAGACCAGCGGACCCGCGCCCACCTCTGCTGAAACAGATCAGCCCATCCCGTCACACGAATAGCTGAAGGCCCCGCCAGGCATCTGACGGATCCGCGATTCCGGCCGTCGGGGACCACATCGGGCAGGTCCCGCGTTCGCATGACCTGAGACGCCACCCGATTCCGCGCGTCGGTGGAGCGCGTCGATCCCTTGACAGGTGATCGACGCGTGCCCTATTTTGCTCATATAAGAGCGAACGGGCCCAATTGATCGACTTTCGCTCATATCGGACTCGAGGAGGAGTGGGACAGGGGGTCCCGGAGGCCGTGTGGGTGGAACTTTGTGGTTGTGATGCGTCGGCGGATGTGGATGCCGGTCGGCGCCGGGTCCCAGTTTGTTCGCATGATCGCCACGCTCAACGAGGAGGAACGTTCCATGACGTCACGCGATATCTCCAGGCGCAGCGTGCTTGCGCTCGCTGGAGCGGCGGCGGCCCTGTCAGGTGGCCTCGGCCACGTCAGAGCATTCGCCGATACGGGAAGCATCGTCGACCGGCTTCAACCGGCACACCCGCGACTCTGGCTCGGGCCGGGAGGATTCGCTTCTATTCAAGCATCGATCGACTCCGATCCTCGAGCGGCCGACTGGTATGAGAATCTCGTCGGACTGGGCCAGCGAATTCTCAACCAATCGCCCAAGAATACGACCCAGATTCAAACCTTCTCTCGATCAGCCGGCGGGTGCGCAACAGCGTCTTCCGCATGTCGTTGCTGCATGGCTGACCGGAGAGGACCGCTATGCAGAGCGGGGTATAGCGGAACTAGAAGCCGTGGCCAACTTCCCCGACTGGTCTGACACCTTCCTGAGTACTGCTGAATTGGCTCATGCCTGTGCGATGGGATATGACTGGCTGTATCATCGCCTCTCCCATGACCAGCGAGATCTGATTCGTGGTGCGATCGTTGAGCTGGGGCTCAAGCAAGGGCTGGTGGAGTATCGCGACTCGGACCGGCACGGCAACAGCCCGCCATGGTCAACGGTGACGGGCAACTGGAACTTCGTGGGCAATGCCGGCATGGCTGCGGGGGCTCTGGCGATCGGCGACGAGGAACCTGAGGTGGCCGAAGAGGTCCTGCGTAGCAGTCTCGACTCTGTGGCCATTGCCGCTGCTGAGTTCGCTCCCGATGGGGCCTGGCCGGAAGGGATGGGCTATTGGGATACACCATGCGCTATTGGGTGTCCTACCTCAGGGCCTTTGAGTCCGCGGTCGGCACAAGCTTCGGCCTGTCCGACTCGCCCGGCTTCAGTGAGACGGGATACTTCCCGATCTACATGACCAGCCCGCTGGGGATGAACTTCAACTATTATGACACTGACCTCGTGGGGCGCCCGTATATTCCGGAGATGTTCTGGATGGCGAGCCGTATGAGAAGCCGTCATTCTCGTGGTGGGGGAATCTCGACCAGTCGGTCAGCCCGAGCGTAAGTTGCTCTACTTCGATCCGGAGGTCGAGGACAAGAACCCCATCGAGCAGGATTTGCCGTTCGACAAGTTGTTCCGCACGCGAAGCGGTGACACTGCGAGCAGCATGGGAACAGCCATTGACCACCTTTGCGGGATTCAAGGGAGGTTTCAATGACACCAGTCACGCCGATCTGGACCTGGGCACCTTCGTCTTCGATGCGTTGGGGCATCGCTGGGCCTCGGATCTCGGGAAGGACGACTACAGCCTTCCCGGCTACAACAATCGACGCGACGGCTCGCGCTGGACCTATTACCGCAAGCGGGCGGAGGGAAACAACACGCTGGTGGTCAACCCCGGTGCGGGTCCCGAGCAGGATCCGATGGCGAAAGCCGACATCGTGGAGCACGGGTTCGGCCCGCTGAGCGCGTTCGCCATCGCCGATCTGACGGCGGCGTACGCGAACCGTGGGGTCACCAGCTGGCGCCGGGGAGTCTCCCTGAGGGACCATCGGCGACAGTTGGTGGTCCGGGACGAGTTGCAGGCCTCAGAGCCGGCCGAGGTGTGGTGGTTCATGCACACCGAGGCTGAGGTCGACGTGGCGGCCGACGGCTTGTCGGCGGTGCTGAGCGTTGGTGATGACCGGGTCGCGGTCCAGATCGTCGAACCGGCCGAGGGTGTGCGTTTCTCGGTGCGCCCGGCGACTCCGCTCCCGTCATCGCCTGATCCGGAAGGTCAGAATCCCAACACCGGCGTGCAGAAGCTCACCATCGAGGCATCAGGTGTGACGGATCTGCAGTTGGCTGTGGTGTTCACGCCGCTGCGGCACTGGGAAGAGGTACCGGCCGGCACCGATCTGGATGAGATCGAGCCATTGGCGCAGTGGGCGATCCCGGCGTCCAAGCGTGAGGTGCCCATGCTTGCTGACCTGACGATCGACGGGGAACCGTTGACCGGCTTCGTTCCCGAGGTGTTCACGTACGACCTGCGCGGGATCGTCGCCGACGCCGTGGGGCAGCCGGTGCTCGAGGCACGCGCCGATGATGCTCGGACTCGTGTCAACGTGCGGCAGGCCAGTTCGGTCCCCGGGACCTCACGAATCGATCTGATTGCGCCCGGCTCGCCGCGGGTCCGCTATGAAGTCCACCTGGATTGGACGGTGCTGCAGCCGTTTGCGGATGCCTGGGACTTCCGGGACCAGGATCCCGCGCAGAGTGTGGCGGGGTCGGACAACGGAACGCTCGCAGTCCTGGGCCAGAGCACTGACGAGGAGCCGGGGGAGCCCGCATGGGTGAGCGCCGATCTCCCGGGCGGCGAGGCCACCGTCCTGTCACTTGAGCCTCGCGGACTGCCGGTGTCAGTGCCGGAGACGGCCGACGTGGACCTGTCGGCGGGCTTTGCCTTCGAGGCCATGATCTTTCAGCACAGGCGCACGACTCTGCCGCGGATCATGGCGAAGGGCGAGGGGGCGCAGCTGTGGATCTACGACGACGGCAGCCTGCGTGTTCGCGCGCACAGCGCCACTGGTGCGCGGTACGGGTGTACGTCAAACCCGGGGATGCTCCCGCTCGAGACCTGGGTCAACGTCCGGTTGACGTACTCGGCGGGTGAGTCCGGCGATCGGGAGTTCCGGATCTTCGTGGACGGTCAGGAGGTGAGCTATCAGTCGCAAGGAGACGCGGTACCTGCTCATGTGCTGCTCGGCGGCACGGGCAGTCCCTTGCTGATCGGGAATGCGGAATCGACGGTTCGCGGTCTCGATGGGCTCCTTGCCCAGGCGAGCCTGGCTGTTCCCGGAACTCCTTAGTCGGCGTCGCCGTAGTTCTCGACGATCGCCACGTCCAGCGGGAATGCCACCGGGGTCCGGCCGAACAACAACCGGCCGGCCTCGGTGGCGCTCGCCCGCACCTCCTCGGCAACATGTTCGGCCACGGGCTCCGGCGCGTGCACGATCACCTCGTCGTGCAGGAAGAACACCAGGTGCGGTCGC